>CAMJHM010000174.1 GCA_946405515.1 uncultured Fibrobacter sp. | reverse complement strand
GGAACCAGTCCACGTTGTCGCCCTGAGTAAGGGCACGGGCATTCGTGCCATCGGCGTTCATAATCCAAATATCGTGATGCGAATTTGCACGGCTCGTTGCCCATACAATCGCCCCCTCAAGTTTACCCTTCAAGGCAGAAAGCGCCTTCTGCTCGTCGGCAGTCGGATCAACAGCAGCACCCGTCGGGGCTCCCTGCTGGGCAAAAATCGAAGTCACGGCAAAAAGCACCGTAGCAGCAAACTTGGGATAAAGCGATTTCTTCATAAATAAACCTTTTTATTTGAGAAAATAATACAAAAAAAACGGATCATCAAAATCCGTTTTTATTTTTCTTCATCCTCAATCGCATTACTTGATTGTGAATGTCCTGATACGGGCCACACCTGCAGACTGGACGCGGATTAAATAAGTACCGCAAGGCAAGTCTGCCAACGAGACGCTCGTAGAATTCGCACCGACACGGAACGACTTGACAACGACACCCGTCACAGAAGCGATATTCACATGGGCTGCCGTATGCAAGTTCAGCTGGAGCACACGACCATGCAGAGCGAACGATTCTGCCGGGAGCAAGGCCGGGGCGGCAATTGCATCGGCTGCAGAACTGCTCGTTTTCGGCCCGGCAGCACTACTGCTAGATACATTCTGTACCGGTTCAGAGCTGCTGGAACCCGGTCCGGGAGCCACTCCGCTCGACGAAGAGACTGCCGAAGATTCAGGCCCGGCACTGGAGCTCTGCGGAGCCGCAGGAGGATTGGCAAAGTTCGGCATGTTACCCGAAACGAGGAGACCGCAAAGGACCTTCATGGACTGTTCGAAATAAGCTTCATCGCCCAAACTAACCGCTTCGGCCCAATAGGCATCCAATTTTCCCTGATTCGATGCATCCGTAACTAGAGAGGTCATCAACGTTGCAACAAACGTGCTATTGTGGTCATTCCACATCTGCTCTCCGCCACGTTCAATTGTTCCTTTGATATCCGCAGGATCCTTGCCACTCACCCACTTTCCAAGCTTGTCGAGCATCGTCTTTGCCTTCGACTCACCGAACCAGTAAAAGTCCTGAGCCAGGCGCCAAGGCGTACGGGCCGCATCGTACCCATAGTACTTATCCATGCCCTTTCCGCTGGCATCGCACCAGTTGTCAAAAAGCCCCGTAGAGTATTCCGCCGAATTGGCTTCGAGTAAAGTATAGTTGGCATTCAGTGCGGTGGTTTTCCAGAACTCGGCATTTTCCGTATCCACTTCGGCAAAAAGTTTGTAATATGCAGGAGCCGCATACGAAGGGTTCTTTTTATCGTTCCACGCATCGCCCGGTTTGTGCAATCCGTTGTCTTGAAACTCGTACTTCTTTACGTTTTTCAAAAGAGTACGCGCTTCGTCGAGATACTTTTCATCGCCAAACTGATACGAGGCCATAATCAAGGCAGCAGCGACATCCATTTCGGCGTCCGTTGCGGCATTAGCCTTATTGTCCGACGGAGTCAAAGTTCCAAACGCCCAGTTCATGAGCCCATGCTCATTAGAACCAGCCTTGTAGAACGCCCACAGTTTATCGAACTGGGACTGATAGCTCGTTGTATTGTCACTAAAATAGACCATCATCAACATGCCGTAGCCAGTACCTTCCGAGACATAGCTACCCGGGTCTTTTTCAATAGCGGCATACGAACCGTTTTCCTTGTACTTGTTCTTCAAGTAGTAGTCAAACGCAGCCTTCAGCTGTGCGGCCGATTCCGTCGGATTCGAAAGCACAATGCCGTTTCCACCATAGTTGGTGCTCTGCGGGTACGGGAAATTGACCGTTGCCTGGGCCAAGCCAAAAGCAAACGTCGATACCATAGCAATTTTTACCAAACCATTCATAAGCATTCCTTAAAAGGTTTTTCGCCTGATGCAACATTCATCAAACATTCTTATTAAAAATAATGAATATTTCGGGAAATAGGGCATAGCCCCAGAGCCATACGTGTTCAACATCACTTTTTCCCAAGATAAAAACTTACCTTTCACTGACAAAATTCCAAATATCGTGATTTAGAACAATGTAGAGCGAATCACGATACACGACATTCCAGTCTTCCCGCGCATTGAGCACCGAGAGGAGGCTTCCCCAGCGGGCATAATAGCGGAGCGGGAAAATGGCGCGGCCAATATGCAGCGAATCGGCATCGTGCATGAACAGGGCCGGATCGTCGGCATAACGCAGGTAGCGTTCAAAGAAATCGGCCGTCTTGAGGATAAAGCGCCCGTCGATGTAGACAGGGTCTGAAGGATTCACAAATTCGAGATAGCCACCGGCACGGTCGTCGTTGAACAAATGGCCTTCGTGCGGGTGAGCGGCCATCCAAGCAGCGGCATCTACCGGGACACGCTGGAAAGCAATCATGGAAATATCGTAAGCGAGGAGAGAACGGGTCCAGAGGCCGAGAAGGAAGCCTATTAAGACGAGAGACGAGAGACGAGAGACGAGAGAGGGAAAACTTGAGACGAGAGACGA
>CAMJHM010000173.1 GCA_946405515.1 uncultured Fibrobacter sp. | reverse complement strand
GAGCCAAAGGGGAGGGACATAGTCCCATCCAGGGCGGTAGCATAATGTACGCGAACTTCTTCAAGAGAATTCTGGACTTCTTCTGCGCGCTCTCGGCAATCCTCTGCCTGAGCCCGCTCCTCGTCGTGCTCACCGTCCTCGGTGCCGTCAAGATGCATGGCAACCCCTTCTTCACGCAGCCCCGCCCGGGCAAGGATGAGAAGATCTTCAATCTTATCAAGTTCCGCACCATGACCAACCAGAAGGACGCAAACGGCAACTTGCTCCCGGACGATGTGCGCCTTACCAAATACGGCAAGTTCCTCCGCAGCACAAGCCTCGACGAGCTCCCGGAACTATTCAATATCCTCAAGGGCGATATGGCCGTGATAGGGCCGCGTCCGCAGCTCGTGCGCGACATGGTTTTCATGACCCCCGAACAGCGCGAACGCCACACCGTACGTCAAGGACTCAGCGGACTTGCTCAAATCAGCGGACGCAACGCCGTCACTTGGGAAACAAAGATTGACTTCGATTTGCAATACATCAAGAACATCACCTTCCTTGGCGATGTAAAAATCATCCTCACGACCTTGAACAAGGCTTTTATCAAGCGTTCCGACATAACCGAAGAAGGCTGTGACACCGCCACCGACCTTGGCGACTACCTGCTCGCAAGCGGCAAGATCACCCGCGAACAGTACGACCGCGGGCAAGCGGAAGCAAAAAAGCTAATCGCGGAGGCATTATGATGCATTGTGTCATCCTGAGCCACCTTCCGTGTCATCCTGAGCGCCTTTTTCGTCATCCTGAGTGGTGTAGCCACGAAGGATCCAGTGAAATTGTCGAAGGCTCCAGACCCGCATTCCCTTGGGCGGCCCGCCACTCCGTGCCGTCACGCTCTATTTTATGGGCACTGAAGTGCCTCATAAAACCAAGCAAGGCGAATGTCGCGACAACCGTGCTTGCACGAGTTGGCATGGCTGAGCCGCAGCGTGTTTCTCCAAAACGGAGCCTCGCCTTTCTTGGCCTTTCAGGTCACGATCGTTGCCGCGAAATCCCGCATGAATTTTCTATGCCAGGGGCTTGCTTTTTCGTGGATATTTTGTTATATTGTAAACGCTACACTCACCGGGCTTCAATGCGGCAACGCATAGCTTACTTCGGTGAGTTTTTTTGTTTGTAGATTCTAGGGGCGCAATGCATTACACCAAGACCTACAAGACAGTGGAAGAACAGGCCGACCTGCTGATACAGCGGGGGCTCGTTTGCAACCGCGAAACCCTGGTAAAACGCCTGAATTGGATAAACTATTACCGCCTGTCCGGATATTTCTACCCGTTCCGCAAATCGGATTCCGACGACTTTGTCGAGGGGACAAACCTTGAACAGGTCTGGGAACGTTACTGTTTCGATAGGAAATTCCGGTTGCTGATGCTCGATGGCATCGCAAGGATTGAGGTTGGCATAAAAACCGCTATTGTAAGGGTGTTCACTCGCGAATACGGCCCGTTTGGTTATACACAAAGGGATCATCTGCCCAATATTTCCGATAGTAGTTACCTCGAACTCATGAATGTCCTGAACTACAATATGCAAAATCGCAAGGCTCAGTTTGTGGTAGCTTACAAGGAAAAGTACGGGGATTCCGAAATGTACTTGCCGCTATGGATGGCCGTAGAGTTGATGACGTTTGGGACGATGCTCAAATTCTACGAGGGAATGAATAAAAAACTCCAGAACGAAATTGCGGGAGATTTCTCGCAGCAGAAAACGCCCTTTATTTCCTGGCTTCGTTCTTTGAACGTCGTTCGTAACATTTGCGCGCACCATGAGCGTCTCTGGAATCGTGTTCTGGGCGTTGCGCCCATCTTGTACCCGAAAAACGAGGCCAAGAAGCGCGGAAGCAAGTGGTTTACTCCGGTTGTCGTGAACAATAAGAGGATTTTCGCCTCCATAACGCTTGTTATCGAAATACTGTCTGTCATGGCACCGAAGTCCGGCTGGAAAAAACGCCTGCTTGCGCTTCTCGAAAGCCACCCGGATATCCCGCTACGGGAAATGGGATTCCCGGAGGATTGGACGAAAACGCTGTTCTTCGAGGAGGCCGCCTGATGCTTTACAAGTTTGCCCACATCCTCCGCGACAAGTTCGGGTTCCTCTGGAACATCATCGAATGGTGCAACGCCTTGGTTTTTGCGTTGACCCACAGGGCGGCACTGAAGAAAATCCCGGAAATTTTGCAGGAATTCTCCGACAAGTTTACCCTGCGGTTGGCAGAACCGACCGACGCAGCCCCCCTCGCCGCCTTCTTCGCCGAACAGCCCGAAGAAGCCTTCAAGTTCTTCAAGCCCCACGCCTTCGACGAGAAGACCCTCTCGAAAATCATCAGGAACAGGGCTTTCCTCACGTTCCTCGTACTCGACGGCGAAAGGATTGTGGGCTACTTCTTCTTACGCTGCTTTATGAACGGGAAGAGCTTCAGGGGTAAAATCGTCGATTACCGCTACAGGGGCAAGGGAATCGC
>CAMJHM010000172.1 GCA_946405515.1 uncultured Fibrobacter sp. | reverse complement strand
AGTAGGCGCTGAAGCCCTGTTCCTTGCAGCGCTTGTCGTAGACCTTGCGCCACTCCGGATCATCGATGTTTTCAGGCTCGTAGTTCGCCGTGTCCATGTAGTTCACGCCACATTCGAGGCAGGCGTCCATGATGGCGAGGTCCTGGTAGGGGAGCGCGATGTTCATCACCAGGTCGGGCTTGTATTCCTTGATGAGCTTTACAACGTTCTCTGCCTTGTCGGCATCCACGGCAGCAGTCGTGATGACCGTCTTCGTGTTCGGGCGGAGTTCCTGTGCCAGCTTTTCGCAGTTTTCGCGATGACGGCTCGCAATGCAGATTTCGCTGAAGACTTCGCTGCAGGTGCAGCACTTCTTGATAGCAACTGTGGCGACGGCGCCACAACCGATAATCAAAGCTCTTGCCATTTTTTGTTTGTTCCTCATTTGTTGAGAGTTAATCCATCGGGATGGCGATCCCGGTAGAGTATGTTTCTTGACCCAAATTTAGGAAAATGGGGGAGTGTGGGGGTGGATTGGCGCTTAAAATACGGTAAAAATAAACATCAGATGAACAGGCGAATGATTTAACGTCCTGTTTCTTTGACGCTTTCAATAACCGGTCTAATCCACTCTTGCACTTTGTCGGCTGATTCGTTTTTTCCCTTCGTCTCTACGACAATGATGTTCCTGTGGGGTGTTATGCGTATTGCTTCGCAATGAAATATATCGTGGTTCTTTGTGCGTATGCAGGTGATGCCGTAGTTCTTTTTACTGTCGTACGTGATTTCTCCGACCGGATCAATCGGGTAATATTCTGAAAGGAAGTATTTGATCTGGAATTCGATGTACTCTTGGTCGCTTGCGTTTTCAGGAGGGTGAAAATTGGTGTCGGCTTTCATAAATCGGGGCGCCATAGCCATGATTCTGGTTGTGATGCCGTCCTTGACGAAAGTGAATGAAGATAAACTCCTTTCGTAGGTATAAACAGGTTTTGAATATTCAAATTTAGAACGCGTATTTAAAAATTTGAGGTCAATTTCCATAGGCTCGGGAATGTCCGTGTCGAGGTACAGAGTCTCGATTAGAAAACGCTGCCGGAGGAGAGTCGGATTGTTGGGATTTTTTGGTATGGCGCAACCAGCCAAGATTACGGTTAATAAAAATGCAAGTGCTAGGGATGCTTTTTTCATGGAAAACTCCTTTGTATAAAATATACATCAGAATTTGATGAAAAAATAAAACGGGTAATTGCAAGGTGTTGTTTTTGTCTATAATTCAGGAGTTATATTTACGTCATGGAATTTTTTACGAAAACAGACATCTCCGTCCCGGATTGGCAAATTGACTACACCGGGAAAGTCGCCTTTATCGGCTCCTGCTTTGCCGACAATATTTCGAGGCGCTTTACGGAAAGGAAATTCCACGTGCTTTCGAATCCCTTCGGAACCATCTACAATCCGCTTTCGATTGCGGCCATGCTGAAGAACATCGCCGATGCAAAAACCTACGGGGAAGGGGATGTTTTCCAAGATGCCCGGGCTCCGTTATGGCATTGCTGGGGTGCGCACGGCTCGCTCTCGGCGCCGACCCGCGAAGGCTGCGTCGCGAACCTGAACGATGCTGCAGCCCGTGCGAGAGTATTCCTGCAAGGCTCCGATGCTGTTTTTGTTACGCTGGGCACGGCCTTCGTCTATTTCTTGAAGCAGACGGGGGAGGTGGTCTCGAATTGCCACCGGCAGGATCCGGGCCTGTTCAATCGTGAACTTGTTTCCGTGGAACGTGCGGTCACTGCGCTGCGCGACATCGTCGATAGTCTGCATAAAATAAGACATGGGAAAGTCCATGTCGTGTTCACCGTGTCGCCGCTCAGGCACGCGGGGGACGGGATGCACAACAATACGCTTTCCAAGGCGACGCTGCTGCTGGCCGTGAACCAGGTCGTTGCAGAATTTGCGTCTGGCCATTCCGGTGATTCCTTCGGCGAGGTTTCCGTTGAATACTTTCCGAGTTACGAAATCGTGATGGACGAACTGCGCGATTACCGCTTTTATGATGCCGACATGGTGCATTTGTCCGAAACGGCCGAGGACTACATTTTTGAACGTATGGCCGAAACTTATTGCGATGTGACGATGCGCGAGAATATGCGTAAAGTGGAAAAGTTCCTGAAGAGTGCTCGCCACCGTATAAGTGACGCCTCGACCCCTGCGACAGCAGAGTTTGCGAAGAAATGCATTGCCCAGGCTGCGGAACTTGAATTGCAAATCCCCGGGCTCGATCTTGCCGAAGAACGCGAACGGTTCATGGCTCTCTAAACAAGAAATGCCCGGCCGGAGCCGGACATGACAGTATCAAAAAGACGTTCTTGCTAAATAGTAGCGCAAAGCGACTTGTTTAGAAGTTTTCAGCAGAGACTTCGAAGAAGGACTGCGGATGGGCGCACACTGGGCATGCGGCCGGGGCCTTGGTGCCGACGACGATGTGTCCGCAGTTGCGGCATTCCCACACCTTGACTTCGCTCTTCTCGAACACGGCGGCGGTCTCCACGTTCTT
>CAMJHM010000171.1 GCA_946405515.1 uncultured Fibrobacter sp. | reverse complement strand
TAAGCCCCCTTTTGGGGGCTTTTCTTGTATCATAGGTAACCAGATCAGCTTCACCGAAGGTGAAGCCCGAAGGGCAAGCCGGGCAGTGAGCGAAGCGAAACCGAAGCCGGCGCAGCAATCTGGTTACCCCGATACACAAAGTGCCTCCCCAATGGGAGGCCTTTTGTGTATCGTGATATATTATGAGTTCGAACTGATCAGTTCGACTAAAACCATCGAGAGCGAAGCGAACTTAGATGGTTTTAGGCCTTGACTTGAACGAAGTTCAAGCAAGCCCGAAGGGCAAAATACGAAACAAAGTGAGGTTTGCGGCACAAAATTTGCCTATGCACGAACAACGAGAGTGCGTAAGGCGAATTTTGCGCTATGCCGTTAAGGCATAGCCCGTAGGGTTCGCGCCGCTCGGCGAAGCCGAATAGCGGCAAGAACAATCTGGTTACCTCGATACGAAAAAAGACCCCTGTGGGGGCCTTTTGCAAATCGTATTGATGTTGGATTGGTTACTGAGCCACCACTATACGAATGATAATGATAGGTATCATAAATAAAACAATGATTCCTATTGTTGTATAGACTACGGTCCATAAGGCGGATTCAACGGGATGTCCATTTCCATCTTTATAAGATCCTGCGGCAATACGAATCACATCAATGAATTGCCATATAAGTGATACTAGTAGTATCGGCCGGAATGCGAATATTCCAAAAAAAGCTAAAACGACTTTTGCTATTCCTATTTGCATCTTGCCAGCATAAAAATCATGTATGCCAAGCATTCCTGTAAACATGGCTAAAAGCGCTGTTGCCGTACTATTTTTGGGTGTGTAATCGTCGTCAACAGCTTCTGAATCCTGAAGTACATTTGTAGAGTGTCCGCATTTGCTGCAAAATTGAGCTCCCGGTTCAAGTTCTTTACCACATTTTATGCAAAACATATTCATCCTTTCTTGCTAAAAAGATTTATTACTAAATAAAGATCACTTTTTACAAAAAAATTAGATTTTATTCTTACAAATATAGGGCGTTGCGGGGTGTCCCCGCTAGAGAGGGTGGTGAGCAACAGAGTGCGAACCAGGGAGAGACCTCTCCCTGCAAAGACTACATGATTTTCCTATCCGCGATCCACTTGCGCACGGATTCTTCGGCGCGGGCCGCAAGAATTTCCTTCTTGTTCTTCTTCTTGAGGCCTTCGTGGTGGGGGAGCAGCCCGAAGTTGAAATTCATCGGCTGGAAGTCCTCGTTTTCTTCGACCAGGCGGTTCATCAAGGACCCGATGCAGCTCTCGTCGGGGAGCGGGTCGGCATGTCCGTGCAGAATCGTCTGTGCCATGTTCCAGGCGGCATACCAGCCTGTGGCCACTGCTTCGGTATAACCTTCGGAACCCGTAATCTGGCCCGCAAACCATGTAGGCGGAATGCCCTTGGCGCATTCAAGATCCGGGCGCAGGCGGAGTGTTGCATCAAGGAACTTGGGCGATTCAATGAAGGTGTTGCGGTGCATGCAGCCGAGGCGCGCAAATTTTGCGTTGCGGAGTGCCGGCACCATCGTGAAGATTTCCTTTTGCGTGCCCCACTTGAGGCGCGTCTGGAAACCGACCATGTTGAACAACGTCTTCTGCTTGTTTTCGGCACGGAGCTGGATCACGGCATACCACAGATGTCCGTTGTTTCCAAGCCCAAGCCCGATCGGGCGCATGGGCCCGTGGCGGAGAGTTTCGTAGCCACGACGCGCCATTTCTTCGACCGGGAGGCAACCTTCAAAAAGTTCTTTCTTCTCGAACGGGCGAGGTTCCGTAGCTTCGGCTTCGCAGAGCTTGCGTACAAATTCGGTATAAGTTTCCTTGTCGAGCGGGCAGTTGATAAAGTCTGCGGTTTCGCCCTTTTCCCAGCGGTTGCGGTAAAAGGCGTGGTCAAAGTCGATACTATCGGTCTCGACAACCGGAGCGATTGCGTCAAAGAAATGCAGACGGTTGCTGCCGAGGCGCTTGAAAATGTCGTCGGCGAGGGCGTCGCTTGCCAAGGGGCCTGCGGCTACAAGAGTCGGACAGTCGCCTTCGAGGCTTGTGACTTCTTCGCGGTGTAACGTGATGTTGGGCGACTCAGCAATCTTCTTTTCGACCGATTCGCTGAAAATGTCGCGGTTGACGGTGAGCGAGTCACCTGCGGGCACGGCTGCTTCGCGGGCAGAATCCAACAGGAAACTTCCGAGCATCGTGAGTTCCTGCTTCAGGAGACCGTGGGCAGATGTAATGCCCAACGCCTTGAAACTGTTGGAACAAACTAATTGTGCCAAATGGCCGTCCTTGTGGGCAGGGGTCTGCCTTACCGGGCGCATTTCGTACAAATCAACCTTAAAACCGCGACTTGCCAGTTGCAAAGCCGCTTCGCAGCCTGCGAGGCCGCCACCAATTACACGTACGCGTTCGTTCATTAGTTTGCAATCATCTTGCGGTAGCTTTTGGCATTCCCGATCCAGAGCTTTACGAGCAGTTCCTCGAGCGAGGCCGAAGTAACGTATTCCGGATCGGCGTCCTGGATCTCGTCGGAAATCATGTTCGCCTGGGTCG
>CAMJHM010000170.1 GCA_946405515.1 uncultured Fibrobacter sp. | reverse complement strand
CGCGGTCATAAATCCAGAGCGGAGTGCCGTACTGTTCGGCAGCCTTCACAAAAACTTCTTGAGGGATGGAATAATTCATGCGGACAAATTTAGAAAATGGCTATGAGGTATGAGGTCGCACTGACGTGCTTTGGGGTCGCTTCGCTTTGGGGAAAGAGAAATGAATGGCGTGGGATTTGTGCAGACTTTACACAAAATGAAAAAGGCTTCGGCAAACCGAAACCTCTCTCGTCTTTCGTCTGTAGGGCCGAAGGCCCGTCCTTTCATCTAGATTAAACGTGCTTGACCTTGTTGTCGCCTTCGTCCCAGTACTGACCGTCGCAAACGAACTTGTATTCGTAGTCGCCAGCATCGAGGGTGATCTTGCCAGTCCAGAGGCCAGTCTTCTTGTCCTTCTTGAGCATGTCCTTGTCGACAGCCCAGTTGTTGAAGGAACCTGCGACAGACACGGTCGTTGCGAGCGGGCAGTTGGCTTCGAACACAACCGTCACCTTCTTGGGAGCCTTAGCAGCGGTCTTCTTGGCCGGGGCCTTCTTTTCGGCGGCAGCCTTCGGAGCGGCCTTCTTAGCAGCCGGCTTAGCGGCAGCAACTTTCTTTTCAGCGGCCGGCTTTGCAGCGGTCTTGCAGGCGGCCTTCTTGGCCGGAGCCTTCTTTTCGGCGGCAGCCTTCGGAGCAGCCTTAGCGGCAACCTTCTTGGCAGCGGCCTTGGCGACTACAGTTTTAGTTCCTTTAGACATTTTTATCTCCTTGCTTTGTTTGCGCGCAAAGATAGTAAATTTTTTTCAACCTGTCTAGTTTTGCTATATTTGGGCTATGCTCAAGCAAATTATCGCCCCTAGCGTTTTAAACGCAAACTTCCTCGAACTCGGCAACGGCCTCAAGGCTATCGAAAACGGTGGCGCAGGCCTTGTTCACCTCGACATCATGGACGGACACTTTGTCCCAAATATCAGCTTCGGCCCGGGAATCTCCGCCTGCGTGGGCAAGGGAACCAAGCTTCCGCTCGATTGCCACCTGATGATCGAAAACCCCGAGAACTACGTGGGCGAATTTGCAAAAGCCGGCGCAAGCATCATCAGCGTGCACGCCGAAACCACGAACCACCTGGACCGTCTGCTGCACCAGATTGCCGAACTCGGCGTCAAGCCCGCCGTGGCCATCAACCCGGCAACCCCGCTCGAAAGCATCAAGTACGTGCTCGACATCGTGGACATGGTCTTGATTATGTCGGTGAACCCGGGCTTCGGCGGCCAGAGCCTCATCCCCTACTGCCTCGACAAGATTCGCGAGCTCCGCCAGATGAAGCCGGAACTCAACATCCAGATCGACGGCGGCGTCAAGCTCGACAACATCCTCGCCTGCAAAGAAGCCGGTGCAAATATCTTTGTGGTCGGTTCCGCAATCTTCGGCAAACCCGATCCCGAAGCCATGTGCCACGAATTCGCAGTCAAGGTAGGAGCCTACCAAATAGACGAACGCCGTTAAGCTCCATCAAAAAAAATCTACCTAAGCGTAGCTCCATTTACTTTATAGCGTTTTTCGCCATCACGGATAATCGCATTATGCCGCTCCCTTTGAACGAAGGGGGCGTTTTTCTTTTCGGCACCCAATGAGCCAGCCGAAGGCTCGCGAGCCGCAAAGCCCGTCGTCTTCACACTTTCATCGACATAGATCTTGCCCAAATAAACGGCAGGCTGTTCTTCGCCGCAAGACCCTATGCCAGTAGGTACGCGGTTGGCAAATTCGATTTCACCGATTTTCAAGTACACTTGGTAACGTCCTTTGCCCCGTTTATTTAATTTGGTTGAAATTTCAAGTTCATTGTTCCCGTCGAATGTCATCACGGTATCGCCGCCCGCAATAGAGATGGTGCGGCTATGGATGTTGCGGGAATCAACGTCCGGCAGCTCATAATAAGTCGGCATCGGGCACATGGCCAAATTGCTTCCTTCCAAATCCTCTAAAACGGCGAGCCTTACCGGAGCGTTCCACGTCAAATTTCCAAAGCCCACGTTCTGGATGCGCAGTTTCGCACGTAAAATTCCGTCGCTCCCCACCGTATCGCTCAGCCACGATTCGCGCAGCACAAAGCGGTAGCCCAGGTGGTCGTTGATGTACTTGAATCCCGAAAGCGAATCGACACGCGCCGGGTCGTAATCGAAATCCTTCTGCTTGAAGGGCGTCTTTTTCCAGCTGTCAATCAGGTTGTTGTTCCACTGGATGTTCAGATAGCTCGTATGCGTGCGGAATCCCTCGTACGCCAAAAACTCCGGCGTATTGATGACCTGGTAGCCGCTCGCCGTCGTCAGCGCCTCGCCGCCGTAGGGCGTGTTGATGCTATACTTTTCAAGCCAAGCCACGCCCTCTTCGCGGCAGATGGAAGTCTTGCAATCCGCGCCCCAGGTGCCATAATCGTATTGCGTTCCCAGGTAGCCGTCGTTGAACATTCCCACACGGTACATGGTGTCACCCTTCGCCTTTGCGATTTCCTTAAACTTCTCACCATCGATATGGAAGTCGACTCCCCAGTTGTCAAAGCCCAAGACCTTTGCCGAATAGTTTCCCGTACGGGTCAGGATCTTCAATTCGGGCGGAGTATTACGGAGCATCAGGTTCACCGCCTCGGCTACGCGATCGTAG
>CAMJHM010000169.1 GCA_946405515.1 uncultured Fibrobacter sp. | reverse complement strand
TATATTGACGCACGAAGTGCGTGATTCTTATTCACTAGCCTCTAGCCTCTTATCTCTAGTCTCTATTCTCGAGCCTCGTGCCTCGCGCCTTTTACTACATTTGAAGTATGAATAAAATCGCCGTGTTCGCTGGTTCGTTCGACCCGTTTACGTTGGGGCACCTTGACGTGGTGCGCCGTGCATCGGCCTTGTTCGATACGTTGTGGGTTCTTGTTGCCCAAAATTCTTCGAAGCGTAACTTGTTTTCTGCGGAAGAACGCAAGAGCTTTGTCGAGAAGGCTGTAAAAGAGCTACCCAACGTGCAGGTGGCCTCTTTCGAAGGGCTGACTGTAGATTATATGAAGCAAGTCGGTGCGCGCTACCTTGTCCGCGGCATCCGCAATTCTTCCGATCTTGATTTTGAACAAACCGTCGCTTGGAACAACAAGGCTTTGTATGGCGATGCTGAATCCGTTTTTTTGCTGAGCGCTCCGGAGCACCTTTCTGTGAGTAGCAGCGTCGTGCGTGAACTTTTGGCAAATGGCGTGAAAGATGCTGCACTTCTTTCTAAATTTGTGCCCGAAATTATTATTCACGATATAGTCCGCAATAAAGGGGACCGATGAAACCTTTTAGATATCTGGCCAAGCCCATTCGCGTTTTGCTCCTTGCGAACCTGGTCGTGTTCCTGCTCGCTTTCCTGGTCGGTGGAATTTTAGGGCTCCACTTGAATATCCCGGGGGCAGGCTACGGGAGCCTTCGTGATTACATCTCGTTCTTTGGGGCGTTCTTCCCGACGAGCCCGTTTGAGGTCTGGCGTTACTTTACCTACATGTTCGTGCATGTGGACTTTTGGCATTTCTTGTTCAACATGCTCATGCTCTGGATGTTCGGCGACGAGGTCGCGGAATGGATGGGTACGAAGCACTTTACGGGCATGTACCTGTTCTGCGGCGTGTTTGCGGCATTCTTTAGTGTCGTCATGTGCCTCTTGGGGCTTACCAACAACCCGATTATCGGCGCGAGCGGCGCTTTGATGGGTATCTTTGTTGCCTATTACCGCTTTTTCCCGGAACGTCGCTTGCTCCTGTTCTTCTTTTTCCCGATGAAGATAAAGTATGCGATGTGGGTGATGGTCGCGATTGATGTGTTCATGGCTCCGTCGGGTGACGGCATTGCGCATTTGGCCCATTTGGGCGGCGTCGTGGCCGGGTTCATCTACATGTACTTGTACGAGGGCGGTTTTCGCCGGCTGTCGGGAAAGTTGAATTTCGGTGGCTCGAAGGTGAAGGTGACTCGTGGAGGCAAGGCTTCTAGCGATGATGCTCATAACGAGGAACCTTCCGAGGCAATCGAAGGTGAAGTTTTTTATGTGGACGAAGAAAAACGCATGGACGAAATCCTCAGGAAGGTCAGCCGTGAGGGCGTCAAGTCGCTGAGTCCTTCGGAAAGAAAATTCCTAATGGAGGCGGGTGAGCGCTTGCGTCGCCGCCGTGGAGGTTGATTATGAAAAAAGTTCTTGGTATGGGTGCTGCCCTGGTCGATATTTTGGCGAATGTAGATGATGCCTGGATTGAATCGCAAGGCGTGCAGAAGGGTGGCATGAACATGGTGGATTGGCCCCAGATGGAGAAGTTCCTCGGGGCTCTCGACAAGCCCCTGCGCGTGCCGGGTGGCTCGACTTGCAACACGATGGTCGGGCTTTCTCGCTTGGGGGGCAAGGCTGCCTTTATTTCGAAAATTGGCGACGACGAACTTGGAAAGCTTTTCCAGGAACACCTGAACAAGAACGGCGTGGAATCGAAGCTCGGCATTTCGGATGCTGCGACGGGTTGCGTGTTTAGTGCTGTAACTCCTGATGCGCAGCGTTCCATGTGGACTTACCTTGGCGCTTCCGACTTCCTTGCGAGCGAAGACTTTGTGCCCGCGCTTTACGATGGTGTGGGGCTCCTGTATGCCGAAGGTTATAGGGCGTTCAATGCGGATTGTTTCAAGAAGTCGTTTACGCTTGCCCGCAGTTTGGGCGTGGAAACGGCGCTTGACTTCAGCAGCTTTGGTGTGGTGGATGCTTGCCGCAAACTGTTCGACGAACTCTTTGCTGAAAAGATGATTGACATTATCATTGCCAACGAAGACGAAGCCTTTGCCTATGCGGGAGTCAAGGAAGAAGCGGCTCTTGATGTGCTTGCAAAGAAGGCGAAAGTCGCTGTCGTGAAAATTGGCAAGCGCGGTGCCTTGATCGCCAAGGATGGCCAGGTGACGCATGTGCAGGCAGGCCCTGCCAAAGCCATTGATACGACGGGTGCCGGTGACCTCTGGGCGTCGGGATTCCTGTACGGCTACATGAACGGCTGGGATATGGAACGCTCCGGCAACCTCGGCAGCGTCGTCAGCAACGAAGTTGTGCAGGTTATGGGCGCACAGATTCCCGATGACGGCTGGACCCGTATTTTGAATAGCATGAAGTAATCAGTAGACTTGGATGCAAAAAGAACCGCCTTGTTTGAACAAGGCGGTTCTTTTGTTTAAGTGCGAGTGTTTTTTACTTCACGCCGATAAGGCTGAGATCACGAACGGCACCCTTGTCAGCGGACGATGCCATTGCAGCGTATGCCTGCAGGGCCTTGGACACTACGCGGTCGCGGTGTTCCGGCTGCCAAGCCTTGGCGCCGCGGGCTTCCATTTCCTTGCGGCGTTCGGCGAGTTCGTCGTCGGTGAGCTGCACGTTGA
>CAMJHM010000168.1 GCA_946405515.1 uncultured Fibrobacter sp. | reverse complement strand
ATGCGACGGCCGAACGCAAGCAAGAGGCGGTCGCGAACGAGCTCACGCTAGACGAAAATTTCTAGATTAATGATGTAAATCCTGTCACTCGAGGTTACCATGAATCTTGATGAAGAACGCATTCGCGAGCTGCAGCGTAAAGACCAGGAACATGACGCACGCCTGGACATGCAAAAAGAAAAGGATGACGAACATGATGTTCGCATTGATGCCTTGTACAGTAAAGAGCGCGAACAGGATTTTAGGTTGAAGGCCCAGGTAGCCAAAGATGCGGAGCACGATTTCCGTCTGAATTCTGTAGATACCGTCAACAAGATGCAGGATTCGGAACTGCACCGTCAATCGGAAAAGGATCGTGAACACGATGCCCGATTGGATGCGCTTGAAAAGCTTTGTGCCGAATTGTCGCAACGTGTAGCCGCTCTTGAAGAACAATTGAAAAAGTAGGGCGTTGTGACTCAGCCTGTTCGAAATATTGCAATCCTTGCCCACGTGGATGCCGGAAAGACGACTCTTTCGGAGCGTATTCTTTTTGCGGCGGGCGAGGTTCGCCGGCCGGGCAAGGTGGAAGAAGGCCTTGCCACCATGGACTACATGCCCGAAGAAAAAGAGCGCGGCATTACCATTGAAAGCGGCGTGGCGCATTTCGAATGGAAGAACACCTGGTTCAATTTTATCGATACTCCGGGCCATGTGGATTTTGGTGCCGAAGTCGACACGGCGCTGACAGCCGTCGAGGGCGCGGTGCTTGTGGTGAGTGCCGCGAGCGGAGTGGAAACGCAAACGGTGGCCGCCTTCCGTAAACTGCGCGAAGCGGGCGTGCGGACGATTCTATTTGTCAATAAACTTGACAATCCCGACTATTCGCTTGACGAAACGCTGATTAATATCGAAGAAGTTCTGGGCGTGCGCCCGGTACTCATGACACTCCCCGAATACAAGGGCGGACGCATGTCGGGCGTACTCGATGTGCTCAGCAAGAGCCGCCTGATTCATTCGGATTCGGGCGAAGAAGTCATCGATGATTCCTGGCCGCAAGCGGGCGAAGTGAGCGATTCTACCGAGAAAATCAAGAAGCATTACGCCGAAGCGGTGGAATTCGCGAGCAACTTTGATGATGAAGTTTTGCAGCTTGCGCTCGAAGGAAAGCCGGTTCCGCCTAAAACGCTTTTGCGCGGACTGAAGGAACTGGCGAAGAATAAAGATTATGCTCTGTGCTATGCAGGCTCGGCTATCGAAGGTTTCGGGGTGCGCAGCCTGACAACGGCGCTATCGTTCTTCTTGCCCGATGTACCTGAATTTGCGGACAATGAATTAGGCCAAGTTATTCGACTGCGCCATTTTAAAGGCGTGGGCGAAATTTCGCTGTTCCGTAGCCATACGAATATGGAACGCAAGGAATGGCCCGCGGGTTTTGAATTTTCTCGCCTGAAGGCGAACTTGTTGCAGCCTGTGGACGAAATCCGCTCCGGCGACATTTACGCCATGCGCAGTCCGTTCGAAACAGAACTCGGGCAGGTGATTTATTTAGACGGAACGTCATTGCGAGCCGAAGGCGAAGCAATCCATGACGAATCAACATCCCTCCGTGACAAATATCAGCCGCTTTTGCAGACTCGCGTGGAATGTCTGGGTGCCGAAGATTATCATCATGTAGAAAAGAGCTTGAATGTTTTGGCCCGCATGGATCCCTCTTTCCGTGTGCAAAAAGACGATGGCGGATTCTGGTACCTGCATACCGTGGGCGAAGTACAACTCGATGTGTTGCTTGCTCGTTTAAAGCGTGAATTCGGTTGCGAAGTCAAGGCTGGCAGCCCTGAGGTGCGCTGGCAGGAACGCCTCTGCCGTAATGTGGGCCCGGTCGAGAATTCCTTCCAGCTCGGGCCGCACAAGATTTCAATCAAGCTTTCGGCGACGCCGCTCGATGGCGATGCCCATGACATCCGTCTCTCCGCTGAATTCCTGGAAACCGCTCCCCGCGAGATTTTGGCAGGTGTGCGTTCTGCGCTTCTGGAATCTACGGAAATCGGCGTACTCGGCAAGGGCCCGCTCGTAGGCGTGTGCTTTGAAGTCCATGAATTCACCTGGACCGAAGGGGCGCTCCCGCCCATGATTAAGAAGGCTTGCGCCGATGCCGTCACCAAGCTTATCAAGCCTGCCGATGTTCAGTTGTACGAACCTGTGATGGAACTTTCGCTGGAATGCCCTGTGAATTTTGCAGGCCTTGTGACGGGCGATATCCAGTCTCGCGATGGCAAGGTGAAGGAAATCGGTGGCGATGGCAAGACGCATTTCCTGAAAGCCGATGTTCCGTTACGCAAGATTTTTGGATACGCTACGGGTGTCCGCAGCATCAGCAAGGGCACTGCGCTTTATAGCATGAAATTGCTCGGGTATAGGCCAGCGACCGTTTGATTCGACAAAGGAAAAATGATGATTGAAAAAATGAAAGTGCTGGGCCTCGTCGTTGTTCTGGCGGGCTCCATGGCGTTTGCGGGTTCCAAGAACGGAGAGGATGTAAAGAATGCTGTCAAGAAGTTTTTTGGCGTGCGGGAATACGCCGAGTTGGTGGACGAAGAAAATGACGATGTGTATTTTCTCGGCCGGGCCGATCTCTTTGTCTATCCCACGTTAAGTTTCGGCCGGAGTTACGGGCATTACGTATTTGAAAAGGAGTATTCGTCGCTGGACGATATCCGCCTGGATGGCGAAATGGATTACCGTTCCTTTGTCGGTTCGCCGTACACGATTCTTAAGGCGGGAAAATCCATGGTGCTGAGAAAAGCCGAAGGG
>CAMJHM010000167.1 GCA_946405515.1 uncultured Fibrobacter sp. | reverse complement strand
AAGTCATCACCGCCGAACTCGATTTGCAAGCCGAGAAGGACTACCGCAAGTCGTTTCCCGTCCTTGACGGAATCGTTCCGCCAGAATTGATGTAAACGGTTCTGGGCTCACAGTAGAATCCGTGAAGCCAGTCACACGAGGCATCCCCGCCTTCAAGGCTTTCTAAAAGCGTTAAGTCGTTGAGTATCAATGTGTTACAGAACACATTTTCGTATATTTGGGGAAAAATTTTCAATTCAGGGCATTCCTTTTTGTCACGGAGTTATTATTTTTTTGCTATTGGTTTTGAGTCAACGAGGTAAACATGGCCACTACGAACAAAATTGATTACGCCAAGGCGCTCATCAAGGCAGGCCTCACAAGGGAACTGATTTTAAAAATCACTTCTATTTCCGAGTACGAGTACAATCTCATCCAACGCGAAGTCGCCTCGGCATAATTGCGCATGCAGCTCATTCTGAATATTCCCGCACAGAACGCAACCGAAAACAAGCCCAGAAAAGCAGCTGTTCTTGCCTGCTACAAAGACGGGAGCCTATTGCTTGACGCCAGGGACAACCTCAAACCCGCAAGTTTCACAATGCGTCCATCCGATAACTTTCCATGGACGGAATTCATTGAAAAACTGCTTGCCGCATGGCAACTCTGCGACTACAGCGACGTCCCGGAAGCATTCAAGCCCATCAAGCAAATACCGCCATTCGTAATCGAAGGCCTCCCAAGCGAACCCGTTCCACAACAGCTCAAAGTGCTCGCGACACTGCGTTCTCAGGGATACTTCGCCCCGCTCACCAATACTGGGAAATAACAGGATAAAGGGTATAAAAAAAGAAAGTGCCCTCTCCTAATCCTAATCGACCAAACATCGACCATAATCGAAGACACTTTCTGTTTTTTCCAAGGAGAATCCACCCTTCCATCTCCTATGTTCCCAATTATACATTTTTCACAAAAAAAAATTTGTTATTTAAAAAATATTTTATAATCAGAAAATATATATTCGGATTATGAACCTTATAAAATACTTTAGCACACAACGTTGGTTCATGGGGAAAAACAGAACCATTTTGCGCATCGATACGCTCGATTCCACCGAAGCCGGCGGCACGCGAATCAGGCTTTACAAGGTTTCATTTGACGATGGCGAAAGCGACATCTATTCATTCATTGATGACGAAAACGCAGTCGGAAAAATTCTCGAAGACGCTTTCCTCGACGGAGCGCAGCAATCCGTATTCTCCGGGAACTCGGGATTTTTCACTTTCAGGATTACGGCGCCCCTCCCCAAGACGCCGCTCACAAGCATCAAGCCCATTTCGAAAGAGCAAAGCAATTCCGCATTTTGTGCGCCCGGCAAGTACTTTTTCAAGCTTTACCGCAGGCTGGAACCGGGATTGCACCCCGAAGCCGAAATCCTGGAAGCCATGAACAGGGCGGAGAGCAGCCGCGCACCAAGGCTTTATGCAGTCTGCAATTACAAAACCAAAAAAGGCAAAACTTACACCTGGGGAATCCTTGAAGAGCATTTCGCGAACGCAACCGACGCTTGGAACGAATTTTGCAACAACATGGACAGCACCGACGCATTCCAGCTCGGGATGTCCACCGCGCAAATGCACGAGAGCCTCAAGCACCTGAGCGGCCCCAAAAGCAGTAACGTCGAGCCGCCCTTCGACAAACTGAAACAGTTGCTCCAAAGTTCGACGGACACCGAATACGCCCCGCGACTCCGCGAACGATTCCCAGAACTGCGCACCCGCTATAACGAGCTACTCAGCGAATCCTCTCACGACAAGACTATCCAATGCCAGCGCATCCACGGAGACTACCATCTCGGACAGGTACTGATTACAAAAAGCGCAAACGGCACCAAGCATTTCGAGATTATCGATTTTGAGGGAGAACCCACGCGCAGCCTCGAATACAGACGGACAATCCGCTCCCCCGCCGTCGATATCGCAGGCATGTTGCGCAGCTTTGCCTATGCGGGAGCAGTCTCCAAGGCCGACCCGACCGAAGCCATGCAAGCCTTTATCACCGGCTATTCTAAAGTCTCCGGAATCTTCACTGAGACAATAGAAAAGGAATGCAAGCCATACATCTTGGCCAAAGCCATCTACGAAGCGTGCTACGAACTGGAATTCCGCCCCGACTGGTTCTGGATTCCCGCCAAGGCGTTACTGGAACTATAGCCCGTCCCCCGCCCATCTTCTATCTTTACTATATTTGGGCGCACGATGACACCAGAAGAAATGGAAAAAATTCTCCGTAAGGAAGCCCTTGAGCTCGTTGATTCCGAGCCCCTTTCCAAGTTGATGCTCGAAGAGCAGGTCCTCAACCGCAAGAACTTTGCGGACATGCTTAGCGTTACCCTGGCCTGCCAACTCGCAGGCGAAATCATCGACCGTGCGGAACTTGAAAAGATGTTCAGCGACATCTACGAGAAATATCCAAACCTTCTGCTCTGCGCCGCCAAGGACATCAGGGCGACAGTTCTCCGCGACGCCGCCTGCACAGGCCCCCTTGAACCGCTTTTGTTCTTCAAGGGATTCCAGGGGCTGCAAGCCTACCGCGTAGCCCACATCCTTTATGAAGAAGGCCGTTCATTCCCCGCCAAGATGCTCCAGAGCATCATCAGCCGCAAGTTCGGCATGGACATCCACCCGGCAGCAAGAATCGGGCACGGGCTCCTGATTGACCATGCGACGAACATCGTCATCGGAGAAACGGCGACCGTCGGGAACAACGTTAGCTTTTTGCACGGCGTGACCTTGGGCGGAACAGGTAACGAAGTCGGCGACCGCC
>CAMJHM010000166.1 GCA_946405515.1 uncultured Fibrobacter sp. | reverse complement strand
TCTTTTCTATATATACCATCATGAACCACATTGCAATTTTTATCGATGCCGAGAACCTCACGAACTGGATTAAAAAGGATGGCGTGCAGTCGCTGATGGACGAACTCTTGCCGCTGGGGCAGATTGTCGTGCGCAAGGCGTACGGCAAATGGTCGTCCCGCGAGTTGATTTCGCTGCAATCGACGTTGAACGAGAACGGATTCGAGCTGGTGCACACGTTCCACCCGGTAAGCGGTAAAAATTCGACGGACATCAAGATGACGGTCGATACGATGGAAGTGGCGCTCGATTCGCAGGTGCAGTGGATTGTGCTTGCGACAGGCGATTCCGACTTTTCGCCCTTGTTCCGCAAACTCCGCGAGCAGGGCAAGGAAGTGATTGGCGTGGGGCCGAAGTCTCCGCTGAGCGAGTGCGTCAAGAATTCTTGTTCGAGGTACATTTATACCGACGATACGACTGCAATGGACGACGATTCGGGCGATGAAGCCGCCGATGCAAAGGAACGAGCAAATCAGCTGGTTTCCGAAAAAATCGATTCCATGGAAATGCTCAGGAACGTGCTGCAAAAAGAAGACGGCCCGATTCTCCTTGCGGCGTTAAAGCCCAAGATGCTCGGGCTGGACAATGCGTTTAACGAAAAACGTCTCGGTTTCAAGACGTTCAAGGATTTCGTGAAATCCGCAGACTTTGTGCAAATGACAGATGCCGGCGGCGGTTCTTATACGGTATCGCTTGCCGAACAGAAAGTGACTGTCGAAGAAGATTCGCAGATGATTCTGGCGAAGGCTTTAAAACGCAAGGGCTGGGACATGTTCCCGCGCAACATGCTCAAGAAAATTTATGCGGAAGCGTGCGACATCACGTCGTTCGTGCCCATGAGCAAGCAGGACCTAGTTCAGGAAATCGTTTCGAAGAACATCGCGGGCACGACGAGCAGCATCATCAACCGCGCGTTGGGAACGTTTTTCAAGGCGAAACTCGTGACCGTCAGCGGCGGCGATGACAAGCTTTGGACCATCAACGAGACGAACCAGTACTGGAAAGAAATCGACAAGGCGATGCTCGACAGGCTTCGCGTGAGTCTCAAGGAAACGGGCCAGAAAATTGCAAAGAAAGATATCGTTTCTATTTTGTACGGAAAGTACGCCGAAGGCGAAGCCGAAAAGTTGGTATAGCGGCTACGCCGCAGTAGGCAGTAGGAAGTAGAAAGTAGGCGGTAGGAAGAAGTTAGGTAGGTATGAGCACGCACCCTTACGGGCGCTTTGTCTTTTCACCGTCATCCTCGGAGCAACGCGGAGGGGATCCAGTGCAGTACCCTTCACATTGTCACCCCGGATTTATTCCGGGGCCAGCATTCTTTTAATCAACAACTGATGCCGGAACGGAGTCCGGCATGACATCGTTTGTTCTGTCTCCCCGGACTAAGGTTGGTGAGCCTGCCGAACTATTCCGGGGCCTGTGTTCTAGTCCAGCTTCCCTTGGTACAGGTCCAGCAGATTGCGTGCAAGCAGGCTTGTGTATTTTGCATTCGTGAGCGTGGATTGTGCACTTTCGAGACGGTTCTTCTGTGAAAGAAAGTCCGTATAAGTGAGTGCACCGACGTTACGTTGTTCTTCGGCGACGAGCAAAGCTTCGTTTTCCGCTTCGACTTGGAGGATGGCCGCCTTCCATTGCATGTCGGCACTGAGTGCGTTTAGATAAAGTTTTTCGATAGTGTTTTCGAGCGACTTGGCCTGCTCTTTCAACGCCACCATGCTTTCGGTTTCGCTGAGCTGGGCCTGCAATATTTTGTTCTCAGTCGCACCGCCGTCAATGATTGGAATGTTGATGTTCATCGAAATGCTGTGCGAATAACCGTTCTTGATTTGGCTGCCGTATTTGCCGGATTCCCACGCTTGGAGACCCGTGCTTGCGCTTGCTCCGAGCGAGACCTTCACAGACTTGCCTTTGCCTGCAAGCTCCGTATTCTTTTTTGCAACTTGTATAGAAATACTGTCGGACTTTAGCCCAGGGTTGTTGTCCGTCGCGGACTTTTGAAGTTCGTTTAGCGATGGGATCGGGCCGAGGGCGTCCGGAGAAGGAATTTCAGTTTCGGGGGCGGTCACTTCGAAGGGTGTATTTTCGGGGAGTTCCAAGAGCTGGCGGAGAGTCGTCTTTGTCGTGTTGACGCCCAACTGTGCGGAAAGCTGCGCCGCTTCTTTTTGCAAAACGTTCGCCTGCGATTGCGTCAAATCTTTCTTGGTGATGGAGCCCGCTTCGAACAACGTACTGTAATGCTCGAATTCCGCCTTTGCCAGTTCGACGGATGCATCTGCGGTGTGCAACTTCTCGATGGCGGCAAGCAAGTTCATGTAGGCGTTCAAAACGCTTTCCTGGATGGTGCGTTCGGTTTCCTTGGTCGAAAGCCGCGTAGCTTCTTTGTTCAGCTCGCTCGCCTGGATGGAAAGCTTTGTAGAACCGCCGTCCCACAGCGTATAGGAACCGCTGATGCCTACGCTTAGGCGGTAATGGTCTTGTGGACCGTCGCGGAACGGGGAATCGTAAAGGGAGTTGCCGATACTTGCCGAAAGTGTGGGGTAGTTCCCGACCTTCGCTTGCTCGATGCTTACATCGGCCTTCTGTTCGCGAAGTTTCGCGGATTCTAGCTTGAGGCTTTTTTCTTTGGCCTGCTTGAGGCATGCGGCTAGAGTCCATGGACCGTCAGCGAAAACAAGCGATGCTGACGCAAGAATACCGAGAACGACTGCTTTTTTATAATTCATACCTTTTAGATGCCCCAGCTACGTATTTTGGTTGCGTTCTTTTAAAATAGAAAATTTGTACATAAACAAAAAGGCCTCCCTGCGGAAGCCTTTTCGAATGGACGGTACTGGATTTGAACCAGTGACCTCTGCCGT
>CAMJHM010000165.1 GCA_946405515.1 uncultured Fibrobacter sp. | reverse complement strand
CGGTAATCACCTTGAACGTAGAACCCGGTTCATAGGACATCGAAATAATCTCGTTTTTCGCCACGCGCCCAAGGCCTTGAATCTTGGAATTCGGGTCAAACGTCGGGTAGCTCGCCATCGCAAGGATTTCACCCGTATAGGGATCCACGACAACAGCACTCGCGCTCGTCGCCTTGAATTCGGCAACACCATCCTTCAACGCCTTCTCGACAATTTCCTGCATATTGCGGTCAATCGTCAGCACGAGATTCAAGCCGGATTTAGCCTCGACAACATTCTTCGAACGGTAATAGACCTCGCGACGGTGCACGTCCTGGACGCTCACGCGCAGCCCTTCGTCCCCGCGGAGGCTATCGTCATAAATCTTTTCCATGCCCATGCTGCCGCTGCCGTTATAGCCCACCTTCCCCACAATCTGCGAAGCAAGAGTTCCCTGCAAGAACAGACGGCTGTAGCCCAGATTATCGCTCGTATCGCGCATGCTTTCAGCAAAAATGATTCCGTTACGGTCCATAATGGAACCGCGTTCTGCATACAAGTTCTTCGTATGCGTCACCATAGACTTCGTATTCACCTGATATACGCTACGGTTGACAACCTGGATATCAAAAGTCTGTAGCACAAGCACGCCGATTGTACAAAGTACAAGGCACTTCAAAATGAACAGGGGATCTGCACCGTACTTATTCATTGGGCACCCCCGACACCATAACTTTTACCGGCACATCATAAAGTCCAAGCCCGGCGTGTTCGGCAAAATCGGCTAGGTATTCCAGCGAAGTCAGCTTGTTGATTTCGAATTCCTGCAACAGAATTTCGCGATTCAGCAAGTTCACCTTTTCCCTTAAGCTGTAGAAGTTGCCATAAAGATGATTAATGCGGTTTTGCATATAGACAGGAACCATGCAAACCATCAAACCCATAAGAATCAGCAACACCACAATGCCAATAAAGCCATGATTTCCCGACTTCACGGAAACATTCTGCACATCATCGATCATACTCTTTCATAGATCCTTAACTTTGCAGAACGAGCCCGGCTGTTCCTGTTGATTTCATCGGCCGAGGGCAAAATCGGCTTACGATTCACTTTCTTTAGACGCTGGTGGTTTCCACCGCACATGCAAACCGGCAAATTGTCCGGACAGATGCATGCTTTTTCAAATTCTGCCGCCGTTTCCTTGACGCAGCGGTCTTCCACGGAGTGGTAGCTCATCACGACAAGACGCCCGCCCACCTTGAGGCACACGACAGCTGCACGAAGGCTATCTTCAATCTGCTTGAGTTCGCCGTTCACTTCCATGCGGATAGCCTGGAACACGCGAGCGAGGAGACTGTTGGCTTCACGGCGCTTGTCCGGGAAAACCGTTTCGACAGCCGCCTTGATATCGCTCGGGAGCACTTCGCGACCTTCAGCAGCAACTTCAGCCACTTTTTCCTTGATACGTGTCGCAAGTTTGAACGCTCTATCCATGTCGGCATTCTTGCGGAGAGCCGCCGCAAAATCGTCTTCGCTTACCGTGCGGAGCCATTCCTGCGCAGACACGTTCTCGCGACGGTCCATGCGGAGATCGAGCGGGTTATCGCCCACGAAAGTAAAGCCGCGGCTGGAATCATCGACCTGATGACTGCTGATGCCTAAATCGTAAAGGACTCCGTCAAGCGTATTCGGCGCAATTTCGTTTCCGAGTTCGCTAAACGGAACCGGATGGACAATAAACTTGGGGAGAACACCTGCGAGGCGCTTCGTTGCAAACTGGACCGCTTCATCGTCGCGGTCAAAAGCGTGAAGAACGCCATCAGGGCCCAATTTCTGGGCAATAGCATAAGAGTGACCGCCACCACCAAGAGTGCAGTCAGAATACGTCCCGTTGGCCTTGATGTTCAAACCATCGAGGCATTCTTGGAGCATCACCGGATCGTGATAGAATTCTCTCCCTTGAACTCCAGCGACCGCGGCTTCCGAAATTTCATTTACATGTACTGACTTGCGGAGATTCTTATCTGCCATTATCCCCCTCCGTCAAGCCTTCACCATAGAACGCGGCATCGAAAGCTTCGATTGCTTCATTTGTCTGCAATCCATACTTTCCGTTGTAACGTTCAGGATTCCATAATTCGAGAGTTTTACCGCTGGCCTGGACATAAAGAACTTCGTCTTTAAGGCCGGCATACTCCAGCAAAATCTTGGGGAGTAAAATGCGATTCTGGCCATCCATTTCCACAACCGTGGGGCAGAGGCCTCTCCGAACTAAATCGGCTTGACGGCGGTCGGACCTAGCATCCAAGTCCGCCATGAATTTCTCAAACTCGGGTAGGACGAACAACCGGAGGGTGCGGTCCGGGCCACGGGTGACCACGAACTCATTCCCTTCGGACGCCAAAAGCTGACGACGGAATTCCCTAGGGAAGGAGGTCCTTCCCTTTCCATCGATAGCCGTTTGGGCTTGTCCTATAAAAGAAGTGAAATTCATATTTGACACATTTTACCACAACACTAATCACACGTGGAAAATATATCCACTTTCTACCACCGTGGCAATATAAAAATCGAAAGAAACTTAAAAATTACATACGATTTTCGTTACATCGTATGTTTTTCAGGCAATTTTAATGCACATTTGAGCAAAACAACAGCAAAAAAGCAAAGTGGGGGAATTTCCCAAAGGAAACAGGGCAAAAGTTTCTCAGAATTGGCAGCGCATCACCCTGGAGCGTAGCGATAGGGCCCCACCGCATTTCCACCATTTTTTAAATTACGTTCTAGTAACTAATAACTCCAAACGCCCACCCCGCTCTCCCCACCCATGCTCCTCCGCGTGCCTGACTTTTATGATTCGTTCCGTTGCATCGCCGGCAAATGCACCGACACCTGCTGCGTTGGCTGGGAAATCGACATCGACGAGACAAGCGCAGCACGTTACG
>CAMJHM010000164.1 GCA_946405515.1 uncultured Fibrobacter sp. | reverse complement strand
TCTTCGTTCATGCGCGCAAATTTAGAAATTTGTTGCCCATTTGGTAAGACTTTTTTAATGCCTAGTGAAAATATGGGTTTTCCATGCATGTTGTAAAGTGCCCTACACAAAAATGTTTTCTTCCCTAAAATGGGTGACGACGTTTAGTATATGATTGTATATTACAGTGTAACTATTTAAGGAGTATTGTATGAATTTCAAAAGACTAGCCTTTGGGCTTACTTTAACTGCGGCTTTCGGGCTTTTGGCCTGTGGCGATGACGATTCCTCGTCTCCTGTGGTGCCATCGACCGAAACGACCGTTTCCAGTTCTTCGGTGACGACGGAGGGGGGGGCTACGTCTTCCAGTTCCGAGACTGTTTCTGGCGCAGAAAATACGAAAGTCGCTGCATCTTCTGGTGATGCAGCACCAGCAAGTTCTGCCAGCGTAAGCAGCGGTGAAAAGGCCGCTTCCAGCGGCTCCTTTACGATGCCGGATATTGATGTGGGCGATATGGGCCAAGAGTGCTCCAAAGAAGGCGAAAAGAAAGACGGTAAAGTCATGGGGATGGATGCTAAACTCATTTGCCAGGACGGTGCTTGGGTCCCCGATACCACCGCTATGAAAGAAGGCCTCAAGTGCACTCAGGAAGGTGCTACCAAGGATTCGACCATGATGGGCATGACCGTGAAGCTGGTTTGCAAAAACGGCCAATGGGCTTCGGACAATTCCTGTACCGAAGAGGGCGCCACCCAGGAAATGGACTTTATGGGGTCGAAAATGACTTTGGTCTGTAAAAATGGGGAATGGACCATGGATCTTGGCAATATAGACTTTGGCGGCGAAGGATTCCCCAACTTCGCAGATACCACTAACACGGGTTACGGTCGCAGCGACTGGGGCAAATGGTTGAGTGATACCACCAGGGTCGTTCGCGACTAATAGAAGTTCTCATAAAAATTGAAAGGCCCGCGAAATAATCGCGGGCTTTTTGCTTCTATGATTTAATAACGAATATGACGGTCTTTTACTCCACGAATCCGGGGGGCGGCAGATGCATTCCCGCCATGAGGAGCTTGTTGTCGCGGGCGTATTGCAAGATGCGTTTGCGGCTTTCGATGGATTTTTTCTTGTCCATGTCGTAGTTCGAATTGATTTCGGGATGGTCTTTCTGCAATGCGTAACCGTGCATCAGGTCGCCAATTATGAGCAGGTTCCCGAACTGGAAGGCTGTGTGGCCGGGCGTGTGTCCGACGGCATTGAGCGCAAGAACTCCGTGGGGGAGACTCTCGCCGAATTTGAACAAATGAAGGCTGTCCTTGTAGATGCCCATGACTGCTTTTTGCAGGTCGTTTTTCGGGATTCTTTTCATCCAGGCTTTGTATTCGATTTTGCCTGCATAGACGCTTGCGTTCTTGAATACTTTGACGTCTTTTCCTTCGTCGTCTTTGGTGACGAGGCCTGCGATGTGGTCTGCGTGGAAATGCGTCAGGTAGATGATGTTGATGTCATCGGCTTTGATCCCGAGTGCTTCGAGGCGTTTCATCGTCTGGCCGCCGAAGGCTCCGAGGCCTGCGTCAAACAGGATGTTCTTGCCGTCTGTCTGCACGAGGTATGTGCTTACGGAGGCAGGGAGGCCGTCGGGCATGTTCAGGCTTGCGAAGAGGGAATCGCTTGCGTCGCTGAAGAGACTGCGCGGGTTCAGCTTTTCGCCATCGTTGTCCTGTATCCAGATGGCTTTTGCGCCGTTTGCGAGGATTATGGTTTTCGTCCCTTCTACGGCGCTGGCGGAATCGGCCGGTGCGGCTGTTTCGGTTGGTGCGGCATTCTGCTCTGCTGGTGCCACTTTTTCCACTGGGGCGGGTTTCGCTGCTGGTTCGGCCGCCTTGTTTTCGGTGGCGGGGGTCTTGGTTTCGTTACAGCCGACGATGGCGAAGGTGGCTATAGCGGCGATAAGGGGAATGAGATGTTTTTTCATGGGGCCTCCTGATATATGCGAATATAAAAAAGAATGGGGGCTGTCAAGTTGGCTCCGTCAAAACAATAGCAAAAATCCCAGCAATCGCTGGGAATTTTTGACGCGGAGTCCTTGCCGAACCACTCTCGACTTTCGTCTTTCGTCTCTCGTCTCTACTATGCCTTAATAATAGTGTCTTTCGCGAGGACGACGATGCCGGATTCGGTCACGTGGAAGAGTTTCTTGTCGCGTTCGAGGTCATAGCCGATTTGGAAGCCTGCGGGGATGTGCAAGCCCTTTTCGACGATGGCTCTGCGGACTTTTGCGCCCGGGCCGATGGTCACGTTCGGGAAGAGGATGGATTCTTCGACTAGCGCGTCCTTCTGGATGGTGACGCCCGGCGAGAGGATGCTCTTGACGACTGTGCCGCCACCGATGATGCAGCCCGCGGACACGATGGAATCCACTGCGGCGCCTTGATGGGCGTTGTTGTCGCCTGCGAAGAATCGTGCAGGAGGCTGGTTCCAGTTGAACGTGCGGATGGGCCAGTAGTTGTTGTACAGGTCGAACGGCGGGTTTTCGGAACAGAGGTCCATGTTCGCTTCGAAGAAGGCGTCGAGCGTTCCCACGTCGCGCCAGTAGCCCTTGGTCGATGCCTTTTCGCCACGCACGATGTTCGTGTTGAAGTCATAGACGTAAACCGGGTATTCCTTGTACAGGCGCGGAATGATGTGCTTGCCGAAATCCGTTGCGCCGGAATTAGCGCCTTTCAGAAGTTCGCGCACGAGGAACTTGCTCGTGAAGAGGTAGTTGCCCATGCTCGCAAGGCACCAGCCCGGATGGCCCGGCATTTCCTTGGGTTGCTTGGGCTTCTCTTCGAAACCGATCATTCTGTTGTCTGCATCAATCTCGATGATGCCGAATTCGCTGGCTTCTTCGATTGGCACGGGAATGGCCGCAATCGTGAGGAGTGCTGCGCGGCTCAAATGGAAATCAATCATCTGGTTGATGTCCATCTTGTAAATGTGGTCGCCACCGAAAATCGCGACGAGGTCCGGGCGTTCGTCCGTAATCAAGTTGATGTTCTGGAAAATGGCGTCGGCTGTTCCTTTGTACCAATCGTCGCCGGTACGCATCTGTGCGGGCACCAGGTCAA
>CAMJHM010000163.1 GCA_946405515.1 uncultured Fibrobacter sp. | reverse complement strand
GACTCCGCAAGGAACGCAACGAAGGCGCAAACGGCGTCGAAGAAGGCTACCTGCGTTACTACCTAGGTGTAGGCCGCCGCGACCACGTGACGCCGCGAGACATCGTAGGCGCTATCGCCGGCGAAGGCAACATCAGCAGTTCCAACATCGGGCGCATCAAGCTGTTCGACAAGTTCAGCACGGTGGAACTCCCCGAGACCATGCCGCAGGAAGTCCTCGACATTCTGTCGGGAATGACCATCCGCGGGAACGAAGCCCGCTTCCGCCTGATGACCGACGAGCCGCCCAGCGGCCCCGTGCCGGGCACAAGGCCCCGCGCCAGCCGCAGTTTCCATCGCGACGGTGAACGCCGTGGCCGTAAGTTCGACGGGGACAAGCCTTTCGAAAACCGCAAGGCCCGCCGCGAAAAGGCGTTCGGCGACCGCAAATTCCACAAGGACCACGACGAGCGCAGCTTCGGCGACAAGCCCTTCCGCAAGACGCGCCGTTTCGGCAGAGTGTAAGACAATTTCTATACTTACGGCATGTCCTTTTCGCTAACGACTCTTCTCGGTTTAATCCTGCTGCTTGCTCTTATCTTTTTCAAGATCAAGAGCAAGGCTCCCAGGAAAAACCCGAAGATGTACCATGGCGACGGCCGCCGCAAGACATTCCGCGATTTTGAGCACGAACGGCACCAAGGCAGCAACCTGCACGAATTCGGGCGACCCTACGAATTGGGCGGTTTCGGCGTGACGCAGGCGCCCACCCGCAGCGAAACCTTTTTCAAGCCCGACCCGAAATTCAACGACGAACGCATCGTAAACGACCCGCGAGGCATTTTCGGCGAAGCGGCGATGACCGCCCTCGTGGCCCGCGTCTGCGACACCGACAAGCGCAAGTACATACTGCTTCGCAACCTCTACGTGCCGGCACGCGCTGGTTACACCGAAGTGGACGCACTGCTGTTACACCAGTCGGGAATCTACGTTCTCGAAAGCAAGAACCTCTCCGGCGAAATTTCCGGGGACTTCGAAAGCGAGCGCTGGAACCAGCACCTGAACGCAAACACCGAACACACGTTCTATAACCCAGTTCGTCAAAACATCGGGCACATTCTTTCGCTGCAACGGTTCTTGAAAATCCGCCGCGAGCAGGCGCACTTTATCTCGATCATCGTATTCAGCGACCGCTGCACACTCCGCAAAGTTCCCAAGAACAACGAATTCTGGAGCATCGTCCATTGCAGTGAACTGCAAGAAACCCTGCTCAAGCGCATATCGGGCCGCAAGACGATTTACACACCAAAGCAAATCGAAGACTTTTACTACAAACTCCAAGAATGCACAAACGTCAGCGAAGAAATCAAAGCAAAGCATCGCGAGTACGCCAATAAGAGAGGAGATCTGCCCCCTAGATCCTAACCTCTAGATCCTACCCCCTAACGCCCTATGAAGCAAATTGTTAAAAAGACTGTTCTCGATAACGGAATTACAATTCTCACAGACTACATGCCTCACGCCTATTCCGCCGCCATCGGCGCATGGGTGCCGCGCGGAAGCCGCCACGAAGCAAAAGATGAATTTGGATTGAGCCACTTTTACGAGCACCTCGTGTTCAAGGGAACCGAGAACCGCTCCGCACTTGAAATCGCCCGAGCCATCGAAGACCACGGCGGAAATCTCGAAGCATACACCACCCGCCAAGAGACCGGCTTTTACGCACAAATTGAACGCAGCCACCTTCCCACCGCTGTTGACGTCATCGCCGACATGCTCATGCACCCGCGCATGGACAAGAAGGAAATGGAAAAGGAACGCCGCGTCATCATCGAGGAAATCCACAGCTACGACGACATTCCCGAAGAAATCGTGGGCGACGTATTCAACGCCATTCACTTCAAGGGCTGCGGCATCGCACATTCCATCACGGGCAATATCAAGCAGGTCAAGGCCCTCACGCACAAGCAGATGCTCAAGTACAGGGAACAGGTGATTAGCGAAATTCCGTTACTTATCTGCGCCTCGGGCAAGGTAGACCACGAAGAACTTGTTAAACTTTGTACTGAAAAATTCGCACAAAAGAAAACAATCAGTGCAGCACCGGCAGACACCTACAAGGCGCACAACAGCGTGAAGGTCGTGCAAAAACAGGACATTGCGCAATCCAACCTCTTCTGGGGGTTGAGCTTTGACCGCAGCATGATGGACGACCGTGCCCGCTGCGCGCTCTCGCTTTTCAACGTGGCAATGGGAGCAGGCATGGCAAGCCGTCTGTTCCAGAGAATCCGCGAAGACAAGGGCCTCGCCTACTCCGTCTATTCCACCGCCGACATCTACTGCGACTGCGTGGACTGGGGAGTGTCGTTGGCCACCGATCCGCACCAGCTCAAGACGGCACTTGACCTCTCGCTTGTGGAGACCCGCAACTTTTTGAAGCACGGATTCAAGAAGGGAGAATTCGAGCGCACCAAGGCGAACATCCTGGGCAGCATGTACCTCGGTGCCGACAGCCCCGAAAAGCGCGTCATCCGCATGGCCGAGCAGACGCTCCATCTCGGCGAATTCCGCACCATGGAACAATCCGAGAAGACCATCCTCTCCATGACCGAAGACGAAGTCGTCGCGACAACGAGCAACCTGTTCAAGGCCGCGAAGTTCTCCGCCGCCGTCATCGAACCGGCCGGCCGCAAAAAGACAGAACTGTCCACGGACTTTTTCTAATCCCCTGTAAGGGAGATCCCCGCCCGGAGGCGGGGATGACAACAAAAAAGCACCCTGCAAAGCAGGGTACAATTTCTCGCGTTTAAGATGCAGTTACAGCTAACCTGAACTTTCGTCCAAATTAGGCAGCCTTCACAACTTCCACGACCTTGGCGAAAGCCTCGGGGTCGGCGACGGCCATATCGGCGAGAACCTTGCGGTTCATCTTGATACCAGCCTTGGAGAGCTTGTAAATGAACTGGCTGTAGCTGATGCCGAATTCACGAACAGCGGCATTGAGGCGGACAATCCACAGAGAGCGGAAGTCACCCTTCTTGTCGCGGCGGTGAGCGTAGGCATACTGACCGGCGTGGGCTACGGCGTCAATGGCAAGGCGAAGGTTCGACTTGCGACGGCCATAGAAACCCTTGGCGGCCTTGAGGATTTTTTTGCGGCGTTCG
>CAMJHM010000162.1 GCA_946405515.1 uncultured Fibrobacter sp. | reverse complement strand
ATCGCCGGCTTCCTCAAGGTTGCCGATGCCATGAAGTGGCAGGGCGCTGTTTAATGCAATGCCTTGCTTAACGCAAGGCATCGCTTTAGACTAGGGAAGGCTCCGCCCTCCCTAAACCCCTCCTTTTCCCAATGCTGCGGCAAAGGAAATTACCACTCTAAAAAGCTTCCGGTCAAAGCCGGGGGCTTTTTTAATTTGGAATAAAAAAATTACATTAGTTTGTCTTTTGCGTTTTTTTGAGTATATATTGCTTGGTAAGAAGGTGAAAATGAAAATTCAGGTTGCTTTATTGGTAATGTTGTTCGGTTGGGTTGGGCTTTCTTTCGCGTATGTTACCCCGATGCCCGACTTTAAGGACAAACGCGATGGGCGAGTCTACAAGACGGTGCAAATTGGCGATCAGCGCTGGTTTGCGGAGAATTTGCGGTTTAACATCAAGGGCAGCTGGTGCTACGACAAGAAAGACTATAATTGCGAAAGGTATGGCAGACTCTATGATTGGGCGATGGCCATGAGGATGAGTGACTATTACAACAGCCATTCCATCAAGAAATTTGATTTCTCAAAATTGAAACCGGGACAGTACCATGATGCGTGCCCGGTCGGATGGCATGTGCCGACAAACAAGGACTGGTATAAACTCAGGTACTTTGTCGGTAAAAAGGGAATTAGCGATGGCGTGGGTATCAGCCTGAAATCAAGCGAATTGTGGGAGAGGGAACTCCGTATTCCGGCTGGGTCCGATGAATTTGGATTCAACGCCATTCCCGCAGGCGTCAAGCAACCTTATAGCGGGTTTATGGATTTGGGCCGAACGACGCAGTTCTGGTCCTCTACAGAAATTGATGATGGCGGGGCGTTTTATTGGAACCTGATGTACGATTCGAGGACTATGGAAAAGGTCTATACCGGCAAGGATGACGGCGTCTCTGTTCGATGTGTGGAAGATAAGTTGTACGAAGTGAAGGAACCGCCTCCGCCGCCGCGCAAGGTTATTCCGCAGGTGGTTAAGGTGCAGAATAAGGAACTTCGGACGGTTCATATCGGCGATCAGATTTGGATGGTCGATAACTTGAATGTGAATGTGCCGGGAAGTTTTTGCTATGAGTACAAGGAAGAAAACTGCGAAAAATTTGGCAGGCTGTATCCGTGGACTGTTGCGATGAAACTGAACGAGAAGTTTTCTAGAACGGTTGCTCGGGATTCCGTGATGAAACGTAAGCCGAGGGGAATTTGCCCGAATGGTTGGCATGTCCCGACTGTTTTTGATTTTCAGAACTTGATTGCGTATTTAAAGGATATTGATGATGCCGTAGGTGCGGGAACGAATTTGCGTGCACGCGAAGGATGGCAAGAAAGCGACGATGTCCTGTTGGGGGAGGACGGTTTTGGTTTTACGGGGCTTGCGGCGGGATTCCGCGACTCGGCGGGTGTTTTTGCAGGTCGTGAGCTCTTTGCGGGATTCTGGTCGGGGACGGAAGGGGATTCCTTGCAGGCGCTGGCTTGGACTTTGCCTTACGATAATGATGATTTCGTGATGGATTCGGCAAGTAAGGATAAAGCCTATTCTGTGCGTTGCCTGATGGATCCGCCCGATGAAGATGAGTTGTACGATAGCACGTCGCTTACGGATAGCCGTGACGGAAACCGTTACAGGACGGTTGCGGTTGGCGAAGATGTGTGGATGTCTGAAAATTTGCGCTTTGCGGCCCTTGGGAGTTACTGCTATGAGGACAAGGACAATCGTTGTCGGAATTATGGGCGACTTTATCCGTGGCATGTGGCGATGCGCCTTCCGGAGGATTTTATTGAAAATTCGTTGGATAGTACTTCGCTTGATGCCGTTGCGTTGGAGCATCAGGGGGTGTGTCCTGATGACTGGCATATTCCTCGGCGAGAAGAATGGTTGCGCCTTGGGGAGTATGCGGTTAGCTTGCGCAAGGGGCTTGGTGCTGCGCTGAAAAGCCGTGATGGCTGGGCGCAGGGCGGAGAACCTGTAAACAATGCGAGCGGGTTTAACGCGATTCCTGCCGGGAGCCGCTATATTGATGGCGAGTATGCGGAGCTGGGGTCGAGTGCCTACTTCTGGGCTGCCGAAGGTGGCGCCGGTATGGGTGCTGTTTATTGGAACTTGATTAATTCCAAGGACGACTTTACAACGGCGGAAGATTTTGAACACTCCGCGTTTTCGCTTCGGTGCGTGAAAAATAAGGCTGTTAAAACAAACTAATCTGGGTGCCTTCGTCGGCAGGATTCTGTTTGCTGCTGGTGGGGCTCTGCTTGCTGCTGATGGGCGTGCCCGCGGAGGATTCGCTGTCGCTTTCGGTTGCATCGCCGGAATCTGCCGCGGCAATCTGCGCCAAAAGCCACGCTTCGTCGTGCACGGGGATTCCGAGTTCGTTTGCCTTGGTGAGTTTGCTTCCGGCTGCCTCGCCAGCCAAGACCCAGCTGGTCTTCTTGCTGACGGAACCGCTGACCTTGCCGCCGTTTTCTTCGATGAGTTTGCGGGCTTCGTCGCGGTCCATGCTCGGGAGCGTGCCGGTAATGACGGCGGTTTGTCCCTGGAATAGCGTCTTCACGACGCCCTTGAATTCGGTGGGGCAGCCGAGTGCTACGAGTTCGTCGATTTCTTGCGTGTAGCGTTCCGTGTGGAAGAAGTCGTAGACGGACTTTCCGATGCGTTCGCCGACGTCGTTGACGTTCTGCAAGTCTTCGACGGTGGCGGTACGGATGGCCTCGAGCGTGCGGAAATGCTTGGCGAGGTTTCGTGCACTGGTGCGGCCCACGAATCTGATGCCGAGACCGTGCAGCAGGTTTTCGAGGCTACGCTCCTTGGAGGCGGCAATAGCGTCGAAGACGTTTTTGGCGCTCTTCTTGGCCATGCGTTCCTGGGATTCCAGGTCTTCGAGCGTAAGGCGGTACAGGTCCGGAATGCGCTTGATTTTGCCCGTGGCAATCAGGCTTGCGATAAGGGCGGGACCGAGATTTTCGATGTTCATGGCCTCGCGGCTCACGAAATGTTCGAACAGGCATTGCACCTGTGCTGCGCAGTGCATGTTTTCGCAGCGGAGAATGACTTCGTCGTCGATGTGGGTGAGCGGTTCTCCGCAAACGGGGCATTTTTCGGGGGCGGTCACGGGGACGGCCCCCGCCGGGCGGAGTTCTTTCTTGACGTCGGTGATTTTCGGGATGATTTCGCCGCCCTTCTCGACGCCGACGGTGTCGCCGT
>CAMJHM010000161.1 GCA_946405515.1 uncultured Fibrobacter sp. | reverse complement strand
TGGAAGCCGAAGGCGCCACCATCAAGGAAGTGAGCCTCCCGCACATCAGCTACGCTGTGTCCAGCTACTACATCATTGCAACGGCAGAAGCAAGCTCCAACCTCAGCCGCTACGACGGCGTGCGTTACGGCTACCGCAGTCCCGAAGCTCGTAAGCTCTTCGACCTTTATGCCAAGTCCCGCAGCGAAGGTTTCGGCAAGGAAGTGCAGCGCCGCATCCTCCTCGGAAGCTACGTTCTCTCCGCCGGTTTCTATGACGCTTACTACGTGCAGGCCCAGAAGGTTCGCCGCCTCATTACGGACGACTTCACCGAAGCCTTCAAGACTTGCGACGTGATTGCAAGCCCGACGATGCCAGGTCTCCCGCTCAAGTGCGGCATGAATGAATCCGACCCGATGGCGGTCTATCTCTCCGACATCTATACTGTTAGCTTGAACCTCGCCGGTCTCCCGGGCGTGAGCGTTCCGTGCGGTATGGCAGGCGGCCTCCCGGTTGGTCTGCAGTGGATTGGCAAGCCGTTTATGGAAGCGGACTTGCTCAGCGTCGCCGAAGCAACCGAGCTTTTGAACAAGTAAAAGCCGCGTATTTTTCAAGAGTCGCGTATTTCTTAAAATGCCACGACTCTCCTTAAATTCTTGCAAAACGCAAAAACGACGCCCACCCTGGCGCCGTTTTTTATATGTCAACGCGAGTATCAAAACCCGCAGCAATTTCTTACTTATTTCCGGTGTTCGTACAGATAAAGGTTCGCTTCGGGCACAGCAAGTTCCGAGCCCTTTAAAATCCATTCGTCGTCGGTTCCGCTGCGGTAGCTCACGACAACGCTATATTGCTTATCCGTCTGCAAAATTTCCTGCGGCACAGTCCAAAAGTTTTCCGTACCCACAACCATTTCAAGCGTGTGAGCGTCAGCGCCGTCCACTCCGCGAATCTCAATTTTCTTGACCATGTCCTTGGGATTACGCACCTGAATAATGCTCCAGAACGTGCTAGCGCCCTCTTTAACCCAAATGGATGTGGAATCGCCCCACACGCCTTTAACGCCTTCGCAGCTCACAAACTCCCATTCACCGTAATAACGGCCCACCAAATTACCCATGATATCGCTTGCCGGAGCACCACCCAAATCGACACCGCAGTTCGCATCCGGGCAACGGTCGGTTATGCGTACCGTAACCTCTTTCCAGCCATCCGGCGTCTTCGCTTTCACATGAACGCAGCCGCCGCAAGCAGCACCGCCATCCCAAGGGCCTTTATCGTCACCCGGCGAAACGTTCACGTGGATTGCCGCATAATACTGAATATTCGTCTGTCCGTAATTGCAGGCGCCGCCAAGACTCGTTTCTTTTGCAGTAACGCTCCCGTAAGTCGTCACGGAACCCTTGCCGCCATTTTCCACTAGCGTCGGGTCTGCAGCCGTGTAGCTATCGCAGTTCGTACAAACTCCACTATCCGACGAACCGGCAGGTTTTTCATTTGACGACGAAAGCGCCTCAGCAGAAGAACTCGCCGCTTTCGTTTCGCTACTTGCAGGAGCTTTTGATGAACTTGATATCATTTTCTCGGAACTACTAGTCAGATTTTCAACCAAAGTCGATGACGAAATAGCAGCACTCGACAACAGAACCGATGAACTCGATACCGCCACCGAACTCGATTCCACCGAAGATGAGGAAACCTCGTCTGCAACTACAGGAAAATCTTCAGAAGATTCGCCACACGCCAAAAGAAAAAGCATTAGCGCACAAAATGCAACAGACACCAAGCAAGGAATAGACTTAAAAAACTTCACAGGAAACCCTAAAACAAAAAAAGTCTTTTTCTTAATATACCAAAAGATTTTTTCTTCAAATATCCGTTTTCAAAAAAATTCATTCTTTCCTGAATACATGAAATAAATTCCATGTCCACAATTAGGAGACATTTTCAAAAATACCTCTTGACCTTTATCAAAAAAACAAATATCTTTACAGAAAAGATCTCAAGGAGAACCTTATGAAAACGATTAAATACATTGTATTCGCCGCCATCTGCATCATCTCTGCATTCGGCATTTACAGTCTCATCAAGACCGCAAAGACCGACGAAAACACGCTCGAATAAGTCCATTCGACAACAAATTCGTTTAAGGGCGAACAATTTAACAAACCGCAGTGGGTATCTGTTGCGGTATTTTTATATTTCCTTATATGAACTTTTTAAATAAGAAGCCTGCTTTTTTTGTGGCCATGTCCGCAATTTTCTTCGCGATTTTGATGGTTGTCTTCCGCAATTTCGCATTCGATTCCAGTCAACTCATGCTCAACAGCGACCAGCTGAACGACAGCCGCCTGGGAGGTATCCCGACCATCGACGCGCTCTTCGCCGACGCTTACCATCCGCTCGTGTGGACGCAGTTCATCATGGATCCGGCACGTGCCGTCGGTTTCAAGTTTATCTTGACCGTGTGGGTCGCCTTCATGAGTGCGATGCTCCTCGCGTGGAACTTGACGGACAACAAGTGGTGGGGTTCGCTTCTTGGATTTCTCTACGCTTTCTCGCCGGAATACTTCACCTATATTTACGGCGGTCACGACGGTAAGATGATGGTTTTCGCCATCGCTCCTTTGGCTCTCCTCGCCATCCGCAAGATTGTCCGCGACGGAAGCCTTCCCTACCTCATCGTCTTTGCATTAAGCATTGTATGGATGATTCTCGGAAGCCATTTGCAATTGACGTACCTTTTCTTGTGGGGTGCAGGTTTTTACACACTTTACGAAGCCGCATTCCATTGCGATACGCTCGTCACACGCGGTAAACGCATCGGACTTGCAACCGCAGCACTCGCCTTCGGGCTTGCCATCAGTTGTTTCCAGATTATTCCGCCTTACCTCTACACCACGACACAGTCCGTCCGCGGCGAAGGCGACCACACCAACTACGGTCACGCCGTGAGCTGGTCTTTCCATCAAGAAGAAATGGCCCAGATGCTCATTCCGGGATTCATCGGTGTCGATGTCTATGAACAAGATGAAAAGACGAACTCCTTCAAGGGCAGTTCCTTTGTCGATGTGACAATGGACGAATACCGCAAGATGGCCGAAGCCGGCAGCCAAGGCAGTCCGTTCTACTGGGGCCACAACAGCTTCAAGCTCGACCACAACAACGCAGGTGCGCTCCTCACGTTCCTCGGGTTCCTCTGCCTGTTCCTCCCGGGCAAGCGCCGCTGGGCATGTTTCTGGGGACTCGGAGCCGTTGTCGCTTTGAGCTACG
>CAMJHM010000160.1 GCA_946405515.1 uncultured Fibrobacter sp. | reverse complement strand
AGTTCGACGACGGTAAAATTGTACGAATCCATGAATTTTTCGTGGGTTTCGAGGTTCGTCACGGTTGCACGGTGGACAATCCGGTCGTCTTCGAACATCCTGTGCCGGGCAATCGCAATAACATAAGTCGGCTTGATGCCGTAATCCCAGTCATCGCCGGGTTCGGCCTGGTTCGCCACCATTTCGCTGGCGTAGAACGCGAGGCGATTCAGAAAGTTGTCAAGCTTGCGGATTTGCACCTCGATTTCAATCAACTCTCCGGCATCGTCTTCACAGTGCAAATCGAAAATGGCGGTGCGCGATGCCTTGCTCCCACTCAGGTTCTTCGCCACGTTGCGGGTCCACACATTTTTGATGGGGCGCTTGAGCTGCGGCGCCAGCAGGTCGTTCAACAGGTTCACGAGATTTTCGCGGCTTGTGGGCTTGTCCGGGTCAAAGGCCTTCTTGAATGCCAAATCGACCAGCAGGTTTGCGAAGGGACTCCGTTCGCCTGGTTTTACGAGATAGTCCTCGAGGGACTTGCGTTCTTTCATCTTTTACTCCTTCCCCGCGGACATGCGCAAAACAGCGGGGCTTCAGGTTGATTTGTTTGGTGAGTTAAAATAACTTTGCTCATCCGTGCACTAAATATAATCTTTCGAAGGGACTCCGTCAAGAGATTCCTGGAAAATTTCCCTGGGGCGTTCGTGCCCGACTTTTTACGGTGTCTCATTCTCGTAATAAATTTGTCATTATTTGGACGTTATATCTTTACGTTACGCACTACAATTACTATATTTTGTCCAAATTAAAACTTTTGACCGCACACCGAGGTTACAGGCTTTGTCCGCCCGCTTTTTTATAAGAGATTCTCTCTTGCGTCATCCTGAGCGCTTTTCTCGTCATCCTGAGGCGTGCAACGCCGAAGACTCCCTAGAAGGCGAGTGTCGCAGCCATGCTTGCATGGGTATGACCGAGCCAAAGGGGAGGGACATAGTCCCATCCAGGGCGGTAGCATAATGTACGCGAATTGCTTAAAAAGAGTCCTGGACTTCTGCTGCGCGCTGGCGGCCCGCCGCTCTGCATTCGTTCCGTGCAACACAATGCAGGAGGCCGCATAGTCCCATGACGCCGGTTCGCATTTTCATCAGCAGCGTGATGTCGGAATTTGCCGAGGAACGGCAAAGGCTGTATGACTATATCCGCACTGATGCCTTGCTCAAGCTTTTCTTTGAGCCGTACCTGTTTGAGGCGAACCCGGCAAGCGACTCCAAGACGCAGGAAATCTTCCTCCGCGCCGCCGGAGAAAGCGAAATATACGTGGGGATATGGGGTCTCCAGTACGGCAACGCCGCCGAAGGCGAAATGTCCCCGACAGAGCAAGAGTTCGACGCAGCCACGTCGAAAAACCGCTACCGCCTGATTTTCGTGAAGGAACTTGAGGATGGCGAGACCCGCGACCCCCGCGAAGCGGAACTTATCCGCAGGGCCGAGGGCGAAGTCGTCCGCAAGAAGTTCACGGATTACGAAAGCCTCCGCGGAAACCTCTATGCGGCGCTGGTCCACTACCTCGAAAAGAACGAAGCCCTCAGGCTCACGCCTTTCGACGCAACGCCCCTTGACGCGTCCCTAGACGAAATCGACCCCAAGAAGGTGGAATGGTGGCTCGGCAAGGCCAAGGCAAAGCATGGGGTCAAGCTCTCCATGGACGGGGGAGTGGAACCCATCCTCAGGCACCTGAAACTCTTGACAGACGACGGACGGCTCACCGCCGCCGCGATACTCCTTTTCGGGCGCGACCCGCAGAAATTCTTCAGGCAGTCCGAGGTCAAGTGCGCCCAGTTCTACGGCAACGACCCCGTGAAGCCCATGCCCGCCTACCACGTGTACGAAGGCACCGTGTTCGAGATGATCGACCAGGCCGTGGATTTCGTGATGTCGCGAATCGACGTGCGAATCGGGACCCGCGCCCTGAGCACCGACGTGCCCGTGGACAACGAACTGCCCCTGGATGCTGTGCGCGAGGCTATAGTGAACGCCGTGACGCACCGCGAATACAACAACAACGGTAGTGTGCAGGTGATGCTTTTCCGCAACCGCCTGCTTGTACTGAACCCGGGCAACCTGCCCCGCGGCATGACCGTCGAAATGCTCTCGAGAACGCACGATTCCGAACCCACCAACAGGGTTCTCGCCAACGCGATATTCCTGGCCGGCTACATCGAACGCATGGGCACCGGCACCACCGACATCATTCGGCTGTGCAAGGAGTCCGGGCTTCAGGAACCGGTTTACGAGAACAACGGCGATTTCAGGGTGACCATTATGCGCCCCGACAAGGCGGGCGAGGGTCAGGGTAGTGGTCAGAAAGGTGGTCAGAAAAGTGGTCAGAAAGGTGGTCAGAACCAGAATGGTTCCCTAGATTCTACCGATGTGATACTTGAAATCATAAGCCAAAATCCGTCTGTTACAAGGGCTGAACTTTGTGAACAGGTTGGCATGGCGTCTTCAGCTGTGCAAAAGCATATCGAAAAACTCAAGACGCAAGGCAAGATCCGCCGTATCGGTGGTGACCGTGGCGGCCACTGGGAGGTCCTTTCCTGATGTACTCCCGCTTCTTCAATCACCAGCATCGTCATCCTGAGCGCTTTTCTCGTCATCCTGAGGCGTGCAACGCCGAAGACTCCCTAGAAGGCGAGTGTCGCAGCCATGCTTGCATGGGTATGACCGAGCCAAAGGGGAGGGACATAGTCCCATCCAGGGCGGTAGCATAATGTACGCGAATTGCTTAAAAAGAGTCCTGGACTTCTGCTGCGCGCTCTCGGCAATCCTCTGCCTGAGCCCGCTGCTGCTCGTCCTCACCGTCCTCGGCGCCGTCAAGATGAAGGGCAACCCCTTCTTCACGCAGCCCCGCCCGGGCAAGGACGAAAAAATCTTCAAGCTCATCAAGTTCCGCACCATGACCAACCAGAAGGACGCCAACGGCAACTTGCTCCCGGACGATGTGCGCCTTACCAAATACGGCAAGTTCCTCCGCTCCACTAGCCTCGACGAATTGCCCGAACTCTTCAACATCCTCAAGGGCGACATGGCCGTAATCGGGCCGAGACCTCTGCTGGTGGAATACCTGCCGTATTATACGGAAGAAGAGCGCCATCGTCATGACATTCGCCCGGGACTTTCTGGATGGGCTCAGATTAACGGAAGAAATGCAATTTCCTCTTGGGAGCAGCGTTTTCAATACGATTTGGAATATGTTCGTAATTGTTCTTTCCTTTTTGATG
>CAMJHM010000159.1 GCA_946405515.1 uncultured Fibrobacter sp. | reverse complement strand
GCCTCGAAGACGTGGGCATGCTCAGCACGCAGCCCATCAAGTTCCAGGGTCAGGAAATCGTGCCTATCCAGTTCCTCAAGGCGCTCCTCCCGGACCCGGCAAGCCTCGGCCCCCGTACCGTGGGCAAGACCAACATCGGTTGCATTTTCAAGGGCACTAAGGACGGCAAGCCGAAGACCTACTACCTGTACAACGTTTGCGACCACCAGGAATGCTACAAGGAACTCGGTAGCCAGGCTATCGCCTACACCACGGGCGTTCCGGCCATGTGCGGCGCCATGATGGTGCTCACCGGCAAGTGGAACAAGCCGGGCGTGCATACTGTCGAAGAATTTGACCCGGATCCGTTCATGGAAGCCCTCACCAAGTACGGCCTCCCGTGGAAGGAAAACTTCAATCCCGTTCTCGTTGACTAGAGTAAATGGGGCTAGAGACTAGAATCTAGAGGCTAGTGAATAAGAATCACGCACTTCGTGCGTCTGATTTTTCTCCAATCCCTAGATCCTAGATTCTAACCCCTAGATCCTAATCCCTAAATCCTAACCTCTAACCTCTAGACTCTAACATGAAAAAATGGCGCATTGACGATTCCCGCGACTTGTACAACGTCAAGGGCTGGGGTGTAAACTACTTCGACATCAACGAGAAGGGCCATGCGACGGTACACCCGCTCAAGGACGGCGGCCCGGACATCGACCTCTACGATCTGGTGCAGGAACTCGCGCTCCGCGACGTCTCTACCCCAATGCTGTTGCGTTTCCCGGATATCCTGGACAGCCGCATCGAAAAAATCAACGAGTGCTTCAACAAGGCCCGCAAGGAATATGGTTTCAAGGGGAGTTACTACAGCATCTTCCCCATCAAGGTGAACCAGCAGCGCGCCGTCTTGGAAGAAGTCGTGCGCCACGGCAAGAAATTCAACATCGGGCTCGAAGCCGGCTCCAAGCCGGAACTGCACGCCGTCCTCGCCAACATGGACAACCCCGATGCACTGATTATCTGTAACGGCTACAAGGACGAAGACTTCATCGAACTCGCACTCCTTGCACAGAAGATGGGCAAGAAAATTTTCATCGTCGTCGAGAAGATGAACGAGCTTCACCTGGTGGTGGAACTTTCCCGCCGCATCGGTGTGCGTCCGAACATCGGTATCCGCATCAAACTTGCAAGCTCCGGCAGCGGCAAGTGGGAAGAATCCGGCGGATACCACAGCAAGTTCGGCCTGAACAGTTCTGAACTTTTGGAAGCGCTGGACTACATCAAGGAAGAGAAAATGGAAGACTGCATGAAGCTCATCCATTTCCACCTGGGTAGCCAGATTACGCATATCCGCAATATCAAGAATGGCCTCCGCGAAATTTCGCAGTTCTACATCCAAATTCGCAAGATGGGAATGAACCTGGAATTCGTAGACGTGGGCGGCGGTTTGGGCGTCGATTACGATGGCACCCGCAGCACCAATGCTAGTTCCGTGAACTATTCCATCCAGGAATATGCAAACGACGTGGTGTACGCCATCTACGAAGCCTGCGAAGAGGCAAAGCTTTCGCACCCGAACATCATCGCGGAATCGGGCCGTGCGCTTTCGGCGCACCATTCCATCCTGGTGTTCAACATTCTGGAAACTGCAAGCCAGGCCTTCTTCGATGACGAGGAACACGAAATCGGTGACGACGCACCCGATGCACTGAAAGACCTTTACGGGATTTACAAGGGGCTTTCCCCCAAGAACCTGCTGGAAAGCTGGCACGATGCCATGCAGCTGAACGACGACGTTCTGAGCGGATTCAAAGTGGGCGACTACGATTTGCCCACCCGCGCCATGAGCGAACGCCTTTTCTGGAGCATCGCCCGCGAAGTGAACCAGATTGCAAGCGAACTGCGCCACCCGCCTTACGAACTGGCGGAACTCCCCCGCCTCTTGGCCGAGAAGTATTTCGGAAACTTCAGCCTTTTCCAGAGTCTGCCCGACAGTTGGGCCATCGACCAAATTTTCCCGGTCATGCCTATCCAGCGGCTAGACGAAGAACCCACGGTAGAAACCACCATCCAGGATGTCACTTGTGACTCCGACGGAAAGATTGCCCTGTTCATCCGTGGTGGTGACGTGAGCCATACGCTCCCACTCCATAAGCTGAAAAAGAACGAACCTTACTACATCGCAGTTTATCTCGTGGGAGCCTACCAGGAAATCCTCGGCGACCTGCATAACCTCTTCGGTGACACGAATGCCGTCCATATTGTCTGTGACGAACAGGGTGGCTACGAAATCGAAAAGGTCATCGACGGCGAATCCGTGGAAGACGTACTCGACTACGTGAGCTTCAGCGACAAGGCCCTGGTGCGCAACATGGAAAACTGGGTGACCCGCTCCGTGAAGGAAGGGAAAATCAGCCTGCAAGAAGGCAAGGAATTCCTGAACATCTACCGCAGCGGTCTGTACGGATACACGTATCTGGAATGATTAGTGGTTGGTGGTTAGTGGTTAGGGAAACTCTATGATTCATGAAATAGCGCCGCACATTTTCAACAACGAATTCAAGATTGCTGATCCGAAGGCCACCGACTTCATTATCCGTTACAATGGGGCGAAGACTCTCCTCAAAAAAGTGGATGGCGGTTACGCGATTCCTCGTGTTGGCAAACTCCTTGCGCTCGAAAATAAAGCTCTCGCTGATTTCGAAGGCCATTACCTTTTCAGCATCGACGATACAGCCTTCTTCTTAGACGATAGCAAGGCTACTTTTGAAGCAGAAGCACCTAGCGGTTACGAATACATGGGCAACCGCACATTCCGTGCCATGGCCCCCGTAGAGCGCTTGGGCGGTGCAACAGCAACGCACATTGCGCATTGGGAATCATTGAACAAGTTCTGCGGCCGTTGCGGGAACGTGACAATTCGTGGCGATAAAGAACGTTCTATCATTTGTCCAAAATGCGGAAACGTCGTTTACCCACGCATCTCTCCAGTCGTAATTGTAGCCGTCCATAATGGCGACAAGCTTTTGATGGCGCACAATATCGACAACCCGAACCCGAGACTCTTCTTGATTTCGGGTTTTGTGGAAATTGGCGAAAGTCTGGAACAAGCGGTACACCGCGAAGTCATGGAAGAAGCAGGCCTCCGCGTGAAGAATGTTCGTTACTTCAGTTCGCAGCCGTGGGCCTTCAGCGATTCACTGATTGCCGGCTTTACCGCCGAACTCGACGGCGACGACACCATCCGCATGCAAAAGGAAGAACTCTCCGAAGCCATGTGGGTCAAACGCGAAGACATCCCC
>CAMJHM010000158.1 GCA_946405515.1 uncultured Fibrobacter sp. | reverse complement strand
TCGTCGATTTGCAAGACGAATGACGACCCGTTCGTGACGCTTGTGACGATGGGGGCCGCGACAATCTTTTTGTTCCATATTACGGTGAATATCGCGATGACGATTGGGCTTATGCCGGTGACGGGGCTTCCGTTGCCGTTCATTTCGTATGGCGGTTCGTTTGCGCTTGTGTGCATGTTCCTTGTGGGACTTTTGATGTGCATGAGATATCAGGGGAATAAGTAGTAGGAAGTAGACGGTAGGAAGTAGGAAGTAGGCAGTAGAAAGGGGGCTTCGCGAGAATAGTCATCCTGGAACTGTCATTCTGGAGGCACGGAGTGCCGATAGAAACCATTATTTCTTGAATAGCATGTGCGATAGGATCCAGTGAAGGTATGGGGTATGGGCGGTGCTCGAAACGATGCTACCTCATAGCACAGAGCGGAGCGTGCCCATAGCTAATCCCTAATCCCTACAACCTATAGGTGTGAGGTCGCAGCCTTCGGCTGCTTTGGGGTGTGGGCACGGGGCTTACGCCCCTCTGAGGTATGAGGTGTGTTTAGTAGATAGTAGAAAGTAGGCGGTGAAATGCAATGGGTAATGCGTCTGTGACGAGAACTGTCCCGAGGCTGTCTTCCCCAGAGCGAGTTTACGAGCGAGCCCATCGCCCAGAGCGGAGCGTGCCCATAGCTAATCCCTACCCCCTACAACCTAAAATCTATTACCTAAAATCTTTGGTCCATTTTGACGAAAAAAGCGTGTTATAAAGAAGAGAGGCTTTTTTATCAGGAGGTCAAGATGGATGTCTTTCGGACTGTTGCAAATTTTATTTTCGGAATGGAATGCTTGGGGTGCGGGAATTCGTCGGAGAGGCTGGACCCGTGGTTGTGCCCTGCGTGCGCGGCGGAACTTGTACGGGAGTCGTGTTCGCCCGCGTTCCCGAACGAGGATGCGTTTTGCCTTTTTCCGATGCGGCCATTGACGCGGCGGCTGGTGCATGCACTCAAGTACCGCAATATTCCGGGGCTTGCGTCGTACTTGGTGCGCCGCTCGTCGGCGGTAAAACGTGGCATGGTGGGGCAGGAACTTTTGATGCTCGCGCAGCCGCTTTATTTTGTGCCGGTGCCGCTCCACCATGCGAGGTATCGCGAACGCGGTTACAATCAGGCGGAACTGCTGGCGGCGGCACTTGCGACTGCGACAGGTGGTAAGGTGTGTCGCTGGCTTAAACGCAAGACGTTCGTCGTTTCGCAAACGAAACTTTCTAAGGATGAACGCGAAATGAATGTGGCGGGGGCTTTTGTCCCGAATTTTCCGCAGAAGATGCCTGCTCGGGGGAGTGTTGTCGTTGTCGATGACGTTTTTACGACTGGGGCGACGACATCGGCGTGCATGGCTGCGTTCGGGGCGGACTTCGCATTGCCGTTGAAAGTTTGTACGTTACTTTACGACGAGCCTTCGACGGCGGCAGCGGACTTTGCCGCAGATTGCAGGGCCGATTGGGACGTGCTTCGCAGTAGGCGGTAGGAAGTAGGAAGGCGAGGATTGTCATCCTCGACCGTTAGGGAGGGGATCCAGTGAAGTTAGACGAAAGATTAGAGGTTAGAGACTGGAGGCTAGAGGGTTGAGGTATTATAGTAGACAGTGGTTAGTGATTAGTGGTTGGTGGTTAGGAAACTGTCATCCTGGAGCTGTCCTCCTCGAAGCGAAGCGTAGGGGAACCATTATTTCTTGTTTTACGATTGTGACGGGAGCCAGTGAGCAAAAAAAAAGCTCCCCGAAGGGAGCTTTTCGCGGAGGAAGAGGGACTCGAACCCCCAAGCCTTACGGCGGCGGTTTTCAAGACCGCTGACTTACCAATTAGCCTATTCCTCCAATCGGTGCGCAAAGAATAGAAAAAAAAGGGCCTATTCGTCAATGATACATTGAATTTTGCTTGAAATTAACTATTTTTTTACATGTTATGAGCTATCAGGAAAACGCTACCGATCTTGGAGACGGCGAAGTTGCTGCTCTCTTATTCGAGTACATGCCCAAAATTGCTGCCGAACATAAAACGGACAGTCTGTTGGTGCTTATGGCGAATTTAGGTCGGCAGATTGTTCAGGCGGACCGTTGTTCCCTTTGGCTTATTGATGAAGAAAAAAACGAACTGTGGACGAAGGTCGCCCATGGTGTCGATGAACTCCGAATTCCTCTTTCAGCAGGTTTTGTTGGCTATTCCCTGAAGACGGGGCAGCCAGTGCTGGTGGATGATGCTTATCAGGATTCTAGGTTTGACCGCCGTAGCGACATCAAGAGCGGCTACCATACGACGTCTGTGATGACGATGCCGCTCGAAAGCGATGACCGCGTGATGGGCGTATTCCAGGCCATCAACAAAGTCGGGGACAACGTATTCTTTTCCAAGAAGGACTTGGAGCGCCTCAAGCTCATTTCCGTTTATTCTGCAAAGACGATTGAATCGGCCATTCGTGCCGAGGCTTTGGAACGCTATGCGAAGCAATTGGAAATCAAGGCCGAAGAGCTGAAATCTGCTCACATGGAACTCATCCGCATTTTGGGTGAAGTTTCTGAATTCCGCAGCCATGAAGTGGGCGACCACATTCACCGCGTTGCTGAAATTTCGTTGAAGCTGGCCCGCTATTACGGGCTTTCGCCAGAAGAACAGGAATTGATTTACTATGTGGCTCCGCTGCATGACCTCGGAAAGGTCGGCATTCCGGATATGATTCTGAACAAGGCCGGTCGCCTCACCCCGGAAGAGTTCAGCAAGATGAAGAGCCATTCCGAAATTGGCCGGACCTTGCTCCGCGAATCGAAAACGGATTTACTTTGTATGGGTGCCGACATTGCCGGTGCTCACCATGAACGCTGGGACGGTTCGGGCTACCCGGACGGACTCAAGGGAGAACAGATTCCGCTTCCGGCCCGTATTTGTGCTGTGGCGGATGTCTTGGATGCTCTTGCAAGCCCGCGTTGCTACAAGCCGGCTTGGTCCGAAGACCGCGTGAAAGAGGAAATGAAGAATTCTGGCGGAACGCATTTCCAGCCGGAACTCATCGACATCTTGATGGAACACTGGGATGAATTTTATTCTTGTTACAAGCCTGGTGGAATGTTTATCAAGAAGGGCCTGCTTCCGCCAGTCCAGTGATTAAGGTCTAGATACTCAAGTCTAGGATTTAAGGTGTGACGATGCTCACGCCTTTTTGTTTTGATGCAGTGTGTTTGTGGGGCGAGTGTGAAATTTACGAGGTGTTCCCGGAAATGGGTAATAAAAAAGAAAAAACCTCGATTTTCATCGAGGTTTTTTCGTGGTTCCGATTGGAATTGAACCAACGACACGCGGATTTTCAGTCCACT
>CAMJHM010000157.1 GCA_946405515.1 uncultured Fibrobacter sp. | reverse complement strand
GCCAAGAAACTCCGCGATGAAAAATAAAGTTTTCCATCCATTTGATGAAAAACACACTTTAAAGCTCTGTTCTTGAATTCTAGGGACTAATAAATTATATTAGTCCCTATGAATACCATTTGCAAACTATTCCCTTTCGCGCTTGCGGCATCCGCTTTTGCCACAAACGCGTTTTTCTATAACCAGGCTGGCTACGATTCCGACAAGCCCGTCTCTATCGTAGTGCAAAGTTCCGACAACCTCGAAGGCACGGAATGGACGCTCTTTCTCGCCACCGATGGCGGCACAACTGGAGCAACCGTCAAGAGCGGAACTTTCGGCAAAGGCGAAAATCCGGACAGCTGGTCTACTAATGGAAAATTCTACACCATTGATTTAGGAAGTTCCCTGAAGGCAGGCAAATACAATGTTTCCGTTGCCGCAGGCAGCCCCTCAACCTCCGACATAATCACCATCGCCGACAAGGCTCTCGCCACAAGCACTCTCGGCTTGGTCATGGACTACTTCTACAACGACCGCGCCGACAAGTCCCCCGTTGTCGGGTGGGACCAGAAGGTAACCGTATATGGTAGTAGTCCGACAACCACTCGCGACGTGCGCGGCGGTTGGTACGATGCAAGTGGCGATGTCAGCAAATACCTTTCTCACCTTTCCTACGCCAATTACCTGAATCCGCAACAGATTCCCCTGACAGTATGGTCGCTCGCCTTCGCTGCCGAACGAATCCCGACATTGCTCGCCTCGACAAGCACCCAGGCGACCGCGACCGAAGAAGCCCTCTATGGAGCGGACTTCCTGGTACGCATGCTCGACGAGCAGGGCTTCTTCTACATGACCGTATTCGACAACTGGGGTAGCGGCAGCCGCTATCTGTGCGCCTTCAGCGGCGAAAAAGGAACCAAAAGTGCCAACTACCAGACGGCCTTCCGCGAAGGTGGCGGCATGGCCATCGCAGCTCTTGCCCGTGTATCAAAATTCATCTCTGGCGCCCCAAGTGTAGACGGGAAGGCATCCACAAACATCTACCTTGAAGCAGCCGAAAAGGCCTATGCTCATTTGTCCGAAAAACAGAGCATCGGCGGCGCATGCGCCTACTGCGACGACGGCAAGGAAAACATCATCGACGACTACACCGCGCTCCTCGCCGCCACGGAACTTTACGTCGCCACTCAAAATACAGCTTACCTGAACGACGCCCGTGTCCGTGCCCAGCATCTTGCAGACCGCATCAGTGCAGATGGCTATTTCTGGAGCGACGATGCCAAGAAGCGCCCCTACTGGCACGCCAGCGATGCGGGCCTTCCGCTGTTCGCCCTCGTACGCTACGCCGAAGTCGAAGCCCCCGTCTCAAAGGATGATTGGGGTTGTACCACCGCCTTAACCGGCACTTGCGCCCATCCGTACTTAACACAGGTCCTGGACGCCATCCAAAAGCACTACAACTGGCTTATCAATGTCACCAACAGTGTCGAAAACCCCTTCGGTTACGCCCGCCAGACTTATCTAACGCAGAACAAAATCAAGGATGGTTTCTTTATTCCGCACGACAACGAAAGCAACTACTGGTGGCAGGGCGAAGATGCCCGACTGGCAAGCCTCTCTGCAGCGACCATCTACACCTACAACACGCTGAACCTCAAGAACAGCACGGACGTAAACAAGTACGCGACCGATCAGCTTGACTGGATCCTGGGCAAGAACCCCTACGGAGTCTGCATGATGAACGGAATCGGAAAAAAGAATCCTGACAAATACGACGGCACCTCCGATTACGACGCCACCCTCAAGGGCGGTATCGCGAACGGCATCAGCGGAAAGGGCATTGACGGTTCTGGAATCGTCTGGGACAACGTCGCCGCAGCAGGATTCCCTGCAGACGAACCTTGGAACAACTGGCGCTGGATTGAACAGTGGCTCCCCCACAGCACCTGGTACCTGATGGCACTCGCCACCCGATACGATGAAAAGGCAGCGCCGCTTCCCCTCCCTGCGGCCATTCCGAACGCAAGAATCGCCGCCCCCGCCATGGACATCCATCTGCAGGGGCGCACCCTCTCGGTTAACGCATCGGGTAATGCCAAGGTGCGCGTGATGCGCCTCGACGGAACAGTAGTCGCGACCGCCTCCTTAAGTTCTGGCCGCGCGGTGCTCAACCTCAACAAATTCCAGAGCGGAATCTACCTGGTAAAGGTCGATGGTCTCGGAGCAAAGAAAATCACCCTGAAATAAGGTGAACTTTACCTAAGACCACTATAAAAGCATCGGCATTTACCGATGCTTTTTCTTTTGCCTTTTTTCATTTCTAGACATTCATCAAAATGCACAAAACACCGCCAAGGGAGACCCTGGCGGCTTTTTGAGCAAATTCGTTATCTAAAATTAGATGCCGAGTTCCTGAGCAACAGCCTGGATGCCAAGCTTGTTGATCGTGCGGAGACCAGCGGCGCTCACGCGGAGCGTGACCCAACGGTCTTCTTCAGGAATGTAGAAGCGCTTCTTCTGGAGGTTCGGCAGCTGCTTCATCAACTTCTTACGGTTAGAGTGGGAAACCATGTTGCCCACGAGGCCGGCCTTGCCGGTAACTTCACAAATGCGGCTCATAATAAACTCCGTTGTTTTATAACGGACGCAATTTTAGAAAAAAATCGCCATTCCGTCAAGGTTAAATTATCAATCTTGCAATGCCTTTGGCAGGTTAAATTTGGTAGATTCGACCAATTTTACGAAATTTTCGATTTCTACGGGGGCAAATTTTTCTTTAATCCAGTCTACAACCCCCTGAACAAGCACTTCGGGAGCGCTCGCACCACTCGAAATTCCCACCGATTCGATATTTTCGAACCAATCCAACTGCAGGTCATCGACCGAGGCAATCAAATGGCTCTTGATACCCTGTTCCAGGCCAAGTTCCATCAGACGGCTGGAATTGGAGGAATTCTTGGCTCCCACCACCAAGAGCATATCCACCTTGGAGCAAAGATCGAGGACTGCCGCCTGACGATTGCCTGTCGCATAGCACAGGTCGCCGGCTTCCGGTCCAATAATATTCGGGAAACGTTCCTTAAGAGCATCGATGATTTTGCGGGTTTCCGCCACCGAAAGAGTCGTTTGCGTAATGTAAGCGAGTTCCTTGTCAGCGGGAACTTCCACCGTCCGTGCGTCGGCTTCATTCTTGATCAGCGTAATCGCTCCCGGCGGAAGCTGACCCAAAGTGCCTTCCACTTCGGCGTGGCCTGCGTGTCCGATTAAAATGATATGGCGGCCGGCAGCATAATGACGCTTGGCGCTAAAATGAACCTTGAGCACCAGCGGGCAGCTGGCATCCAGCACCTGCAGTCCGCGTTTTTCGGCATCGGCATAAATTTCTTCGGCGAC
>CAMJHM010000156.1 GCA_946405515.1 uncultured Fibrobacter sp. | reverse complement strand
TCCGGCGATCCGATCGGCATTTACCGCAGCACCGACAAGTGCAAGACCTTTGAACGCGTGAACGATGACATGCACCAGTTCGGCGGCCCGGGCAACGGCAACTTTGTGCAGGGCGACATGAACACCTTCGGTGTCGTGTACATGAGCACGGTCGGCCGCGGCACTATCGTGGGCGCACCCGAAGGCACGGAATTCATTACCAAGCTCAAGCGCGTGAACGTTACGGCAAGCACCTTTATGCAGCTTGAAAAGCGCAACCTCCACGTGAGCGCCCCGGCAGGGAGCAAGGTCGAAATCTACGCCGCCAACGGCAAGCTCGCCTTAAGCTCTAGCCTCGAAAGCGAAAACGTGATCAGCCTGAACAAGCTCCCCGTGGGCAAGTACATGGCCCGCATCAAGGATGCAAACGGCAAGACGCTCAACCACAAGGCGATCACGCTCCGGTAATTAACGGACTTCTTCCATAAAACCAAAATACACACAAAAAATCCTCGGCATTTTTGCCGGGGATTTTTTAAATGCAAAATTCAGCAGACTTGAGCCTGCCAAACAGTTTAGTTGGCGCTAATGGAGTAGAATTCGGTACCGTTAGCCCTGATACTCGTTTCGTCGCTCGCATTGTTCATAAGCCAGAGGGAGCCAGGACCAAAGGACATTGTGACTTCGGTAGCGGTCACCACAATAACCGGAGTGACTTCGGTACGGGCCGGATAAATGGCTGTACTCATCGCATGCAGCTTGATAACATTCTCCACCACCTTCCAGTCACCATAAACCGGGAAATCCAACGGATCAATAAGCGGGCTTGCAGCCAAATTGACCGTAGGCAAATCGAACTGGAACTTGCCATCTTCAGTAAAGGTCAACTTGCCCGGACCCGTAGAATAGTCAAAACTGGGGAGAATTTCGTTATTCAGGTTGGCATTTGCAAGGCCAACCAAGTTCCAAGTACCCACCAGGCATTCAGACGTTAAACCTTTAGAGCATTCAACAGCCTTGGACGTCTTGGTAGCACCGGAAGAAGAATCGCCACAAGCCGTAAAAGTAGACAAAGCAAGTGCTGCAGCAAGCGGAACCAAATACATCTTTTTCATAGTAATCCTCATTTTTCCTTGAATATAAGTAATTCTTGTTGTAAAAATCAACAACATAATAAAGTTTACAATCAAAATTTCTCCATAATAATGGATTATTTTTAGCTTAAGGGTATTTTTCCCTGTTGTTTGGAGTATATTATGAAAAAAATTCTGTTAGGAGCAGCCTTCGCAATGGCTCTTTCTCAAGTAAACGCAGCCCCGGACCCGAATTTCCATATCTACCTCGCCTTCGGGCAGTCAAACATGGAAGGGCAGGGCAATATCGAGCAACAGGACAAGTCTGTCGACGAGCGCTTCCAGGTTCTCTGGGCGGCCGACAACGGCTCTTGCTCCGGCAAGACCAAGGGCAAATGGTCTACTGCCGTGCCTCCGTTGGCGCACTGCCAAGGTGCAAAGCTTGGCCCTACGGACTATTTCGGCCGCACGATGGTCGAAAAGACGGACCCCCAAATCAAGGTGGGCGTCATCGTGGTGGCTGTTGCAGGATGCAGCATCCAGTTGTTCGACAAGGACTCCTACGCAAATTATGCTAGAACACAGCAGAGCTGGATGACCCAGCGCATTAACGATTATGGAGGAAACCCCTATGGACGCCTGATTGAGATGGCCAAGAAGGCTCAAGAAGACGGTGTCATCAAGGGCATTATCTTCCACCAGGGCGAAACCGATGCCGGTGACGGCAATTGGCCTTCTGCGGTCAAGAAGGTCTACAGCAACATCATCAAGGACTTGGGCCTCGAAAACGACATTCCGTTCCTTGCGGGCGAAGTGCTGCGCAGCGGCGTGAGCAAGGGCGCGAACAACAACATCGCAAAGCTCCCGCAGCAGTCCAAGAACTTCTACGTGGTGTCTTCCGAAGGCTTCAACCAGGCTTTGGGCGATGGCCAGAACGTGCACTTTACCTCGCAGGAATACCGCGACTTCGGTAAGCGTTACGCCGAAAAGATGATCGAAGTGCTGGGCGACAAGCTCAAACCCGCCGCAACCGCCGAATCCAGCAGCAGCGTGGCCGAATCCAGCAGTAGCGAAGTCGCCTCCAGCTCTAGCGAAGCAAAATCCAGCTCCAGCCATAGCCATCACGGAGTTTCTTCTTCGTCAGAGGCAGGCTCGTCGCCGGAATCGTCATCGGACGCTGGTACGGGAATCGCTCAAATCGAACATTTCGGTGCAGGATCCCTTTCGATTACCAAGTCTGGCAACGTACAGCTGAGCCTTGCAAAGGCAACACAGTTGACAGTCAAGGTTTACTCTAGCCTCGGCAAGGAAGTGCTGGATTTGAGCGGCAACTACGCCGGAACCAACACTTTGATGCTTGAGGGCAGACTCCCGGCCGGGCGCTACGTAGTAAGTGCCCAGGGCGAGGGATTCAAGGCCGTTAAGCCTGTAATGGTAAAATAGCGACGACCGTCAGGTGGTCGCCCTGCACTTGAAACTTGATTTCGAAGTCGGCAAACCGGAAGCCGTAAACCCGGTCGGCGGACCTCTGGTACGCGGGCCGCGGGTCTTCGGAAAGCAGCTCCACAAGAGCTGCCTTTTTTTCTGCAGGGAAAGCAGCGGCGTCGGAGCCTGGCGCGAAAACTCCGTCGGCGAATTCGACTTCAAGCTTTTTAAAGCGCACCGCCTCGGCAAAGCCGCCAGTGGCCTCGGGCACGGAATCGGCGTACGGCAAGTAGGGCTTGATGTCTACGATAGGCGTGCCGTCCATGAGGTCGGCGCCGCTGACCGTAATGGAGGGCGCGCCCTCCCCCGTCAAGTTGATTTTCTCGATTTTGACGCAGCTCATGGCCAAGGGATTCGGCCTAAAGCTGCTGCGGGTCGCAAACACGCCCAGCCGCGTATTGCCACCAAGACGGGGCGGGCGTACCGTCGGCTTCCAGGTGTCGCGAACGTTCTCCGAAAAAATCCACAAGAGCCACAAGTGGCTAAAGCCTTCCAGCCCACGCAAAGCGTCGGCATTTTTGAATTCCGGCTCAAAGACAATCGTCGAATGCAAATTCTTCAAGAGCCCGCTCTGCCGCGGAATCCCGAACTTGTCCGGAAAATCGCTCCGAATCCTTGCGACAACTTTTATGTTCAATTCATTTATTTCTTTCACAAGCATATATATAGTAATAGTAAAAACACTACAAACTTCACAATGGAGTACACTCTGCAAGAAAATATAGCGTCGGCCACAACCTAACAAGGCGAATGCCGCGGTCATACTTGTATGACCATGGCTGAGCCGTAAGGTTGGCGCTTGCGCAACGAAAGGGAGGGGATTTTTAGCTATCTTTAAAAGCATACATAAAGGAGACGACAAATGGTCTTAACCGTTTTCATT
>CAMJHM010000155.1 GCA_946405515.1 uncultured Fibrobacter sp. | reverse complement strand
GTCATCAAGGACAGCAAGGAAGGCACGACCTGGGAAATCAAGGGTTAGTAATTAGTCCTAATTACTAACATCCGATGTTTTTTCTTCTGGTCGTTATATATGTCGCATTTATAGCGCTGGGTCTTCCCGATACGATTCTCGGTGCAGCCTGGCCTTTAATGCGACAGGACCTAGGAGCCCCCATTTCAGCAGCGGGGCTTCTTTCTATAATCGTATCCATCGGCACGATAATCTCCAGCCTCGTTACACCGCGGCTGATCCGCCTTTTCGGAACAGGGAAACTTGTCGCCTACAGCATAGCCCTGACGGCATTTGCCTCGGTTGGTTATGGTTTCGCAAATTCATTTACATTCCTTTGCCTATGTGCGATACCCATGGGAATCGGCGGTGGTGCGGTCGACGTGGCAATGAATAACTTTGCCGCCATTTACCTGGAATCAAAACACACAAATTGGCTGCACGCCAGCTGGGGAATTGGCGCGACTCTCGGCCCCGCTTTTCTGTCACTTTCAATCTTTGCAGGAAAAGGCTGGCGAGGAGCCTACGAACTCGTGGCTCTTCTTCTGGCCGCGATTTTCGTGATGACACTTGTTTCTCTTCCCCTTTGGAAAAAGACCGAAGCCGGAAATAGCGTTCAAGGCGCCCCAAGTAACAATTCCAATAATGACATTGCCCCCCGCTTACGAGACGTCATCCGTATTCCCGGAATAAAGCTCTCGTTCATGACCTTCTTCTTTTACTCCGCTCTCGAAATTTCGACAAGTCTCTGGTGCGGCACCTACCTGGTCGCTTGCGGTTTCAAGCCCGAAATCGGCGCCATTTGTGTGTCGATGCTATTTGCATCGGTAATGATTGGTCGCGTAATCAGCGGATTTTTCGCAATCAAGTTCACTGACCATCGGCTGATTTATGCAGGGATATTCATTGTCATCGCAGGATGTTTCGTTCTTTCAATGCCGCTTCCGTTATGGGTCATGCCCATCTGCATTTGTCTACTCGGACTCGGATGCGCCCCCGTCTATCCGTCACTTATTCATGCGACTCCAGCTCGTTTCGGTGAAGCCATTTCAAGCCAAGCCATCAGCATCCAATTGGCGGGATCCTATGTGGGCTCAATACTGATGCCCCCTGCATTCGGTGTTATCGCCGCTAAATTTTCGGTTCACCTTTGGCCGGTTGCACTTTCCATTTTTGTTGGATTATTACTTTTGTGCGTGTGCCTGCTGGATTATGTCACGCACCGTAAGCTCAACAAGTCGTACGCTCGCGAGCGCGTCATGGACATACTCCATGAGATTTCCATGGAAGATCTCAAACGTATCCGTCGGATGCACAAGAAGAAAAAGAAACATTAGAGGACAATAATTCTCAGGAAGGACGCCATGAAACTCAAGCCCTTTGTGTTCAATCCGTTCGGAGTCAACGGTTTCGTTTTAAGCAACGATACCGGCGATGCCATTTTGATTGACCCGAGTGTCAGCAACGAACGCGAGGAAGCGGCGTTGGCGAACTATATCGCCACAAACAACCTGACCGTGCGCCACCTGCTGAATACGCACTTGCACCTGGACCATGTGCTAGGAAATGCATTCGTCGCCAAGACTTATGGGGTGCAGCCCGAAGCGCACGAAGAGGACGCATTCCTTTTGGATTTGCAAGAAGAGCAGAGCCAGATGTTCGGGCTTCCGCTGCGGGAACCGTCGCCCGGACTCGGCAATTACCTTGCCGAGGGCGATGCCGTCGAGGTGCCCGGCATTCGCTTGCAAGTGATTCATGTGGCCGGGCACTCCCCCGGCGGCATCGCGTTTTTCTGCGAAAACCCGGGCGAAGTCAACGGCCAGAAGAATGTACCGCCGCTCCTGTTCCCCGGAGACATTCTGTTTGCAGGGAGCCGCGGACGCAGCGACTTGTTTGGTGGCGATGAAGATGCACTCGTGCGTGGAATCAAAAGCAAGCTCCTGACGCTCCCGAAAGAGACGGTCGTATTCCCCGGACACGGGCCGATGACGACCATCGGCGACGAAGCGAGATGGTATTAATAGGTGATCCCGGCTCAAGGCCGGGATGACAAAAAAGAGCGCACGGGATGATGATTGCGGGCACTGGCATGAGCGACAAGGCAACAAGAATCGAGTGGATTGACGAATTCAAGGGATTCGTGTTGTTGCTCGTCTGTTTTTACCATATCGAACAAGGTTTCTCGAATGTAAGCATGGGAATGTTGCACTTGAGCGCGCTCCGTATGTCGGCATTTTTCTTTATTTCGGGAATGCTTTTCAGCACGCGACGTTTTTCCGACTTCAAAAGTTATTTTATCCATAAAACGCGTGTCCTGCTGATTCCCTATATTTTGCTTTCGTTGCTGTTCCTGGCACTAGATCCCATTCTATACCACTTTGAATGGTTCCCGCGGGCTCCGCGCATGACCATCATGAACATCAAGCCCGAAATTACGGGCGTGTGGGATTACCTCTACTGGAACCTCGCCAAAATTTTCATTGCAGGAAAATCATCCATCGGATCGGGGCCTCTTTGGTTCGTGTTCACGCTGTATAGCGTAAGCCTGATGTTTTACGGGGTGATGGTAATTACCAAACGGATTGAATCATGGATTCCGTCGCTTCGCTCCAGAATGACTGTTGCGGGAATTGCCATCGCAAGCCTTATTGCAGGTTGGCTCCTGTACAAAAATCATATTCGCCTGCCGCTTGGAATCGAGCGCGACTTGACGGTGCTGTTCTTTTTTACGTGCGGATGGATTTGCCGCGAACCGATAAAGAATTTATCCGGGTCCCTGCATAACAACAATCAAGGTACAGCCCTTCGGCGCTGCTCAGGGACCTTATTGACAGCAGGCATCGCCCTCATTTCATTCGTTCTCTATGCATTTGTCGAAAATCCTGACCCGAATTTCAGCATCATGAACAACGTCCTTGGAAAGAGTTTGGGAATTTTTCTTGCCAGTTCCTTTTTCGGCATCGCAGGACTGGTCGCCACATTCATAGTTGCTGACAAACTACCGAATATCGCGCCCATACGAATCGCCAAAGGGATTCTGCGAAACATTTCCAGGAACGCGCTCGTAATCCTCGCGGTTCACTGGTGGATTCTACTAGTTTTGCGGATCGTTTTCAAGAGCGAGCTTGACAAACCTGGGACGGCCTACCTTTCGGCAATCATCGTTACTGTTGCCGTCACCATCGCCATCCCGATTTTTAGATGCAAGCTCTACAAGTTACTCGGGAAAGAAAAAGTGAGTATCCGCGAGAGCCTGCGCATTCGCGATTAAATTTCCAAGAAGGCCTTTAAATCGTCCATTCGCTTTTTTGCCATCTCAACACCATGTTCGTAGGATTCGTTCATCTTATCCATATTGGTGTCAAACTGGTCGCACAGCTCAATCAGCGGACGAACAAGGAACAAGCGGCCTTCCTTTTCAAGTTTCTCAATCTGCACAAACATCTTGTCATAGCGCT
>CAMJHM010000154.1 GCA_946405515.1 uncultured Fibrobacter sp. | reverse complement strand
CATTCTGGATGCTTTCTTGCAGACGGGCCTTGTCCCACTTGCCGTATTCCACGTCAAGGCGCGTCGTACCGCCCTGCTCGGGGGCGGCATAGTCGCCCGGCCACGGGCGTTCAATCTTGAAGAACGGGTCGCGGATCCAGGCGGCACCCTGGTGTGTAAACGTGACCGGGGTGTAGGTGTGGAAACTGTAGATGGCGTTATCATCGTCCAGCGGAGTCAGGTACTTGAATTCGCGGGCGCTGTTCCACTTGTTGGCACCAACCACGATGGTGTTCTTCGGGGCGTGCTTGCGGATTGCCCAGAAAATTTCGTCTTTTACTTTGTCCCAAACCAGGGAGTCGGCGGCGGCGGGCTCGTTCAGGAGTTCCATCATTACGCGCGACTCGCTGCTGTAGCGTTCGGCCATGAAGGACCATACCTTGGCGGTATCCTTGCGGGCGTCGGCGCTCACGAAGAAAGGCTGTTCCTGGTATGAACCCAGATGGAAGTCGTGTCCTGGGCACTTGTGCAGGTCGAGAATCACGTCGAGGTCATTTGCCTGGATGTCCTTGATGGCCTTATCCAGAAGGGCGAATACGTCGTCCTTCGGCTTGAGGCTTCCTTCTTCGAACAGGTTGAAGTAGTCCACCGGCAGGCGTACATGGTTGAACCCCGCACCGCGGATGCGCTTGAAATCTGCGTCGCCGAGGAATGTCTTGATGTGTTCAATGATCCCGGGAAAACCGACGGGATCTTTTTCCTGGATGCAGTCTACCTGACTGAACCATCCACCCAAATTCACTCCCCGCAGTCTCTCATTAATCATTGTATCATCCCTGTATGCGAAAAGGCTGAATTGCCTTACTCGTTAACAATTGTCAGGTCTTCTTCGGCGATGTTCAAGCTCATGATCACTTCCATGTCATCCGGAAGATCCTTGAAATCAACGACCAGGCCGACCTTCTTCGATTCGTCCTTCTGCTTTTCGAACAGGACGACATCAAAAATCTTCATTCTTACCACCGCCTCTTGTGTGACGGGGATTTCAACAGTCATGCCCTTGCTAATTGGGCCTTCAACAATCTTGCCCTTGAACACCAGAGACGTCTGGTCGTCGCCGAGCGATGTCTTCTTTACATGAAATACAGCCATTATACCTTAGCCATTTTCGGTTATTCTTTGGTTATTTTATTTTTTGACCCTGTTGCAGGTCGTGGCGAAAAATTAACTTTTTTACATGGCTTTACGAGTTGGACGAATCCCTTTTTTGGTCTGTGCGCCGTTTTTTCATGACTTCCTTGGTCGCGAGTCCCGCCTTGCCGACGTGGAATTTGTGGACGGTCCTCCGAGTGCGCACTGTGCGGGCCTCAAGGACGGCTTGATCCATCTGTCTCCGGCTTCTTCCATCACTTTTGCACAGAAGCCGGGTGCCTTCGTTCTTGCTCCCGATATATGCACTTCCTGCTCCTTTGAAGTCCGTTCGGTTAAGTTGTATGCAAAATACCCGATCGAGGATTTGGACGGACGGGCAGTCCGCTTGACGGGGCAGAGCATGACATCAGTGAATTTGTTAAAAATTCTGATGCGTGAACGGTTCGGCGTGGAGCCTGTCTATGGGGTGGGAGCCTACGAGCCTTCTGACGATGCCTGCCTCTTGATTGGCGACCAGGCGCTCGAAGAAAATGAACGTCACCGCTTTGCGTTCGACTATGACCTCGGTTCCCTTTGGCAGGATTGGCAGGGCGTGCCGTTTGTCTTTGGAGCATGGATTGTTTCAAAGTCGGCCTTGCAGCCGAAATTGCGGGATACTCTCAAGATGTACTTGCAGGCGACGCGTGAAAGTATCGAAAGTTTTCGGACAAATCCTTCGCGGGCCCTAGATCGCTGGCTTGAACGTTACCCGGTGCAGCTTCCCCGTTCGGTGGTCGAGAACTATTATTCGGCGCTGGATTATCGCTTTACCGAAGAACGCAAACGATCGCTTTCGCTGTTTTTCGAGCATGCGGCGCGACTTGGGCTGATCCGCGAGGCGCCTCCGTTAGAATTTTTGTTATTTTAGTGTTGTAACCCTTTTATCTGGGGGAGGTTTATGGTCGAAGAAAAAATTTTGATAGTCGATGACAACAAGGAAGTTATCGAGAAAACGAAACACCTCTTGACCGAGGTGGGCTACGATGTTACCAGTTGCAATTCGGGCAAGGATGCTCTTGAGTTCCTGAAGGACAACACCGTGGATCTCGTTCTTCTGGATATCAATATGCCGAACATGAACGGCTTCGATGTCTGCCTCCGTATTCGCCAGCGCCATCCGCTGGACGACCTTCCGATTATTTTCCTCACGAGCCGTGAAGATAGCGACAGCGTGACTAAGGGATTCCAGGCAGGTGCGTCTGACTTTGTGAGCAAGAGTGCCATTTCCGAAATCCTGCTTGCTCGAGTGAACGTGCATATCCGTCTTTCCCGCTCGCTTAGGAACTTGCGCGATATTTCCCTGACCGACGACATGACGGGTTGCTTCAACCGTCGTCACGGAATGTACTCGCTGCGCGAATGGTTCTCTCGTTCCAAGCGTTACGGCACGCAGTTCGCCATTATCTATTTTGACTTGAACGGTCTTAAGGCGACGAACGACCAGTATGGTCACCAGGCGGGAGACCTGCTCCTGCGTTCGGTCTCCTCGGCAATCAAGGGAATCCTTCGCGAAACCGACCAGCTCTTTAGAATGGGCGGTGACGAGTTCCTGGTCATTTGTCCTGAAACCGACAAGAAGGGTGCCATGGTTTGCGCCGAACGTATGCAGAAGTCCGTGTCCGAAATTACGATTGTTGACAAGCGCGCCTCCTTTGCGTACGGCATTGCCTACTCTGCCGAAGACTACAAGGAAATGGACGACATGCTGCACAGCGCCGACGTTTCCATGTACAAGATGAAGCAGGAAATGGAAAAGTAGCCCAGAGTGTCATCCTGAGCTATACGAAACTTGGCAACTTGTTGCCTTAGTTGAGTTATCCTCTATGTGGAGGAGAGCCGTAAGGCTCGCAGTCGATATACGAAACTTGAAACTTTAGTTTCTTAGTTGAGTTAGGTTCGAAGGAGCAGGATCTCTAGTAGAAGTCATCCTGGAGCCACGAAGTGGCGAACGGGATCCATAAAAAAAATCCTGCCATTCGGCAGGAATTTTTGTTTTATAGTCCAGAAGTGACCTTGCTACTTAATTGCAGTGAGCAGGTTCTTTAACTTATCTGCAATCGTCTTCCAGTCGCCAGCGGCCATGAGTTTCGGGTCATAGATGCTTGCACCGAACGAAACCAGGTTCGCACCGGCCTTAAGGTAGGACTGGACATTTTCTGCGTTCACGCCGCCGCATGCCATCAGCGGAATGTCGCGGAACGGCCCGCGCAGCGCCTTGATGTATTCGGGACCGCCTACGCAGTTTACCGGGAAAATCTTGACGGCGGTTGCGCCCAGGTCAAAAGCTTTTTGCACTTCGGTCGGGGTTAAGGCGCCCGGAATAATCGGGATGCGAGCCGTGGCCGAAAGGCGGATGATTTCGTTAC
>CAMJHM010000153.1 GCA_946405515.1 uncultured Fibrobacter sp. | reverse complement strand
TGGTGTTCGGCCGCGAATCTTGCGGGCTCGAAACCGAAGAAGTGAACGCTTGCACCTACCAGTGCGAAATCCCGGTGCCGGGCCTCATGAGCCTCAATTTGGCTCAGGCGGTAACGGTGGGGCTGTATGAACTTTGCCGCAGCGGAGCGCTTGCCAACGGCGAAGGACGCGCGAAGCGCGGAAGCAAGGGTGCCTGCGAAACGGCTCCGGCGACCATTGATCAGATTGATAGTTTCAAGAAATTCCTGGACCGCTATCTGACGGGCCAGTATCACGACCAGTCTTGGCGTGACAACTTCCTCAATACGCTCTTGCAGCGCCTGCACCCGACCCGCAACGAACTTTCGGCGTTGTTCGGACTCATCCGCAATCTCGCGAAAAAGCCCGCTCGCCTCGAACAAGCTGCCGACAAGGCCGCAAAGGCTGCGGCAGAATCTGCTGAATCGAAATAAATGGAAGTCGAATTCAACATCGCAGGGCGAATCTTGGGCAAGGAAGGCATGCGAATCATATCGCTTGCCGAAATCCTTGCGTCACCCTTGGTGATGAATGGGATTGCGGGGGCCGCGACTTGTGCTGCCGACCTCACGGAAGATATGCTCGCCGCCTACTGCAAGGCGATTTCGGCGCAGAATGCCTGCAAAGTCTACCTCTGGAAAGACCGCGAAGAATACGGCAACGCCAACGTGTTCAACGGCGGCTCCGATTACGAAGTCGTGAACGAAATCTGCTTCCTGTGCATCTACGACTGCGGAAAAGAAGTAGTCCGTGAAACCACGGACCACTGGAACGACAAGATAGACGCTGTTCTTTAAAATACTATCTTGCAGAATAAATTTGTTAGGAGAAAATGATGAATTTTTGGGGAAAATTTACTGTTGCAACGGCAGTCTTGTGTAGTTCGGTATTTCTTGCTGCCTGTGATGATGACAGCAGTAGCTCCGCGCCGTATGTAGAGGAATCTTCGTCGTCATCCACGATCAAAGCCTCGTCCTCTTCTAGTAGTGTCACCCTGAGCGAAGCGTCAGCGGAGTCGAACGGGTCCAGCAGTAGTTCCACCAAGGAAATTGAGACCCCTTCGTCGAGCTCGAGACAGGTTCCCTCTTCCAGTTCTCGCAACGAGAGTAAATCTAGCAGCAGTGCGAAGTCCTCTTCCAGTGTTGCCGCAAAGTCGAGTTCATCATACTCCTCCCAATCGGTTCATGAACGCCTGACTGAAATTTATGGCGAATGCAAAGATGAAGGTATTGCCTTTGCTTTGTATCAGCAGGATAGGGCGGGAAACTGGTATACCTGTTATCTGGGCGAGTGGAGTGAAGGTTTTATAGAAGTCGACCGATATCCCTGGGAACCGCCGCAGGAATCTTTCCTGAACCCGAATATCGAATATGGCGAATTGGTGGACAGCCGTGATGGCAAAGTGTACAAAACGGTACAGATTGGCGAACAGGTGTGGATGGCCGAAAACCTGAGGTATGCCGATAGCGCTACGACGCCGAGCCTCAAGGGCAGAACCTCATGTTATAAGGATAGGCCAGAAATGTGCGATCACATTGGGCTCTTTTACACCTGGGCTGCTGCCATTGACTCCGTAAAACTTGCGACGGATCCCGAAAATCCGCTAGATTGCGGATATGAACATAAATGCGGGATTACTGGCCCTGTACAGGGAATTTGCCCAGAAGGCTGGCATTTGCCGACAATGGATGAATATGATGCTCTGTCGATGGGGTCGAGGTACACTCCGGCTGACTATACGCCCCTTTGGATGAGCAGCGATTTTAGAAGCCTGAGAAGTTCTGTGGGTTGGGAATCATGCTGGATCAAAGACGGATGCTTCTCTGAACGCGATCTAGAACATCTGGGAAACAAGGACAATACAAATACAACCGGTTTCTCGGCGATTCCGGCGGGGTATAGGTTCCCGCCCAAAGGTGATTCACAGTCATCTGGATATTCGGCTTATTTCTGGACTTCTACGGAATACGAGATGAATTATGCGGGAATTTTTTCTCTCGATCGCAATGGTTGTTGTGGTACAATGGAGTGGAAAAATGCGGCCAAGGTTTTTGCCACAAATGTCCGCTGCATCAAGGACTAATAGACTTTTTATATTTGCATCATGACCACGAAGACGATTAAAATTCAGTACCTTGACGATTCCATCCCGAAACTCACTTACGTTGGCGGCAAGTCCGACTGGATTGACCTGGCGGCGGCGGAGACCGTGACGCTCAAGGCGGGGGAGTTCCGCTTGATTCATTTGGGTGTCGCGATGAAGTTGCCCGAGGGGTTCGAGGCGCATATCGCCCCGCGCAGTTCCACGTTCAAGAACTTCGGTATTCTGCAGGCGAATTCAGTAGGCGTGGTGGACTCCAGTTACTGCGGTGCCAACGACTGGTGGAAAATGCCAGTTTACGCTACCCGCGACGTGACCATCGAGAAGGGGAGCCGCATCGCTCAGTTCCGCATCATGGAAATTCAACCAACGCTCACCTTCGAAGAAGGAGCTCTCGACGGCGCTGACCGCGGCGGATTTGGCAGCACGGGAATTTGATAAATGAAAATAAACAATTTCTTACTTGTGTTACTTGCAGGCCTGGAATTAATGACCGCTTGCACAGACTCATCCTCCAGTTTCGATGCATCTGAAGTATGTCCAGAAAGCGGGCGTGGAACATTCCAAGATGTTCGAGATGGTCAAGTGTATAAATACATCACCATTGGCGATAGAGTGTGGATGGACCAAAACCTGAATTACCCAGCGGAAACAAGTGTTTGCTATGATGAATCGCAAAACAATTGTGATATTTATGGAAGGTTGTATTCCGTACAATACATGAACACCAAGCAAAAAAACTATGGGACATTTAATCCGGATATTATTGATTCCATTTGCCCCAATGGATGGCGTGTTCCCACTTTGGCTGAATGGAATAGAATTGTTGACTTAATGGATGGAATAAAACATTTCAAGAACGATGAATGCATGGAGGTGTCTCTTTATAGTGGGTATGCAACTTTTTACAACAGCATAACCACTGGTGAACCAGAACCTCTTTTGTACGAAGATTTGGGGAAAGGGTTTCGAATTTGGTTGACAAGCACCTTCTCTGAATATGGAAACATGAAGGTTTTTTCACCAGATTTTGAGGATAGAGTTAACGGCCTTTTAGTAGACAAGCCCAAAGGTTATTATTCTCTTCGTTGTATAAAAAAAGAAGATTGGGAACTGTAATTTACATGAATTTCATTCGTCTTCCTAACCTTTAAATACTGTTTACTAACCACTTTTCCTATATTTTCAGTCGCAAAAATTTTTAACAAGGACCTTATTATGGCAAAGATTGCTATTCTCGGTTACGGTAACCTCGGTCGCGGCGTGGAATGCGCTGTGAAGCAGGCTCCCGATATGGAACTCGTCGCTGTTTTCACTCGTCGTGACCCCTCTACGGTCAAGATTCAGACGGCTGGCGTTCCGGTTTTGAACGTTTCTGAAATGGAAGCCTGGAAGGACAAGGTGGACCTGCTCATCATCTGTGGCGGTT
>CAMJHM010000152.1 GCA_946405515.1 uncultured Fibrobacter sp. | reverse complement strand
TCAAGCTCGAGACCGGGCGCATGCACCAGATCCGCGCCCACTTCGCAAGCATCGGCCACCCTCTCCTGGGCGACACCCGCTACGGCGATTTCGCGCTCAACCGCGAGGCAAAGAAAACGCTCGGGCTGCACAGGCTCTTCTTGCACAGTTGTCGCCTCGAATTCGTGTGGCAGGGCGAACGCAAGGTTTTCGATTGCCCGCTCCCCAAAGAACTGCAGAGCGTCATCAACCAACTGAAGCCCATCAAGATGGATCGGTAGAAAGATGGCCTTGAAAAAAACTCTTGTCCTGGTTGCAGCAGCACTAGCCCTTTTCGCTTGCAGCGACGAATCGTCCGACATCCAGAAACCAGAACTTGCTGCAATAAGTTCATCGTCTGTCGAAGGCGTCCCCTATTCCTCAAACAGCAGCGTCCATATTTTTTCGCCCTATGATGAATGGCCGGGAATGTTTCGCATCCCGGTAACGAACATCAAAATCAATCTTGCCGAAAAGATGGACGTCTCACTAACCTACGAATTCTTTATCGGAGTTCACGAGGTCACCTGCGAAGAATACGGAGACCAGAGCTGCGCCGGAGACAGCCTCCCCGTCGCCAATGTCACCTTCTTTGACGCCGTCCTGTTCGCAAACGCCAAAAGCAAGGCAGAATCAATGGACACGGTCTACACCTACACCAAGGCCACCTTCGATTCCCAAAATCACTGCACCTACCTCGAAAATTTCGCAACGAACTACGACAAACTGGGCTACCGCCTGCCAACAGAAGCCGAATGGATCAAGGTAGCCTCCTGGAACTGGAATATCGAAAATAGTTGGAACAGCGGGAACTCAGGAAACGTTCCCCATCGCGTATGCTCTTCCAATGCAAGCTACACAACACTTTGTGATTTCGCAGGGAACGTAATGGAATGGGTGAACGACTGGCTCGGCCCTACAACAGATTCCTCTTACCGCAACTTTATCGGAGCCGCCCAACCAAACGGCATCGGCGAGAGGATTGTCAAGGGAGGCAGCTTCGCAAACGACATCCAGTCCATCAACCTGTATTCGCGCGGAGATGTCTACACAGTCACCTCATCGACCCGAGCAGACTATGTCGGATTCCGCCTCGCACTTGGAATTATCCCGAACCCACAGACCATAAGCAATTCGGCCCAGCAGGGCGGGCAAACCATAACCAACCTCGCCAATTCTGACATCATCCGCAACATCACCGGCACATACGCAGCCAAGCTCGCCTTCCGCAACGACATCTCGGGCAACCTCGTTTTCATCAACTATTCCGACATCACCTTGTCCATGGTCGAAATTCAGGACACCATGAGCGTGTACCACCCGGACATTTCCCCCGACGGGAAATGGGTCGCCTTCTGCACAGGCATGGAGGGCGTGGGTGGAACCTCTTCCCTATACGTGCGCAAGCTCGATGCCACCGGCAGCGGTCTTGTCAAACTCAATGTCGAAAGAGCGGCCATCCCCCGCTGGAGTGTCACCGCAAGCGGGGACACCGTCATCACCTATGTAACCGATGCCGGGAACAACAAGGAAACGACCGACTGGCAACAATCAAGCACCTGGCAAGTTCCCTTTGCTGGCGGGGCCTTCGGCATACCCCAAAAATTATTTGACGGATCTTACCACGGTGGCATCAGCGAAGACGGAACCCTCGCCGTATCGGGTTCTAAACTCCTCCGCGCACGCACCGCCGCACCATCAAGCAACGTCTACGCCGCAGACGCAACAGACAACATCTGGTACAACGGAGAACAAGCCTGCAACGTTTCCCTCGTCAACGACAGCACGAATCGCGTTGCATTCCTCGACTTTGGCGGGAATACGGGTAAAGAATTTGTCGGTACACCTTATGCCACACACCAGCGCATCCTCATTGCCAACAAGAGCGGGCAACTCATCCAGTCGATAGGCGCTCCCGCCGGTTACACGTTCGACCATACCGAATGGGCGACGAACGGCCAAATATCGAACATCGTGGCAACCCTCACGAACGTAGACGGAGAGCACACAAAAATCGTCCTCGTCAACGTGAAGGATTCAAGCGTCACGGAACTCATCCAAGGCGAAGAACTCTGGCACCCCTGCCTTTGGGTAAATCGAACATTGAGTTCCATCAATACAGACGATTTCGCCCTAAATCCCGACAGCGCCGGAAAATATTTTGTGGCGGGCGGCACCGAAATTGCGGTCAAGTGGCGATACAAAATGGAACTTCTGTGGAACTACCGCGATTCAGTCAACACCGTCATTCTCGGTTCCTCGCGAGCATTGCACGGAGTTATCCCGCAGCAACTGGGGAACGGAATCAAGGCCATCAACCTCGCAAACTCGAACAATACGCTGTTCTGCACAAAATTCATCCTGTTCAACTACATCCTGCCACACATGAAGAACCTGAAAAACATCGTCATGTCGATTGACATCGACCGCGGTTTCAACACAGCAGCGCAAAGTTTCTTCGAAGTCAACAGGAGTTCTATCCCCGGTTATGTCTACGACGAGAACCACAATTTCTGGAAAGACGGAGTTCCAGAACAACTCCCCCGCCTGACGACTGAATCAATGGGATTCTACAAGTTCGAACCCTACAGAGAAACACTCGGCTTTGAAGCGCTCGAAACAAACGGCTGGGGCGAACCCAAAGTCTGGACCGACAGCATGTGGGTTTCAAGAAGGCGCGACCTCTACGATGCAAGCGTCGTTCTTTTGAAAGAAATCCTGGCCGTGGCGCAAGCCCACAACGTACGCGTACTAGGTATCATTTTCCCGCAGAACCCCCTGTACGCCACCACGGGTTCTTACGCGTTCCACGGAATCCAGCGGAGCATTGCCCCCACCCTCATCCAGGAACTTGCAGACCTCAACAAGGTCTATCCAAATTTCACTTTGATGGACGAAAACAAGATGGGCATGCACGATTACACCGACGACATGGCCTACGACAACAACCATCTATCGGCTACGGGTGCAGTCCAGATGACCAGCCGCATCGCCACCATTTTGGCGACAATGGGAAGCAACTAAGATTGAATTAGGTTATGATTTACATTTTTTGTAAAATACAATAGCCTTTACGAAAGAAAATGTAAAAGAATTGGCGTTTTTGGTGAAATTACGAAAAAAATTTCAAATTTTATATCTTACCAACGAGAGCCCAAATTTCTAGATTTTGGCCTCGATGAAGATATCGGAAACCATCGAAGCACACATGAGCACAGCCGTTGCAGCAATCTCGCAACGGAACCAAGCGACCCTTCCTGGTCATCTGATTTTTATTCCTGTTCAAAACGTTTTTAATTGTTCGGCAAAAGCTTTTGGCTTTTGCCTTTCTTTTTATTCGGAGAAATGCTATGCCTAAGCGTACCGACATCAAGAAGATTATGCTCATTGGCTCCGGCCCGATCGTGATTGGCCAGGGCTGCGAATTCGACTACTCCGGCGTGCAGGCCTGCAAGGTGCTGCGCCGCGAAGGCTACGAAGTGGTGCTCGTGAACTCCAACCCGGCCACCATCATGACCGACCCCGAAATGGCCGACCGCACCT
>CAMJHM010000151.1 GCA_946405515.1 uncultured Fibrobacter sp. | reverse complement strand
CTCGCCAAGTAGTTTAATTTGGAATAGTTGACAGATAAAATTTTTTTAGTAAATTGAAAAGTATGGCTATCAATCATAACCTATTTACTGGGCAGACGGAACCAGCAGGGGAGGTCCGCGTGTCGCATGCTGGCGAGGGCGCAAAAGCGCTCCCGGTCCACAGCGGTAAGAAATTCATTAGACTCCGCCCTCATTCTAGAAAGCCTAAAAACAAACAGACCAAAGAAGTATGAGATCTCCTCATTCTTTGGTTTATATCGTTTAAAAACACCTCGGTTCTCCGGGGTGTTTTTAACAAATTATAAAAAACGCACGTTGTCGACGTTCGGCAAAAATGATTATTCGAGTAGCAGTTCCTGCGGGATTGCGCCTTCGATAACGAGAAGCCTTCGCTTGAGATCGAGCCCCAGGGCGTAGCCGACTAGGCTTCCGCCCTTGCCCACCACGCGATGGCAGGGGAGTATAATCTGTAACGGGTTCGCGCGGAGGGCGGCGCCCACGGCACGTGTGGCGCGGGGCTCTCCAACCGCTTCGGCCACCTGCTGGTAGGTGCGCGTTTCTCCGTAAGGAATCTGGGTGATGGCATCCCAGACTTTCATCTGAAAATCGGTGCCGTACACCTTGAGCGGGAGCGAAAATTCCTGGAGCTTTCCGGCCAAGTACAGGTTCAACTGCTGTACGGCCTTGCGGTAGGCGCGGGCCACCGTCGAAGATAAAGTCTGAACCACATCCGGCTCGGCGTAGGCGCAGGCCTGAACCGAACTCGGAACGCCTTCTCCCGTATAGCGCAGGCTACACAGTTTGGATTTCTCAAACACGAACGTCCATTCGCCCCATAAGTTGCGGTGCGCTATCGTCGTGAATCTTGAATCCGAGAAGTTCATGACTTTAATATATAAATTCTATGACAGATATGTTCTAATTATATATATTAATGTATCTAATGTATCATCGTTTTAAGGGCTTTATACAATGAAAAAATTGTCTTTGTTGACTGTTTCGATGGCGCTGTTCATGGTTGCCTGCGGAGACGATAGCAGTTCGGGAGTGTCCAACAATACGACATCGAAATCGGATATGGTTGTTGATGCTTATGATGATTTGCCGGTATGTTCTGACAAACGGAGTGGTGCTACCGCCTATATAAAAGAGGAAAAGGTTGCCTATGTCTGTGAAAATAATGTCTGGGAAAAAGACAAAGGCTTGTCTTCTTCTGTAGATGCTTCGGACCTGAATAGTATTTCTTCTTCTGTAGAAAATCAATCGTCTTCGAGTATTTCTGCTGAGGAGGTATTCTCAAACGATTATCTCTTGAATCCTGCAATCAAATATGATTCGATAATTGACAATCGAGACAACCAGGTTTACAAAACAGTTCAGATAGGTGACCAGGTCTGGATGGCCGAGAACCTGAATTATGAAATAGAAGGCAAGAGTTGGTGCTATAATGATAGCGCCCTAAACTGCGCTGTATTTGGAAGGCTCTATGCTTGGGATGTGGCGATGGAAGCGTGTCCTGCTGGCTGGCATTTGCCTTCGACGGAAGAATTTGATGTGATGATATCTTTTATCGGAGAGAGAATGTCGGCTGGAATTGAACTCAAGGCGTTGACGAGTTGGGATGACTATAAGGGTAAGAGCGGCAATGGCTCTGATTCTTATGGTTTCTCGGCGGTTTCTGCAGGCTATAAGGATAAAGACAAGTACTATAAAAAGGGTGCAGATGCGTTCTTCTGGAATGCGACGGAATACGATGGCGAAAATTCGAAATATTTATACCTGGGGTGCCATTATGATGCAGCGGGTGGAGGCTCTAAGGAAAAAACACTGGGTTTCTCTGTCCGCTGCGTAAAGGATTAGTGCATCTTGTTCAGGCCTGGCGGTTGGGAAAAGTCTTGATTGCCACGTCATTCACCTTATACTAAATTTCGACACATGGAATCTTACTTTTTTATCGGTGTTGCGGGCGTAGGCATGAGTGCCATTGCCCAGTATCTTGTTGGCAAGGGTGTAGCAATTAGCGGTTCGGACCGCCAGTTTGGAGCGGCAGAAAAGCCCCTCGTAATGAATCAGCTTGAAGAATGCGGCGTCAAGTGCTTTCCGCAGGACGGCTCCGGTGTTGTAGAAGGCCTGAATGCGGTAGTGGTGAGTACCGCTATCGAAGACACAAACCCGGATCTCAAGCGCGCCAAGGAACTGGGAATCCCGGTGATGCACCGCAGCGAAATGCTGGCTAAGATTTCTAAAGAAGCGAAAACCATCGCCGTTTCGGGCACCAGCGGAAAGTCTACCGTGACCGCCATGATTTATCACATTTTGCAGTATGCAGGCCTCCAGCCCTCCGTGATGACGGGTGCTGGCCTCGTGAATTTGCAGAAGGAAGGCAAGATCGGTAACGCCGTGTCCGGTAAGGGTGAATGGCTCGTGGTCGAAGCAGACGAAAGCGACGGAACGCTGGTGCGCTACGAACCCGAAATCGGCTTGATTTTGAATGTGGACAAGGACCACAAGGAAATGAACGAACTGCAGGAAATTTTCCTCAAGTTCAGCCACAACATTTTGGATAACGGCAAGATCCTGATCGTGAACGACGCGCATCCGCTCGCCAAGAAGTTCAGCGCCGGCCGTGAATTTGACTTCGGATTCGAAAATTACGTGGGCGTGCAGGGCACGGACTTCAAGTCCGTCGGAACCTCGATTCAGTTCCGCGTACGCCATCAGGCAGAACTGGTAAAATTCGTCGTGCCGCTTCCGGGCAAGCACAATATGGAAAACGCCCTAGCAGCAACGGCTGCCGCCCTCCGCGCAGGCGTAACACTGCATACCTGCGCCGACGCCCTTGCCACATTCCCGGGCGTGTTCCGCCGCCATCAGATTCTCGGAACCTTCAACGGCGTGACTCTCGTAGACGACTTCGCTCACAATCCGGCGAAGATCGCCGCCAGCATCAAGAGCGCCCAGGACTTTACCGAAGGCCGCGTCATCGCCTGGTTCCAGCCTCACGGCTTTGGCCCCACGCGATTCCTGCGTAACGACCTTGTGGAATTCATCTCGAAGACGCTTCGCCCGAAGGACTTTGACGATGACCGCGACAACGACGTCATCTTCTTCAGCCAAATTTACTACGCTGGCGGCACCGTCACCCGCGACATCAGCGCCGGTGACCTTGCCGACGATTTGTTGCTGAAGGGCTGCGAAGCCATCTACATCGAAGATCGCGACAAGTGCGCCGAGAAAATGGTCGAAGTCGCCCAGCCCGGCGACACCATCCTCTTGATGGGTGCCCGCGACCCGAGCCTCCAAGCCTTCGCGCAGTCCGTGCAGAAACTGCTTGAAGAAAATTAGATGTAGCGGTCCCCGTGAGCAACAAACGCCTCGTATTAACGAGGCGTGGTTGCGAGAGCGAGGCGATGTCACATTTTAATTATTTCAATAGAGCCGAGCAGTCTATAAACATTCATGCTTGCTCATGCAATGCAGGCTGCCGCCCTCTTCAATCACAGTGCGACAATCCAGCCCGATAACCTTGCGGTCCGGGTACACGCTTTCAAAGTAAGCCTTGGCCTTCG
>CAMJHM010000150.1 GCA_946405515.1 uncultured Fibrobacter sp. | reverse complement strand
CCCATTCGACGGGGATATGGTACTTCAGTTCGAAGCGTTCGAGAAGACTAAATCCACGGGCCTCAGCCATAAACTACCTGATTCCTTCACGAAGATGGTTTGTAACATCCTGACGGGCAAGGCCACCGGCATAGTCGAGCAAGGCCAAGTAGCGGGCATAAATATCGTATTCGAGCTTTGCGGCCTTCAAGTCACTTTCAAGTGCACTTTCGCGGGCGCGGAGGAGCAAAAGCGGGTCAGAACCGGCATTGCGGGCGAACTGTTCCATAAAGCCGCTGGCGTTCACCTGTTCGGCATAGTCCTTCAAGACCTTCCACTGGTCGATAAGCGTGAGGACTTCTTCGGTGAGGCGGGCGACCTTCTGGTTTATTTCACGGACGTCGTCCAAGTACTTGCTTTCGGCATCGAGCTTTTCGATTTGCTCACGGAGAGAAGCATCCTTGTTGCTGTCGAAGAACGGCAAGCGGAACGCGAGGTTCACGAAGAACTTGTCCGCAGTCTTGCGATTGTCCTGGTCAGCGACAAGTTTGCGGCTCGTGTAATACGGATCCGCAATGCAATCACCGCTATTTCTCATGAATTCATCTTTATATTTTGCATATTCGGGCTTTAGCACATCCGAGCAATTCAGTTCCTTGTACTTTTCCATCAAGGATTCAATCTGGAGCGAGTAGCCGATACCGACATGCGAAATGTAGTCGCGGTCCTTGCTCGCGTCCTGCTGCGCCTTGGAAATGTCGGAATCGCGCTTGCCCTTGGCGAGAGCCACCAGCGGGAAGTTTTCATCGACGGTCACGCCGTTCTTCAAGAACTCGGCAAGTTCATCCATGGATGGCATAAATGTTGAATCGAGATCGACGCCTTCGAAGTCCGGCACCCAGATTTTCAGCTTGAGTTCCGCATCGCGGAGTGCTGTGCTGTCCGAAAGGAGGTTCGACTTGAGCGAGGCGTTCTTTTCGAGAGAGGTCATCAAGTCTTCGGCACTGAACGAAGCGGACCCGGCCTTGAGGTGCAAGACCTCGATACGGTCGCTGTTGACTTGCAGAAGCTGCTTGTTGATTTCGTTAATCTTCTTGCGCATCACATAACGCACGCCGCGTTCGTAACGGTCGTAAAGGAGGATCGAGCGTTCAACGGCAAAGCTTGCCTGCTGGTAATTCTTGGCGGCCTCGTAATGAGCTTTGTCGGCAGCACGTTCGCCAAAAGCCTGCGGAGTCACGCGGAGTTCAAAGTCGTGCTTGGCAAAGCTAAAGCCGTCCAGCTGGTAGCGGAGCTCGATTTTGTCCCAAAGCTTGAGATTGCGGGGGGTCGCAGTTGCCTCGGCACGTTTTTCGGCAGATTCATATCTTGGATCTGTCTTGGCGGATTCGACAAGACGCTCCCAAGTCAGGGGGCTAGCGATTGCAGCCGCAGAGAGCGCAAGCGATATTAAAGTCACATTTTTCATTTATTTCTTAGCCTTCTGTTGCTGATTCTGCTTTTGCAAATTGCGGATGCTCGTTTCAGTGATAGTGACCATTTCGCCCAGCAAGAACTCGTTGTCTTCGGGAATCTTGATGGTCACTTCGCGACCATAGACCGGCAGTTCAGGCATTTTCCACATACGGGTCGGGAACGGCACGATACGGCTAGAAAGACCGACAACTTCGCCAACTACGCCCTTTCCGGCACCGGTCAAGGTAGTCACTTTCACGGCTTCGCCAATTTTCGTGTTCTTGTAAATTTGTTCGTTGATGTAGCCGCGGATGAGCGTCGGAGACTTGTGGGCAAGCGTCACGATCGGGGCAAAGCTCGAAACCTTTTCGCCATCGCGGACGTTCACGTCGCCTACGACCCAGTTTTCTTTTGCAATCTGGGTGAGTTCTTGCTGCTGCTTGCGCATTTCGGCAAGTTCCTTGCGGATGTTGGCAGCTTCGCTCTTGCCGCTAGACTTCTGGAGACGGCCACTGCCACGGAGGAGGGCGATTTGTTCGTTGGCGCTCTTGGTAGCGAGGTTCAATTCGTTCTTGAGGCTCTTGATGCGCATAGCCATGGCATCGGTGCCTTCGGACTTGGACTTCGAGTTGGAGAGGCTCTTGAGCTTGGCGGAAATAGCCTTGTTGCTTTCGTACTCCGTTTCGAGGTTGCGGATTTCAGCATTCAAAGCCAAGCGGCGGGTTTCGAGGTTCGCCTTGACTTCGGCGACCTTCTGGTCGATTTCAGCGGAACTCAAATTGCTGCGGCCTTCGAGAGCGTCGAGTTCACGAGTGAGTTCGGCAATGCGGAGCGTGAGGTCCGGGCGGTTGATGACCACGAGGGTATCGCCAGCCTTGACTTCCTGGCCGGGCACCACATAGACCTTGACGATTTCCGTCGGGCTCGGGAGGCTGATAATCGTTTCGCTCGATTCGGCAATGCCGCGGAACATGGCAACCTTGCCCTGATAGACAAAGCCAAGGATTACGGCAAAAAACACGCAGAGAATCCAGGCAATCGAAAGCTTGTGGGTATAAACGTAGGCGACACCCGCATTGTTCTTGTGAGTGTTCCAGAAATTATCGAGGAAATCTTCAAGTTTATTCATTTCTCATTCCTCCTTACATTTCCGTCGTAGCGTCTTGCATCATGAACTGGACATCCGAAATGCCTTCGATTTTCGAAAGCATCGTGAGGATTTCGGCTGCAGGCTTTGTCGCACGGAGGCGGATCTGGTAGGCGACGTCCAAGCGGGCTCCACCATCGACTTCGCGCATCGTTATCAAAATAAACGTCTTCAAGTTGCCCTTCATGATATCTTCGACTTGACCACGAACCTTCGGTTCGTTCGGGAGAGCAAAGCGGAGCATACCGTCAAAGAAGTGCTTTGTACCAAGCCCCGTACGCGAAAGGAGGAACGCCACACAGCAGAAAGCAAACGTACCGCCGACTGCGGCACCCCAGGCATAAACGCCACAACCGATACCCGCGCCTAGTGCCGCGAATATGAACATAATGTCTCGCGGGTCCTTGAAACTCGTACGGAAGCGGACGACCGAGAGGGCACCCATCATGCCGAGACCGCGACCGACGTTATCGCCGATGGCCTGCATAATCATCGAAGCAGCAACCGCGCTCAAGACAATGCCTTGGACGAAGTTTCGAGAATAGGAAAGCCCGAGGAAGGTCTTTTCGTATGTCCAACCGATGGCGGAAGACAGGATGAAGGCCAAAATCAAGGTGTAGGCAAGCGTAATGATCGTTGCGTTTGTTGTGCTGGACTGGACAGCAAGAAGGTCAAGCATAATAACTCCGTTTATATGTTTTCTTTTAGGCCTACGATGACCAAAATCTACTTAAAATTGAGCGATTTTCACTCTTTTTTATGTAAATAATGGACTAACAAAAACACAAAAATCTTCTTTTTACAGAAAGATTCGGGCTATTCCACCCATTTTTTATTTTTGCGAGCCTTAAAACCCACGCTAAAAATAATAAAAGTACATTTTTCGTTCGTGAAAAAAATAATTACTCGTTGGTTACTCTAACAACGCATTGTAGAAATCGCAACAAATGTTTATTTTAGGAAACATTTTTAGACGAAAGACGAGAGAC
>CAMJHM010000149.1 GCA_946405515.1 uncultured Fibrobacter sp. | reverse complement strand
TACTCAAGGACGAAGAAGGCGTGCAGATCATGCGCGAACTCGGCCGCAACATGGCATGGCTCCTCAAGAGCATCGAGGCAGGCAAGCAGGCGGGCGTTTCGCAGCCTGTCGCCGAGAAGAAGGTGTTCACGAACTTTATCCGCTAAGAGTTAAAGCATGACCGAAAAAGAAAAGATGCTCGCGGGCGAGCTTTACGACCCCTCCGACGCTGAACTCGTAAGACTGCGCCAGACCGCGCATTCCCTGTGCCGCCAGTACAACAACCTCGACGAGACGGACGACGAGCGCGAAAGCATCTTGGACAAACTGTTCGTGAAGCGTGAGCCGGGCGTATACCTGCAAGGTCCGATTTTCTTCGACTACGGCGTGAATACGCAAATCGGCGAAAAAACCTTTGCGAACTTCAACTTCACCGTTCTCGACTGCGCACCGGTCACCATCGGCAAGAATGTCTTTTTCGGCCCGAATGTCGCCATCTACACTCCCCTACATCCGCTCCGCTGGCAGGAACGCAACATGTTCAAGAAACCCGACGGGACGCTTGCGAACAACGAATATGCGAAGCCCATCACCATCGGGAATAACTGCTGGATTGCAGGCAACGTCACCATCTGCGCGGGCGTTACCATCGGCGAAGGGAGCGTCATCGGGGCGGGCAGCGTCGTGACCCGCGACATCCCCGCAGGCGTCGTTGCCGTCGGAAATCCGTGCAGGGTATTGAAGAAAGTCGAGTAAAACAGGAATCATTATGAACGAAGCAGAAAACCGTCAAAAGGTCATTGTCAGGACAAGCATCATCGGCATCGCGGCAAACATCGTGCTGTCGGCATTCAAGGCGTTCGTCGGCTTTGCTACAAACTCCATCGCCGTGACGCTCGATGCGGTGAACAACCTTTCTGACGCTTTGTCCTCGGTCATTACGATTGTGGGCGCAAAACTTTCGAACAAGTTGCCCGACAAAAAACACCCTCTCGGTTACGGGCGAATCGAATACCTGAGCGCAATGGTGGTCGCGGCAATCGTGCTCTACGCCGGCGGCACCTCGGCTGTGGAATCGGTCAAGAAAATCATCCACCCCGAAGCGGCCGACTACTCCACGGCTTCGCTGGTCATTATCGCTTCGGCGGTAGTGGTAAAACTCGTGCTCGGGAAATTCGTAAAGCGCCAGGGCGAACGCGTGAACTCGGGCGCACTCGTGGCATCAGGTGCAGACGCACTGTTCGACGCCATCCTCTCCCTTTCGGTGCTAGCTTCGGCCATCGTCTTCGTTCTCACGGGAATTTCGCTTGAAGCCTACGTGGGTCTCGTGATTTCGGCATTCATCATCAAGTCGGGCATCGGCATGCTCATCGAGACGCTGGACGACATCCTGGGCAAGCGCGCCGACGGCGACCTGGTCAAGAAAATCAAGAAGTTGCTCACCGAAGAACCGCAAGTCCACGGTGCCTACGATGTCATCCTCAACAATTACGGCCCGGACAAGTTCCTCGGTTCCGTGCACCTGGAACTCCCCGACACCATGACAGTTGAAGAACTCGACGAACTCACCCGCAGGGTGCAGGCTCGCGTGCATAAGGAAACCGGCGTACTTCTGACAGGCGTGGGCGTCTATTCCTACAACACCAAGAACGATGAAGCAGCCAAGATCCGCAGCAATGTCTTGAAGCTGGTAAAAGCACATGAATGGGCTTTGCAGCTCCACGGCTTTTACGTGAACCTTGAAGAAAAGTCCATGCGTTTCGACGTGGTCATGAATTTCGAAATCAAGCCGCAAGAAGGCCTCGACATCATTTACAAGGAAATCAGCGAAGCCTACCCCGACTACGATCTGCATATTAACGCCGACATCGACGCATCGTAAGTGGGTTATTTTCCATCTTTGTATTATCAAAAAAACAATTTTTGGACATTTTTTTGATTTTTTTAAGATATGTTGACATTTTTGTCCACACATTACCAAAAAAAGACGCATTAGAACGCCACCAGGAACATAAATTTAGGGTAGTTCTGGTGAGGATGTGTGTATGAGATACATGAATAAAAAAATTGTTGTCGCCTCTGCAATATTTTGTTGGGTTGGATTGGCATCCGCCATAGTCCCGAACAAATTGGTTTCTGGCGGATTGCCTGCGCATACGGGGGCGACAACAACAGATTATTTGACCGACGGTTATCTCACGAACTGGAAGAGCAGCAATGCTAAGGAAATCGCCTTGAACGTAGGCGAAGGCCCTACGAAACTGCGAATCAACTGGGAATCGTACGGCGATTGCGCCTGGGCCACCAACATTACTAGCGGCTGCGGGCATAGCGGTGTCGCGCTTTCGAATTTCAAGATCATGACATCAGCAAATTCGACCAATGGTAGCGACGGCGACTGGGTCGAGGCGGCAAATGTCAAGAACAATCCCGTGATGGCGCGAGGAGTCGACATCGACTTCGCTGGCAAATCGTGGTTCAAGTTCGTGAGCGAAGGCGACGTGGGACAAATCCTCGAAATCGAGGCCTTCGACATGAGTACGAGCGGCACCGACACGTGGTTCTTCATGGGCACGAGCATCAGCCAGATGGGAATCAAGCAGCAAGATACCGACTCGACGACGGCACAAATTATTCATGCAAGATTCCCGGAATACACTCCAGCCATGCTTCGCGGAGGCATTGGCTGCATCAACAGCACCGAAGTCGTAGAACATCTGAACGAATACTTGAAATATGCGGGCAACGTAAAATTCTGGGCAATCGAGATGGGCACGAACGACGCCTGGGGTGGCGGCGACTGGAACCTTGCCACATACAAGAAGAACATGCAGACCATTATTGATTCGGCAAAGGCTCACGGAATCACCCCCATTATCGCGCGCATCATCGCGACGGATTCCGCAAAGGCCGGCTGGCAGGTGAACCCCGCATTTCTCGAAACAATCGATAAGCTAACCGAAGAAAATAATCTACCGAAAGGACCCGACTTTTTTGCCTATTTCAAGAAGCATCCGGAACAACTCGCAAGCGATGGTGTTCACCCAAACGGCGACAAAAAAGGAGGGCAGGCGATGCACCATCTGTGGGCCGAAGCACTCGCCCCGTTGTATGCCGTGGGCGACACAACGAAAGTAGATAGTTCAAAGCAGGACACTACTGAAATTGTTTCTGGAGATTCAATTAGCCTGCACGTTTCTCTAAAAAGAAATTTCTCCCTTCCTCGCATTTATGCAGAAGGTAAAAGCATCGTAATTAGCGGAATCGGCCAATCCATTGAGATAAGTTTGATTTCTCCATTGGGTCAAGTTTATACACAACGTAAATCGACATATGGTGAAGCAAGATTTGAGAATCTTTCCGCCGGACGATACATCGCTATCATCCGTGGCAATGGAATTCGCTTCGAAGCAAACGTTGTCGTGAAATAGTCAATCCAAGCTAAAACGGTTGTACACCTAGATCGGTGTCGCCATCTTTGACTTTCGCAATGACTTCGAGGCCCGTCAGGTCTTGCATCATGCGGATGTTGTCGTCTTCCATTTCCAGGTTGCCGCTAGAGCCGTAGCGGTTTACGATGAGCCCGCGGACATCGAGGCCGCGGCTACGAGCATATTCCACCGTGAGCACGCA
>CAMJHM010000148.1 GCA_946405515.1 uncultured Fibrobacter sp. | reverse complement strand
GTGCTAAAGCACTAAGTGGTCAAAGGTAGCCTCTTATCTCTAGTCTCTATTCTCGTGCCTCGCGCCTGGAGCCTATCTCCTTGATACTCAACGAATTAGGCTAAGATTTCGCATGTTCTCCCTAATTTTTTTTCCAAACAGCCCTGTTATGTCCAAAAATTGACACTTTTCTTTTGCTATATTCCGCTTACTCCCGAATGGGGGTGCGTACGGTGAAAGCCGTGCCGCTGTGTCAACCCAGGGCATTCATGACCCTAAAATTCTACAAGTAGGATTATCAAATGGATTTTTCTGCAGTTATCGCCGAAGAACTTAACCTCGAAGTGTGGCGCGTCGCCAAGGCGCTCGAACTCATGGACCAGGGGGGCACTATCCCCTTTATCGCCCGTTACCGCAAGGACCAGACGGGAACTCTTAATGAAATTGAACTCCGCGACATCAGCCACCGTCGCGACTACCTCCAGGAACTCTCGGACCGCAAGGACACGATTCTCAAGAGTATCGAGGAACAGGGCAAACTCACGCCCGAACTCAAGGCCCAGATTGAAAACTGCAAAGACAAGACCCTGCTCGAAGACATTTACGCTCCGTACAAGCCCAAGAAGCGCACCCGCGCAACGATTGCGAAGGAACTCGGTCTTGAACCGCTGGCCCGCCTGATGTGGGCTCAGGAAAATACGGGCAACACCGCCGAAGAAATCGCCCGCATTTACCTCTCCGAAGAAAAGGGCCTCGCCGATCCGAAGGCCGCCCTCAAGGGTGCCTGCGATATCCTTGCCGAAGAAGTGGCCGACAATACCGAATTCCGCCAGTACCTCCGCAACAAGGTGGAAAAGACGGGCGTCATGGTTTCCAAGGTCAAGAAGGATTTCGAAAAGCAAGACACCAAGTTCAAGGACTACTACGACTTCAGCGAACCGGTCGGCAAGATTCCGAGCCACCGCATGCTGGCGCTCCGTCGTGGCGAAAAGGAGAAGGTGCTGCGCCTCTCTATCGAGGTGCCGACCGAAGAAATGGTGGGTTACCTCAAGAACCAGGTCATCAAGGGTGAATCTGTCTGGAAGCCGTATCTCGAAGAAATGTGCCAGGACGCTTGGGACCGCCTGTTGCAGCCGAGCATGGAAAGCGAAGTGCGCCTCCTGTTGAAGGACGCCGCCGAAGAAGAAGCTTTCAAGGTGTTCTCCAAGAACCTTCAGGATGTTCTGCTTGCTGCCCCTGCTGGCCACAAGGCTGTGCTCGCTCTCGACCCGGGTTTCCGTACGGGTTGCAAGGTGGCCGTGCTCGACGAGAACGGCAAGTTCTTGGACCACGGCATCATCAAGCCGCATGAACCGCACAACGACAAGGCTGGCGCGGCTGTCTACCTGATGCAGCTTATCGATAAGTACAAGATTGACCTCATCGCTATCGGCAACGGCACTGCGAGCCGCGAGACCGACGCCTTCTGTGGCGAGATGGCTCTCAAGTTCAAGGGCAAGGTGCCGCCGCGCGTCATCGTTTCCGAAGCCGGTGCTTCGGTGTACAGCGCAAGCATGATTGCTATTCAGGAATTCCCGAAGGAAGACGTGACGACCCGTGGCGCTATTTCTATTGGTCGCCGTTTGCAGGACCCGCTTGCCGAACTCGTGAAGGTCGATCCGCAGTCTATCGGCGTGGGACAGTACCAGCACGACGTGAACCAGCGCGAACTCAAGAAGCGCCTCGACGAAGTGGTGGAAAGCTGCGTGAACATGGTCGGTGTCGACGTGAACAGCGCTTCCGCTCCGCTCCTCTCGCATGTGGCGGGCCTCAGCAACACGCTCTCCGAAGCGATTGTGAAGTACCGCGAAGAGAACGGCGCCTTTGCAAGCCGCGACGACTTGAAGAAGGTGAAGGGATTCGGCCCGAAGGCCTTCGAACAGGCTGCGGGCTTCATGCGCATCCCGGGTGCTGAAAACCCGCTCGACGATTCCGCCGTGCACCCCGAAAACTACGCCCTCGTGGAGCAGATGGCCGAAAAGGTCGGCGTTCCGGTGAAGGACATGGTCGGCAATGCCGAAGCGGTGAAGGCAATCAAGCTCGACGAGTTCCTCTCCGACGAAGTGGGTAAGGCTACCTTGGAAGATATCTTGAAGGAACTCCAGAAACCGAGCCGTGACCCGCGTAAGGAATTCCGTTATGCGAAATTCGACGACCGCATCAAGACCATCAACGACCTCGTGACGGGCAGCTGGATGGAAGGCGTTGTGACCAACGTCGCTAACTTCGGTGCGTTCGTGGATATCGGCGTTCACCAGGATGGCCTTGTTCACATTTCCGAGATTAGCGACAAGTACGTGACCGACGCGAAGGAAGTCTTGACCGTGGGCGACGTGGTGAAGGTGCGCGTGGTTGCTGTGGATGCGAACCAGAAGCGTATCAGCCTCTCGATGAAGCAGGAACAGACCGACGGCGTTGCCGGTGCAGGTGCCAGTGGCCCTCGCGGCCAGCGAGTTGGCGGTCCCCGCGGCAACTTCGGTGGCCGCGGCCGCGACAATGGTCGCGGCAATGCACGCCCGCAGGGCGGCATCCAGGGCCACGCTACGCTCGCCGACCTCAAGAACAAGATTGCGGGTAAGGAACGCCCGGGCTTTGCTCCGAAAAAGCCTGCCGCTCCTGTCCAAGTCGGCAAGCTCAACTCCATGCTTAAGCAGATTATGAAAAAGGCCAAGTAGCGCCTTACCAAGTAAAGGTTAGTTCACAAAGATCGCCCCGCCGGGGCGATTTTTTGTGTTAAAAAATCTTTTTCGTCAATACAATTTTACACAAAAATTACCGCACTATCGTTTGTTGGGGGGTATTTTTATCTTGGGTGCCGTGGGATAAACACATAGGAGGCTTTATGCGTTCGTCCATTTCCGTCTTTTTTCTCTCGCTGATGATGTCTGCTGCATTGGCGTTTGCGCAGGAGGATGCCGACGAGGCCCTGCCGTCTGATGAAGAAACGGCTCTCGAACAGGATGAATCTAGCGACGATGCTTCGTCTAGCGAAGAATCTGTGGCGTCTGACGAGGAATCCGCATCCGATGAGGCTTCTGAAGGGGAAGTCGCAAAGGCTCCTTCGGGTGATTTCAAAGGCAAAATTTCGCGTAAAGGAAAAGATTGGTACCTTGGAGAAACCAAGGTGGATCAAGATGTCATTATTGACGAATTGAATGCCAACTCCAGATCGGCCAGTGAATATCGTACTTCCAGGGTTTTCTTTTATCCGGGTGTGGTTTTGGCCGGTGCTGGTGTAGTCACTTTTGGCTATGGTGTCGTTAATTTGATTATGGGCGAAAGCGGCGTTGGCTTGCCTGCCACGTTGGCTGGCGTGGGTGTTGCCGGTGTTGGTGTCTTGCTCTACTATATCGCCGGCAAATACGTAGATTCCTCTATTCGCATTTACAACTTGGAAGTAGGCTACGACATGGCTCTGCAACTCCAGGTGGTTCCGACCCAACAAGGTGGCTTAGCTTTAGCGCTTGCGTTCTAGCGATAAACTAAGTTCGAAAAATCATTCTAAAAAAACGAACCCCGAGGTTGGATACAACCTCGGGGTTCTGTTCGTTGTACGGACGTTTTAAATTATTCGTACTTGATCACGCCGGCCGGGCAGCTGTCAGCAGCGTCCTTGATTTC
>CAMJHM010000147.1 GCA_946405515.1 uncultured Fibrobacter sp. | reverse complement strand
GCTTGAGCATGCCCGTGTCGTTGAAGGAATCGCCCGAGGCGAACACCTTGAAGTTCAGGTCCTGCAAGTGCTTCACGACTTTCGTTTTTTGGTCGCTCATGCGCAGGTGGTAACCTTTGATGCGGTCGTTTTCGACTTCCAAGTTATGGCAGAAGATCGTCGGGAAACCGAGGTTCTTCATGATGGGGTAGGCAAATTCCTGAAACGTGTCCGAGAGGATGATTACCTGAGTCTCATCGCGGAGTTTGTCCATAAAGTCGCGAGCGCCTTCGAGCAGGCCGAGGTTTGCAATCACGTTCTGGATGTCCGAAAGCTTGATGCCCTCGCGGTCGAGAATTGCGATGCGGCCCTTCATGAGCACGTCGTAGTCAGGGATGTCGCGGGTGGTGAGGCGAAGGTCCTTGATGCCGGTCTTTTCGGCGACGGCAATCCAGATTTCGGGGGCAAGGACACCTTCAAGGTCCAGGGTAACGACACATTGCTTGGTAAACATAGTGATTAGTGGTTAGTGGTTCGTGGTTAGGATAAGACTACTTTCTCTCGTCTATGATTGTTTGCAAATCATCTACGGTGATTGTGTATTTCGTGCGGCAGAAATCGCAGACGACTTCCAGATCCTTGCCTTCTTTCATGAGGTCTTCCAGGTCGGCTGTCTTGAGGGTCGCAAGCGTTGCGACGGTGCGTTCCTTGCTGCAGGGGCAGAACGGCTTCGGGTCGATTTCCTTGACGATGTCGATGTCGTAGGGGCCGCGCAACTGATCCAGCAGTTCATCCAGGTTAAAACCTTCGGGCGTATTCATGTCCTTGAACTTCGGCAGGTTTTGCACGATGACTTCGATCAGGTTGATGTCCTTGTCCTCGAGGTCGGGGAAGGCCTCGATGTAGAAACCGGCAGCGTAGTCGAGTTTGCTCGGGTCTTCCTTGTTGAATGCGGCCTCGATGCCCACGGCGGAGCGAATCTGTTCGGACTGCAAAAGATAGGTGGCGAGGTTTTGGCCCATCGATACGGAGGGGGCCTCGATTATGCTTTCGTGGACGCGTTTGCCCAGTTCGTTCAGCTTTATGACGCTCACGCTCTGCGGGAGGAGGGCCGGTTCGTTCCCGCCGACGGTCTGGAGCTCGGGCTGCGGAATCATGGCGCGCACGAGGCCTTGCGGCGTGGAATCCGACTGAATATGGGTGATTTCACCCGAAAAGCGCGTAGTCAGGCTCACCGTGCCGGGGAACTTGAGGCTTGCGCTCAGGAAAATGCTTGCGATGGAGTTCTCGGCGAGGAGTTTCAACGCGAAACCTTGCGCATTGTGGAATTTGCCGATTTCATTCATCGTCGTGGTCAAATCGGCGACTATCAGGCGGAAGGGCGTCTTTTTGCCCGTAGCGCGGATGATGCGGTCCTTAAAATTCATGGCCCAAATATAGTAAAAGGTGTGAGGGCAGTAGACAGTAGGCAGTGGTTTGTGGTTAGGGATAGACGAAAGACGAAAGAGGTTGTGGGGGTTGTCATTGCGAAGGGCGAATAGCCCTGAAGCAATCTCCATTAGAGAATCTAGGATCTAGGGGCTAGGGAAAAATATCACGGCTTTGCCGTCTGTTATTAACGCACGAAGTGCGTGATTCTTATTCACTAGATCCTAGTCTCAATTCTCTAGCCTCTCCACATTTTATTACATTCTCTCAAAAAAAGAGGTTCAATATGCAGATACTTTTCCTTATGGCCGATGGTTTTGAAGAGACTGAGTTCGTGACTCCGTTTGACTACCTGCAGCGGGCGGGTTTTGAGGTCGCGCTCGCGAGCGTTTCTGGCAAGGCCGAAGTGATTGGGTTGCGCGGCCTTAAAATCCAGACGGATTTTGCTCTTTCGGGTGCCGATACCGCAAAGTTTGGCGCCGTCCTTTTGCCCGGCGGCGGCATTGGCGTCAAGAATCTGAAGGCCTCTGCTGATGTAGAAAAGGTCATCTGCGATTTCAACGACCAGAACAAGTGGATTTTTGCCATCTGTGCGGCCCCGCTGGTGCTCAGCAAGGCGGGAATCCTTGTCGACAGAAAGGTTACATGCTTCCCCGGTTGCGAAGCGGAGCTTGTCTGCAATGAATTTTCCGAAGACCGCGTGGTCGTAGACGGAAACATCGTCACGAGCCGTGGCGCTGGTACTGCCGAAGAATTTGCGTTTGAATGTATCGCCCAGTTGGGTGGCCGCGAACTCTCGGAGAAAATCCGCAAGCAGGTCGTGGCTAGATAGTTACAGCCCGCAGTTGGACGGGTTTTTGCTCTTGCCGCGTTTTGCGCCTTGCGAAGCGACGAACTGGTCCAGGGTTACGCTTGTGAGGTAGCCCTGGATAATCTTGTCGAGTTCTTCCCACACGGGGTAGGTCTCGCATTCTGCCATTCTCGGGCATTTCCCGGCTTTTTCGTCGAGGCAGGATACCGGCACGACCGATGTTTCGGTTGTCTTCAAAATGTCGTAGACGCTGCAGGTCTTGGGGTCGCAATTCAGCTTGTAGCCGCCGGCCTTGCCGCGTTCGCCCGTGAGCAGTTTCGCCTTGACGAGTGTCCCCAGGATTCCCTCGAGGTACTTGATGGAGAGGTTCTGTCTTTCGGCGATATCCTGCAGCTTGGTAAAGTTGTCTGGGCTGTTTTGGACAAGGTCAATCATAACGCGCAGGGCATATCTACCTTTTGTCGATATTCTCATGATTCCTACCCTTGTTTAAATCCTTACCCGACGCTGTGCTCGAGCTTGAGCGTCAGCAGTTGTCTTGCCTCGGTCGCAAATTCGCCGGGGAGTTCCTTGAACACGTCCTTGCAGAAACCGCCCACCATCGCTTGTATTGCGTCTTCGCGCTTGATGCCGCGGCTCTCGAAGTAGAAGAGCTGGTCTTCGCTGATGCGGCTGGTGGTCGCTTCGTGCTCGGTCTGGGCGCTTGCGTTTGCCACGGTGATGTAGGGGAACGTGTGGGCCGCGCTCTTGTCGCCCACGAGCATGCTGTCGCACTGCGTGTAGTTGCGTGCACCCGTAGCCGACTTACGGATGCTCACTTCGCCGCGATAGGCGTTGCTGCTGTAGTCGGCGCTGATACCCTTACTGATAATCGTGCTCTTGGTGTTCTTGCCGATGTGAATCATCTTGGTGCCGGTGTCGGCCTGCATGTGCCCGTTGGTGAGGGCCACGCTGTAGAATTCACCGACGGAGTTGTCGCCCTGCAAGATGCAGCTCGGGTACTTCCACGTGATGGCGGAACCCGTTTCGACCTGCGTCCAGCTGATGCGGCTGTTCTTGCCGGCGCACTTGCCGCGCTTGGTCACAAAGTTGTACACGCCACCGGCTCCCGTCTCGCGGTCGCCTGCGTACCAGTTCTGCACGGTGGAGTATTTGATGCTTGCGTTGTCCTTCGCAACCAGTTCCACGATGGCGCTGTGCAGTTGCTTGCTCGAATATTCCGGCGCGGTGCAGCCTTCGAGGTAGCTCACGCTGGCACCTTCGTCAGCGATAATCAAGGTGCGTTCGAACTGGCCCGCTTCCTTGTTGTTGATGCGGAAGTAGGTGGAAAGGTCCATCGGGCACTTGACTCCGGGCGGGATGTACACGAAGCTTCCGTCACCAAAGACTGCGCTGTTGAGTGCCGCAAAATAGTTGTCGCCAGCCGGGACCACGCTTCCCAGGTATTCCTCGATGAGTTCGGGGTATTCCTTGATGGCGTCGCTGATGGAGCAGAACAGGATGCCCATTTCCATGAG
>CAMJHM010000146.1 GCA_946405515.1 uncultured Fibrobacter sp. | reverse complement strand
GGCAACCGGTCATAGCCATGGCCACGAGAGCGGCTGCACCAATAAAGAGTTGCTTCTTCATGAGAATCCTTTTGAAAAAAGGCCCCCTTCACTTAAGCAGGGAGCCCCATTTGAATTTAATTATTCGGCGTCTTCAGCCTTGGCCGGCGCAGCCTTGCGGGTCTTGCGCTTTGCACCAGTGATGTTGCCAGCGAAACGCTTGTTGAAGCGGTCGATACGGCCAGCCGTATCCACGCGATGCTGCTTGCCCGTCCAGAACGGATGGGTATCAGCCGTAATTTCGAGAGAAATTACGCTATATTCAACACCATCGATAGTCTTCTTTTCGGCGGAAGACTTCGTGGAGCGGGTGATGTATTCTTTACCCGTATTCGCATCGACGAACACGACCGGTTGATAGTTAGGGTGGATACCTTCTTTCATTTTTAAACTTCCTGTGAAGTAGTTGATTTTGAGAGCCTAAATTTAGAAGAATTTGGCCATTTTGGCAAGGGAAATAGTATTTTTGGGAGTATGAACAGTTTTTTTAAGGCATTTTTTACAGTTATTCCCGCATTTTTGATGGGGTGTGGCAACGACAGCCCCGTTGCAAAGATTATCGTCACCGATCAAAAAATGCCCCTTACCGAGTGGCCCGACAGCACCTACATCGCCGGTTTGGACTCTATTTTGGCACTGGAGCCCATTAAAAAGGGCGCTGACGCCGAAGCCAAAATCAACATGAACGTATTCGACGCCCCAGTTTTCAAACTGCCGGGCTCTGTCACGGGCAAAAAGGACACCTCCCCGAAGGCGAACCACGCAGGCAAGTCCGCGGGGGCAAAACAGGCAAACGCCCCCAAGGCAGACAATTCCGCAGAACTTTTCGCCGACCGGTTCGCGACCGCCCTCTCGAAGCTGCAGTCCGACCCCTCTAACGCAAGCCTTTACAAAACGGTCACCGCCAACGAAGGCGACGATCTGTTCAAGCTGTTAAAGCGTACCTACGGCGCCGGAGTCCAAGGCCTCCCCCGTTTCTACGTTCTCTCGGCTCTACAATCAGTAAACGCCGGCGTCGTGCTGGAGCACTTGAACGCCGGCGACAAAGTCAGAGTCCCGAAAATATGATAAGGGAGGGTTTCACCCTCCCTAAGACTCTCCCAACGCTCGAAACATAGTTTCTCGCGGGCACCTTCGGTGCAATAATTATTAAAGCACGCCCTTGCTGCTGGGAATACCCTTCACGTTACGGCTCGGGGCAATGGCCATAGCCACGGCACGGGCAAAAGCCTTGAAGATCGATTCCAGGCAATGGTGGTTGTCATTGCCGTAGAACAGTTCCACGTGCAGGTTCATGCGGGCATTTTCGCACAGGCTCTTGAAGAAGTGTTCGAACATGCTTGCTTCGATACCGCCAGCCATGGCAGCCGGGAGCTTCACGTTCCACACAAAACCGATACGGTTGCTAAAGTCGATGCACACGCGGCTCAAGGCTTCGTCCATCGGAACGAAGTAGAAACCGTAACGTTCGATTCCCTTCTTGTCGCCAAGGCATTCCACTAAAGCCTGGCCGAGCACAATCGCGATGTCTTCCATGCTATGGTGCATATCGACATGCACATCGCCCTTGCAAGTCAAATCCAGGTGAATCCCTCCGTGAATTTGGAACAAGTTAAGCATATGATCCAGGAATCCGTTGCCAGAGCTGATCTGCCCAGGCGTAGAATCATCCAGATTCAAGGACAACGTAATGTCGGTTTCGCCGGTCTTACGAGAAATCGTCGAACTGCGCATAAACAAGGACCTCAATTATTTAACGATACGGCCACCGAACACGCGGAAACGCGTCACACGGCCAAACTTCATTTCAGGGAGCGGAGTTTCGACTCCGTTCAGGTACATTTTAGCAATCGCCTTGGGTTCGCCGATGGTCACGCACAAAGTATCGTTCGTGTTGTACACCATCTTGACGCCCGCCTTAGAGATATTCGCTTCCTTAAGGAAGGAATTCGAATCTTCGTGGCGCTTGAGTCCCACCCAGGAAAGAGCTTCGCCCGAACCAACCAGCAAGAAATTTGTCTTCTTGGTCTTCGGAGCTTCTTCAACTGCAACAGAATCCTTCTTGGAATCCGAAGAAATGAAAATCGTTGCAGATGCAGGCAAATCAGACTTTTTCACCGCTTCGTCTACCACCGCCTGGCTCACCGTCGCATTGACATCAAAACGGTTTGCAGAGGAATCCTTGGCCACGGAATCGCTCGCCACAGAATCGGCAGGAACCGCTTCGGCACCATCAGGAATTTCCTGAGTCATCGAATCTTCAACTGCGGCCGGAACATTTTCAGAGGGCTGCTGTTCGCTCGCCTGCTTCGTCGTCAAAGATTCCAAATCAAGGAAGTGAGACGCAACTAGGAATGCCAGTACGAGAAGCACGAGCACCACGGGCACAACCAGGTTCTTTTTCTTGCTTTCGCCTTCATTGAGGGGAGCAAGCTTCTGGTCATTCGAGACGTCTTCAAAATCATTGTCAACAGGGGCACCGCTTTCGGCGACATAGGCCTTGAGCACCTGCTGCTGATTCAAATTCAACTTGTTACTAATGGAATGCAGATAACCGCGAACGTACGCCGCTACCGGGAAGGCCTTCCAGTCCCCGGCTTCAATGGACTTGATATAAGCGACAGACACCTTGGTCGCCGCAGAAAGTTCTTCGACACTCATGCCGCGTTCTTCGCGGACTCTTGCAATAAACGCGCCCAGCTTTTCATCGGGGCTTTTTTCTGCCGGATTCGACATTATACCTCTACCTTCAAATCATTCAACATCTGGAGCATCCTCGCCACAGGGAGTCCAACAACGTTGTAATAACACCCCCGAATTGCCTTGATAAGCCTTGCGCCTCCAGTCTGAATTCCGTAGGCGCCAGCCTTATCCATCGGGTCCCTAGAATTTACATATTTTTCGAGTTCCTGATCGGAACAGTTTCTAAAAATGACCTCTGTTTCCTCGCATTCCGCCTTGAGAATTTGCCCTCCATGAGCGATGGCGACACCGGTAATTACTTTGTGCGAACGATTGTTCAACTTTCGTAGCATCTCCAGCGCCTCCGCTTCGGAGTGAGGCTTTCCGAGGGGCTTACCATCCAGAAACACGAGCGTATCAAAGCCGAGAACAATTTCTGCGGGCATCTTGCGCGAAACGGCAAGCGCCTTGATTGACGCATTTTCTTTCGGAAAATCGAGGGGATTCGTCGAAGTCGGCTTTTCTTCCTCGTTCGAAACCACCACCTCAAAATCAACGCCAATCAACTGCAAAATTTCCTTGCGTCGCGGCGACCCACTCGCTAATATCACTTTCGTTTTTCCCATCATAGCATCCTTTTTTACTCAGAGGGAGCTTTCTGCGACCGCCCTCACTACTCAAAGCACCGCAGGTGCACCCTCATCGCTAATTCGTTTCCGTGCTACCCGCGTTCAGCTTGATGTCCGGCAAATCCCTCACGTAAATCGAGAAACTCCAGCCCGCGGCAGGCCCCGTAGGCGTCCAGCTAAAGTCAAGCTGCCAGCAATGCAGCGTACGGTTAAAGGTAAAGCTATGCGTCACGAAGCGGCCCTCGTTATAGTTGTAGCGGGTGCTGTAAGTCATTTCCCAGTTCTTGGTGGGCTGCAGGCTCGCGCTGATACCCGTCGAATGCGTCACACGATCCTGGAACAAGTCGCGCGCTACGCGGGTACTGCTAAAGCTATAGCTGTAATCAAAACCGAAGGTCCACTTAAGCATTTCGTACTTG
>CAMJHM010000145.1 GCA_946405515.1 uncultured Fibrobacter sp. | reverse complement strand
CCGCCATCTGGTTTGCGTCCAAGGCTTCGGCAATGGCACGAATGTCAAAACCCGGATGGAAGTAGAAGCCGGCGTCTTCGCTTGCAATGACCGCCTTGCGCAGGTACGGACTAATAGAATCCAGCGGCACATAGGTGTGCTTGATTTCGATATTCGGGTTCGAATCGCGCAGGGCCTCCATGTACTTGCTCATTTCGGGCTGAGTATCTTTAAGTTGTGCCACGCCGTCATAAATATCGTAGCCGTAAATAAAGGCGCGGTACAAGGCGTAAGAGGCCGCCACCGAGAAAATGGCGGAATAGATAATCAGGATCAACAAGGCCTGACGGATAATGAAATTGATTGTACGGTAAAGCCACTTGAGTACAAACCCAGCTATCTTCGCAAACTTGGTTCCAACAAACCACTTAAAAAAGTCCTTGACCTTACCGAAATACAACTTCACTTTATCCATTACTTCTTTCCTCCGAACCAATCATTGATGTCTTCACCTTCTTTCATGGCCGTGGGCAAGTTTTCCATTCCTTCGCCTAAAATTACATTATGAATGCCCGCTTGTGTGAACAAGTTGCCGATATATTCCATACCAGAGCGGCCCGCTTCATCGTGATCCAGACAAAGTACCACATTTTTGTTTCTAAAAAGATTCAACCACTCCACTTTGAAGCTGCGGACACCCGGAATTCCGACCGCATTGATCCTTTGTCCTAAAAAGGTGAGCGTATCGACCACGCCTTCGCACAAATAGACCCAGCCCGGTTTTTGGTCCAGCGCCACCATGTTGTACGGGTACGGCACCGTGCCACGCAAGTTGAGTTCCTTAGGGACCACCGTATTGTCAATCGCGCGAGACTGGAAATAGAACGCACGGCGCTGCGGGTCCAGATACGGGAAAATCAACGGATGCTTGTAGTAACGCAAATGCCCTTTGTCGTTAAAGAGACCCACGTACTTTAGGACCTCTTCGCCAAAGTCCGCCTTGAGGCTGTTGTTCACCTCTTCGTAGTTGGTAATGGTGCGGAGCAGCATCTTGTCCCACACGGGCTTGTAGATGCGACGGCGGGCAAGCCACTTGGCCGCAGGCGTGTTATCGACGGGACTCAAACGCTTAAGGAACGAGAGAATAATTTTCTTATGTTCGTCCTCAGATACTAGCGGCGGTTCCTCGGGTTCAGGCGGGCGGACCATTTCGGGCACCGACGGATGACTTTGCGGAGAAGATAAATTCTGCAGAGCGTTCCCCTGCACCGAAGGTCGCTGACGCCCGACGGCAGCAGGTTGCGTTCGTTGCGACAGGCGTTCCATTTCTTTGCGGGCAGTAGGCGGTACCAGAAACGGGTACTGCTCCATCAGCCAGCTGAGCGCCTCGACAAAACTGCAATCCTTTACAATTTGCACCAACGAAATCACGTCGCCGCGAACATCGTCACAAACCCAGCAACGGAACGTTCCGCGTTCCTCGGAAATAGAAACGGAGGGAGTGCGGTCGCCGTGCGTGTGGCGTTGCGGGAAAAGACATCTGAAGCGACCATGAGAAACCGATATTCCCAGACTCTGCGCGACAGATGTGATCGAAATCGCCGCCTTGAATTGTTTCAGTTCCTCGTTAGTCATAGTGGGAATAATAGAAATTTTATATTTAACATATGATTCTTCTCGAAAACGAACCGATGAACAAGCACACCTCCTTTAAGGTAGGCGGGCCCGCACGTTATTTTGTGAAGGCGGAAAGCCTCGATGACCTTAAAAAGGCTTTGGACTTGGCCCGCGAAAAGGGACTTCCCTACTTCATTTTAGGGAACGGGACAAATCTGCTTGTATCGGACAAAGGTTTCGACGGTCTTGTCATCACGCTCGCCGGAGAATTTTCGGAAATCGTGGACCTCGGAAACGGGGCTTTCAAGGTCGGCGCGGCTACCCCGCTCGGCAGATTCGCACGAACAGCGATGAAACTCGGCTTTGCAGGCATCCATAAGCTCGCTGGAATTCCAGGAACTCTGGGTGGCGCGATTTATATGAACGCAGGTGCCTACGTGCAGGAAATCGGAACTAGCTGCACGCAAGTCACCGTACTTGACTGCGACGGAAGCATTCGCGAACTTTCTAACGCTGGCTGCGCCTTCGGATACAGACAAAGTATTTTCCAGAAGAACAGCGCGATTATACTCTCGGCGACATTCCTATTGCCAACTGCAGCAAGTCTCGGCAAGACAACCGCAGACCTAGAAGCGGAACTCGCCGAATGCATGGCGAAACGCAAGGCGAGCCAGCCACTCAATATGCCGAACGCAGGCTCCACCTTCAAGCGGCTTTCCGCTGGAGCTGCCGATACTCCCGCGCAAATCGCACCGGGTTATTACATTGAACAAGCAGGGCTCAAGGGTTACCGCATCGGTGGCGCCGAAGTCAGCACCGTGCACGCGAACTTTATCGTGAACGCAGGCGGTGCAACAGCAAGCGACATCAAGCAACTAAGCGAATTCGTTCAGCAGAAAGTCACCGAGAAATTCGGCATTCAACTGAAGAGAGAAATAATACTGCTAGGGGAATTTTAGTAGAGTTTCAACCAAAGTCATTCTCGACCAAGTAAAACGCGGGAGGGGATCCATCAAAAAACTTACACCTAGATCCCATCGCTTCGCTCCAGGATGACAGATTCGTGGCCCTTCGGCAGGCTCAGGGACCTGACTCCTAACCACTAATCACTGTCAACTTCCTACTGCCTACCGTCTACTTTCTCTTCCGGCACCGGATCGTAGCGATTCAGGATTCGCGTGACGATAGCGTAAACGATACCACCCATGAGTCCACCGGTCAAGTCCGCCACCAAATCAAGCACGCTGCTGTCACGAGTTTCCACAAAGCTCTGGTGGAATTCATCGGTACATCCGTAAAGGAGAGCAAGTCCCCCGACAACCAAGACGCGCAGCCACTGCCGTTTGGACCATTCGTTACGACTCCAGAGCATGGCATAGCAACCAGCCAGCGTTGCGTATTCGCAAAAGTGAGCCAGCTTATCCCAAATGTGCGGGAAATCTTCTAGCTGGTCCATCGTCATCGAAGACAGCTTAAAGATAATCGCCATGCAAAGCACGCAAGGAACAGCTCGGAAAAACGGGTACTTGTCAAAAATGCTTTCGAACATCGTGGCGCCAAATATAGGAAATAGACGGCAGAACGCCACGCAGGTTACTATATTTACACTCATGAAAGCGATTACCTTGAAAGCCGGACGCGAAAAGTCCGCATTGCGTTACCACCCCTGGATTTTTAGCGGAGCCGTTGACGAAGTCATCGGCGACCCGGAACTGGGCGACACTGTCGAAGTTTACAGCTACAAGAGCGATTTTCTGGGTCTTGCGGCATACTCGCCCAAGTCCCAGATCCGCGGGCGTTTCTGGACGTTCGGCGAGAAGGCTAACATTGACCGCGAATTCTTTAGCGACTTGCTGGACCGCGCGATTGCGGCCCGCAAAAGCCGCGGTTTCGACATCGAAGACAAGGACAGCGCTTTCCGCCTGATTAACGCCGAGAACGACGGCATTCCGGGCTGCATTATCGACAAGTACGCCGACATTTATTCCGTCGAAATCTTGGCCGCCGGCGCCGAAGTCCACCGCAAAGACATTTACGAACTGCTCGCCGAAAAGACGCACTGCCGCGGCATCTACGAACGCTGCGATTCTGACGTGCGCAAAAAAGAAGGCCTGCAGCTGCGCACCGGTTGCGTCTACGGCGAAGTGCCCGACGAACCGGTCATCATCAACGAAAACGGAATTCTCTTCCCCATCGACGTGAAGAACGGTCACAAGACCGGTTACTATCTGGACCAGCGTGACGCCCGACGCCGCATCGGTGAACTTTCCAAGGGTAAGAAGGTGCTCAACTGCTTCTGCTATACCGGCGGATTCGGACTCTACGCCCTCCGCGGCGGCTGCG
>CAMJHM010000144.1 GCA_946405515.1 uncultured Fibrobacter sp. | reverse complement strand
CGATGGCGTCTTGCACGAGGGCGGCACCCTGGTTGTACACCTGGCCGGCACCGATAGCGTTGTGGCCCACTTCGGAGTTACCCATGTCTTCGTTGGTCGGCATACCCACGGCGCGGCCGTGAGCCTTCAGGAGCACGTTCGGGTACATCTTGAAGAGGTTGTCGAGGGTCGGGGTGCGGGCGGCCTTGATGGCGTTGCCTTCGACCTTGTCAGTGATGCCGAAACCGTCCATCACGATCGTGACGACGGGTCCCTTGATACCGGGGAAGTTGGAAAGTTTCTTGAGCATGATTTACTCCGTGTTTAAATTTACGGGCGAAAATTTAGAAAAATAAAACGGTTCCCCAAAGGAGGGGAACCGTTGAAAATCGGTGTAATGCGACTTATTTCTTCTTGTATATGAGAACAGTTATCGGAATGTTTCCGTTTGCTTCCGGAGTTGGTGCTTTGCTTTGCAGAGTGAATGCATAGAAGCCATCGCCCGTTTCGGAGTTGTAGCTAGGAGTCGTAGCGACATAGAACATGAAGGAGTCAAAGCCCTCAATTGCTGTCGTGAGCGATTTTTCGCTGAAGCGGAAATCACTCATGTGAGCCGGTGCGGGCGGCAAGTCTTCTGCAGTCCAGTCGTCATCGAACGGTTTCCTTTTCTGGTTCGTGTATTCGGTAATTTGCACACCGTTAGCACTACGGATGGTTATGACACCCGTCAGTTCGTCTGAAGAGAATGTGAGATCGGCATTTGCTACGGGAACCGCTGACATGGAAGCAAGGGAAATGCCTGTTCCATCTTTTGTTCCGACATTCACAGTAGCAAAAACTAGTTCAATATTTGCACCAGGAGCTTCTGGTACCTTTGTCGTCGTGTCTTCTACGATTTCCTGGCAATAGATGTCTTCGCGAACGAAGGTGACGGAATCCCTTGATACGTACATGGAGGGGTTGTTTGCATCATAGGAGGCCATGTATGTTGCATAGAGCATGAACGTTCCGCAGTCGCTCTTGTTTTCGTCGTTGATTGATGCACCGAGATCATACCAGTTGATTGTGCCGATGGCTCCAGCGGGCTTATTGAATGTGACTTGGAGCGGAGTTCCTGTGGTGCCTCCAGCGGGATTGAGTTTTACCAAGTCAAGAGTCATGTTGGTAAAGGCGACTTCGGTTCCTGCAGGTATAGCTGTTGTGTCGTTCAGGTTGAGAGTCGCTCCCCCAGAAATGCGGAACTTTGTTTGGTCTGGGTTTGATGTGACCGTTAAAGGGCTAGGTATTACAGGAGATATTTCCGTAGTTGCCGGAAGCATTGGTGCATCGGGAATGGTCTGTTGATCCGGCTGAGTGGCTTTGCTCGAGCTATCGTCGGAACATGCTGTATAACCGATTAAAGCGATTGCGCCCATCGTAATTGTTAACAGATAGCGAGAAATTGGATATTTCATAAAACACCTCTTTTTCTAATCATCCGTGCTTAAAAATAAACAAAAAAATGAAAAAACAATCAATATAAGGAATTTGAATCAAAAAAATGTGACCAAATCGGCTTTTCCTGTGTTAAAAAAGACTTACAAATGAAAAAAAATCCCGAAAGTAACGGTGTACTTTCGGGAAAATTAAAGAATTTTGCCAAATGAGGGCTATTTCTTATAGTAGATAATGGTCAGCGGAGCGATGCCGTTTCCATCAATAACATCCTTTTTCAGGAGCGATACAGCATAGAAATCGTCACCGGTATCTTTATTGTAATTGGGGCCAACCACAACCCAGAATGCGTCCACGTCAAAACTTGTGGATTCGGCAAGATTCTTTTCATGGAATCTGAAATCGCTCATGTGGGCAGGTGCCGGCGGCAAATCTTGTGAATACCAGTCGTCATCGTAAGGCGTTTGGTCGGCGTTGGAGTATTTGGCAACTCTGTAACCGTTGAGGCCGATAATGGTGAGCTGTCCATCCTGGCTGAGAGAAACCTGGAATTCAGCTTGAGCTGCGTCCACTTCCTGGTCGGTCTTGAGCGAGAATCCCTTGAAATTCGATGTCGTCATTTGGCCTTGGAACTGGTTCATTTCTACGACGGCGATAGGTTCGGAAGAGGAAGAAACTGGTTCCGGTTCATCTATACAGAACTCAGGTTCACGAACGAATTCCACGGAATCGGTAGAGATGAATTTATCGGGTTTGGCCGCGTCATTTGTTGCATAGAGAACGACGATTAACTTGAAGGTTCCGCATTCAATCTTATCCGGATCGTAGAGGACCGTTCCCATTTCGCCGAGGTTAATTTGGGCTACCGGGAAAGTAGGAGGTGTGTACTGAAGTTGAACCATGGCCACTTTGCTCTGGCCCATCTCGTCCACATGGATGAGGTCTAGCTTGATGTTTGTGAAGAACGGATCGTTGTCGCTGTCGACGTTTGCAGTTGTGTCGAAGCCGTCCAAAGTGGCGCTTCCGTTGAAGTTGAACTTAGACTTGTCTGCATTATAGGTTACGGTTGGCGGCAAGAAGCGAATCGGGGACACTTCTGTAACGGTTACAGAAGAATAAAGCGGCATCTCGGATGACGATGATGTCGGCGTATTCTTTTCCGGTGCCGAAGGATCGTTGCTTTTGTCGCACGCGAACATTATGGCCGTAAATGTCGCAAAAAGAGCAAGCAGCGACACGCTTTTTAAAAGATCGTATTTCATTTTGTTTCCTCTCTATATATAATCCTAGAAAATAAACAAAAAATGTGAAAATGTATCAATTTTGGCTTGTAAAATTCAGTATAAAAAAGCCGATTTTTGATAAAAAAGGGCTTTTTTTACGGATTTTTTGTAAAATTTTGATTGCGTGCGGTTGCTTTTAGGGGAAAAGAGCAATTTTGGGCCTATTTAAGGGTTCTTATCAGGTCCCTAATCCTTGCTGCTTCCTCGAAATCGAGACATGCCGCAGCCTCCTTCATTTGACGTTCCAGGTCTTCCAGCCGTGAGTTGTCAGTTGTGAGTTGTGAGCCTCGAACCTCGGACCTAGAGCCTTTCTTTCGTCTTTCGTCTTTCGTCTTTCGTCTAGAACTGGGCTGTAGCGGTTCCATCGGACGGATGCCCGGTTCAAACTCGTCGCCGTATTCCTCGTCCCATCTCTCGTCTCTCGTCTCTCGTCTCTCGTCTAAATCACCTAGCGGGTCGTTAATCCTCAAATCATCTTCGAGCTTGCGGGTCACGGATTTCGGCGTGATGCCGTGTTCTTTGTTGAATTCTTCCTGAACGCTGCGACGGCGGGCGGTTTCGGTGACGGCCTTCTCCAGGCTGTCGGTCATGTTGTCGGCGAACAAAAGTACGGTGCCGTTCACGTTGCGGCTCGCGCGTCCCATCGTCTGGATGAGGCTGCGGTAGTTGCGCAGGAATCCTTCCTTGTCGGCGTCGAGAATCGCGACCATGCTCACTTCAGGCAAATCGAGGCCTTCGCGCAGCAGGTTGATGCCTACGAGCACGTCGAATTCCCCGGTGCGGAGTCCGCGAATCAGTTCGTGGCGTTCGAGCGTTTTGATGTCGCTGTGCAGGTAACGCGCGCGGATGCCTGCTTCCACGAAGAAGTCGGTGAGGTCCTGTGCCATCTTCTTGGTGAGCGTCGTGACGAGTACACGGTCGCCGTTCTTGACGACTTCCTCGATGCGGTACAACAGCACGTCCATCTGTCCCTTGATGGGGAACATCTCGATTTTCGGATCTAAGAGTCCGGTCGGTCTGTTAATTTGTTCGGTCACCACGCCATTTGTTTTGGTGAGTTCGTAATCGCCGGGAGTTGCGCTCACAAAGAGCACTTGCTTGGGGTACATGTACTCGAATTCGGCAAAGTTCATCGGGCGGTTGTCGAGTGCACAGGGGAGGCGGAAGCCGTACTGCACTAGCGTCGTCTTGCGGCTCTTATCGCCTTCGGCCATGCCGCCGACCTGCGGGATGCTCACGTGGGATTCGTC
>CAMJHM010000143.1 GCA_946405515.1 uncultured Fibrobacter sp. | reverse complement strand
TGGAAGAAATCCAGAACCTCCGCGAAAAGGGCAAGATCAAGTGGCTCCGCCCGGATGCCAAGTCCCAGGTGACCGTGGAATACGACGAGAACGACAAGCCCGTGCGCGTCGATACCGTCGTCATCTCCACCCAGCACGACGACAAGGTGAACGGCAAGGAACTCAAGCATTCCCAGATTGAAAAGGAAATCATCGAGAAGCTCATCAAGAAGGTCATCCCGGCCAAGCTCCTCGACAAGAAGACCCGTTACCTCGTGAACCCGACCGGCAAGTTCGTTGTCGGCGGCCCGCACGGCGACTGCGGCCTCACCGGCCGTAAGATTATCGTCGACACCTATGGTGGCATGGGTCGCCATGGTGGTGGCGCGTTCAGCGGCAAGGACCCCTCCAAGGTCGACCGCAGTGCAGCATACGCTGCCCGCTACGTGGCAAAGAACATCGTGGCTGCCGGCCTCGCCTACCGCTGCGAAGTCCAGCTCGCCTACGCCATCGGTTACAGTAAGCCCGTTTCCGTGCTCGTGAATACGTTCGGTACCGGCAAGATCGACGACCGCAAGATCGAAGAAATCGTCGGGAAGAACTTCGACCTCTCCCCGGCCGGCATCGAAAAGATGCTCGACCTGAGAAAGCCCGGCTACGTGCAGACTGCCGCCCTCGGCCACTTCGGCCGCACGGGAGCCCGCTTCACGTGGGAAAAGACCGACAAGGCCGAGGCTTTGAAAAAGGCCGCCAAAATCTAAAAAAATTCGCGGATTGAACCGCGACATCAACTCATTACAGAAAAGCGCCCGGCAGGTTATGCCGGGCGCTTTGTTAGGTAGTATGAAGAACTCACTTGACGACGACGAAGGAACGGCGGTCCACGCCCGGTGCCTTCACTCGCATCACATAGACCCCTGCGGGCAAACTCCGCGTAATCCAAGCCGTATCGCCGATTCTCGCAGGCAAGATATCGACACGGCGAACTAACGCGCCCTTCGTATTAAAGAGGCTCACGCGATAAAAGCCCTGCACAGGAACATCTGCAACCTTTAAACCTATACGATTCGAAGATGTATCCTCCGGAGTCGAATCGCGGACAACAGAATCTTGTGGAATGGAATCGCTTGCGGCGGTATCACGAGATGCCGTATCTTGAACTAGCGAGTCTTGTTTTGTCGTGTCTTGGACTGTCGAATCTTGCGTGATTGTATCGGCCACGGTCGTATCTTCGGTAGCGCTGTAACATTCAGTCGGGTTTTCGAGATTGGCCCCGGCACCGGCTTTCACCGCAGCTTCCACCTCGCTAGCCGCGAGCATGAACTCCTTGTACTCGTAAGGCGGAGTGAACGAGGTCCCCGTCCCCTTCGTGTTGCCCGAGCAGTTCGTGAAGATGTTGTCGATAGTCTCGTTCACGCCCGTACCGTTCGCGTTGCCGGTATAAATCGGGTTTGATTCGTTGATGAACACGTTCCTTTCGGTACGAACCGTACACATGTGGCCCGCCGAAACTCCAAGCACATCTGTTCCGTTCGTGATGTTCGCATCGCCAGTCAGCAGGTTATTCACCACATGCACATTCCCGTAGCGGCAGCGCGGTTTGCGCTGGTTCGCAGCCTGCCACCAGTTGAACATGTAGGTCACATTCAGCTTACCCTCGCTTACAGGCTCGTTGTCGGAACTGCCAATGAGGTTCGAAAGATTGTGCGTGCTCTTTTTCTTGTAACCGAAGATGCACCACGTAAACGTTACGTTGTCCGCACCCTTCACCACGTCGGCGTTGCCGTCCTGGCCATCCCAGAATTCGCAGTGGTCAATCCAGATGTTCTTCGCCTCGCCCTCGATGGTGAGGTTATCCCACGCCTGGTCGGCATTGCTGCCCGGCCCCTGGATGACAATGTTACGCACAATGATGTTCGAAGCCTTGTTCGTGATATGGATGGGAGCCTTCAAAAGCGTCCCCGGCTTGAGGCCAATAATCGTCTTGTTCGAGGCGGTAATGTTCAGGCGGCTGCCAGAAGTACCGCTCCAGCCATCCCCGAGAGTCCCATCAATATAGATGATACGCGGAGAAGAATCCTTCGCGTACTTTTGCAAGTCAGAAAAAGTCCTAACGGTATCGGGAACGGCATTTCCGCCACCCGTCACATTGAATTCGCCACCGGTACGCCCTTCACGGGTCGCCCAGCCAATCGGCTGACAGACATCCATGGCGGCAAGCGCATATACAGGAAAAAAAGACAGCAATAATGCTAGCTTCAACTTCATATCAAACATCCTCACCTTGAATCTATATAGTTTTTGAGGATATGACATTAAAAAACGCAAAAAAGCATTTACGAATTGTCTATAAACAGCCCAGATTTTCAGCAAATATGATTTAAATCACAAAAAGAGCCAGAGCTACAATCAATCCGGCAAAGAGCACGAATATGGGCAAGAGCAAAAGCATGCAGCGGAACGCAATTTTCGCATCGTAAAAGAACAGGCGACGGCGGCCCTTCTTGGTCTTTTCCATTTCGGCACGACACTCGGGGCAAATGTTCCCGACCCTATTGCGTACACGGATAGCCATGTTGCTTTGCATCGGGGACATTCCGACCTTGTCGTTAAATAACTTATTGCATTTGGAACAGGTAGCTTGCATGGTGAGGAATATAGTAAATAGTGGTTACGGGGTGAGTAGGAAGTAGACAGTAGGAAGTGGTTAGGGATTAGGATCTAGAATCTAGGGGCTAGGGAGAAATATCACGGCTTCGCCGTCTTATATTGACGCACGAAGTGCGTGATTCTTTTCACTAGCCTCCCACCTAAAGGTGGCCATGCCCACATAAGTGCTAAAGCACTAAGTGGTCAAAGGTATTCTCTAGTCTCTCAAAGACTCACCGCTCACGGCTCATGGCTCATAGCTCATAGCTCATCGCTCGTGCCTCGAGCCTGGAGCCTCCCTACTCATTTCCTCTTGGCGGCGATGAGTACGACAGAGCCAAGAATCAGGATAATGCCCGCGATGAGCCTGCCTGTGAGGATTTCGCCAAAGACAAGCACTCCGATTGCCACGGCCGTCACGGGCTCGAGCGCACCGAGAATCGCCGTGGGCGTCGACCCGATAATCTTCACCGCCTTCACCATGAATATGAGCGAAAGCACCGTCGGCACGAGGCCCAGCATGAATCCCCAGCCCCACGAACTCGCCTGCGTAAAGAGCGGCGGCAGCCCCGAGCCAAACGTCACGGAATAGAGCAACAAAAAGACCAAGCAAAAACAAATGGCGTAAAAAGTCATCTTCACGGAGCCCATCTGCAAGTTGATACGGTTCGCCATCACCATGTAAATCGCGTACGAAAGTGACGAGGCAAACACGAGCACAAGGCCTGCGGTGCTCAGAGGCACGCCATCACCGCCACGGTACAAAAGAGCGACGCCGGACATCGAAACGGCAATGGAAACGACCATCCAGGCTTTAATCTTCTCCTTGAAGAATATCGCCATCAAAACCGAGACTTCAAGTGGATAGAGGAAGAGGAGCGTCGAGGCAAGCCCTGCATCCATGTACTTGAACGAGGCATAATACGTGAGCGAACTGACCGCAAACAAGAAGCCAAAGGCGACGAGCGCCCCAAATTCCTTGAGCGTAATCTTAAAATGCGAACCTTTCGCGAGAATCACCGCAAAAAGGAGGAGCGCCGCCGTGAAAAAACGGTAAAAAAGGACGTTTTCGGGAGAATAGCCCTGGGAATAGAGGTTCAGCGCCCCCAGAGGGTTCGTACCATAACAAATGGCGGAAAGAGCAGCAAAAATAAAGCCTTTTAGGGTGCGAGGCATATTAAATCGCAAACTTGGTGGCGTCGGCAAGCTGCACGCTCGCGATGCGGGAAATACCCTTGATTTCCTGCGTCACACCGTAAAGCATATCGGCCTCGGCCATGGTACGCTTGTTATGCGTCACCACGATGAACAAGGTCTGCTTGCTGAATTCGCGGAGGAGCGCCATGAAGCGGCCCACGT
>CAMJHM010000142.1 GCA_946405515.1 uncultured Fibrobacter sp. | reverse complement strand
AAAAGCCGTTTTCTTACAAAAACGGCTAATTTTTTCGCAATGTCAAAGATTTTTACAGTTAAAAAACTACCGCACTTCCAGCCTAGTGAAAGTCTCGTAGTGGTCTGCAGTATAGTAGATTACGCAATCCGGCTGATAGACCAACCGCTTAGTTCCACGATTCTTGGCGGAATACTCCACATCGGCTTCGTGGTAAGAACCTTCGGGTAACGTTTCGTGATAATTATCCGGACTAGAGGCAAAATTGTCAAAGTTGTCGCCGCCAATCATCACGTTAATTGTGGCCCATGGGTTAAAATTCCATTTTTCAAACGTCTTACCCGTTTTGGATTCATAAAGTTTTTTCCCCTCATTCTTGCCGACATAATTTGCGGGCAATTTATCGAATTTGCACAAGTACGCCGCCACGGAATCCTTTGTCGTATAGAGGCCGGATTCCTCCACCGCATCATAAATGTTCTTTACACTAGCGTTAGATGACTCAGCAACGCTGCTAGAAGAATTTTTTTGAACACTAGACGACAATTCGTCTTCATCATCGCCGCCAATAGTCTCTCCCGTTGCCGTACATGCCACAAAGAAAGCAGCCATGGCACACGCAAGATAAACCTTAAACAAAGATTTTTTTAATTTCATGACAGTTCCTTGGAATTTTACGATTCAACGATTAAAGATTTTTCATAAATATAGTCAACGTCCTCGGGGCTGATTCCCCCTGGGACAAGGTCAAGCTTTGAATGGTTTACCTTCATGGCCGCGGCAAACTTGTCCCGCATCTCGCGCGTAACGGAGCATGTCCCGATAAGGCTATGAAGCATGGCCGCGAATTCTCCGATATCCCTGAGCAACAAAAGCGACAGGATTTTCTGGACATCTTCAGGGACGGACTTACCGCAAACCTCGGTGTAAGCGGCAAGGAAATAACCGACTGCGGGGCCGTGCGGAGTTCCCAAATGCACCGTGAGGTCATAGCTCATGCCATGCGGCACAGAAGTACTAGTCTGCGCAATAGACATGCCCGCAATCGTCGATGTAAGCATGAGTTTTTCATATAAACCTGCATCGATTTTTTTCTCGGAAAGGAGGGATTCCTTGCACTCGTTCCAAAGCGTGAGTCCATATTCCGGGCACATGCGGTTGAACTCATTCGATTTCACATTGAGGATGCTTTCGACCATGTGCGCAAGGGCATCGACGGCGGTATTGACAATCAATTGCTTTTTTGCAAAAGCGAGATACTTTCCGTCCACAAGCGCAAGCTCCGGGAAAATTACATGCGGAATGCTTTTCTTGAGACCAATCTTGTGATTCGTGATTATGGCAACCGGAGTCGCTTCAGAGCCCGTACCGCATGTCGTCGGGACGGCAACGACAGGAGCGTGGTCGAGCCGGCAACTCGGAACCTTGTGGAGGTCATCTGCATCCACGTCCGGGTTCAGGAGGAGCAGCGCAATCGCCTTTGCAGCATCAATCGCAGAACCGCCACCGATACCGATTATAAAGTCCGCCTTGAAGTCCCTTGCGGAGAGCGTTGCCTTCCGTACCGTATCCGTCGATGGATTTTCTTCGACCTCGTTGAAAACCTGAAACGGGACTTTTCCCTCGTTCAAGACTTCCGTCACATCGTCCAAGGAGCCGTTTGCCGCAGCGGAATGGCGCCCGGTCACGATGAACGCGCGTTTTCCCACCGCCAGCATATTCTGCGCATGTTTCTTGACACAATTTTTTTCGACATAGATATCTGTAGGGACAAAAAAACGCATAATCAACTCCTTGTAATTCAAAACTAATAAAAGCAAGCCAGGCGATTGATGGCAAAAGAACTATATTTTGCAAAAAACAGAAATAGGATATATCTATGGACATTAACGAACTCGCACAAAAGCACATCTTGAATCAGCCGCTCTACGTGACCGGCAAGCCCATCGCCTACACCGCCCGCGAATTCGGCCTCGACCCGAAAGACATCGACAAGCTCGCGAGCAACGAAAACCCCTTTGGCCCGAGCCCGAAGGGCATGGAAGAGGCCCGCAAGGCGTTGGAAGAAGTGAACCTCTACCCGGATGGCGGCAGCTACGACCTCATCGGAAAGATTGCAGAGTTCCGCGGCGTGAAGCGCGAACAGATTGCCGTCGGTAACGGCAGCAATGAACTTCTGGACATGATTGCCCAAGTGTTCCTCGGCCCCGGCACCGAAGCCGTGATGGGCAAGCACAGCTTCGCTGTTTACAAACTCGCCACCATGGCCATGAACGCCAAGCTGGTCGAAGTCGATATGCCCGCCCCGGCCTACAATTACGACCTCAAGGCCATGCGTGCCGCCGTGAACGAAAAGACACGCATCGTGTTCCTCGCGAACCCGAACAATCCGACCGGCTCTGACCTCACCGCCAAGGAAATCCTCGACTTCGCTGACAGCCTCCCGGAAACTTGCGTTCTCGTGATGGACGAAGCCTACACCGAATTTATCGAAGACACGCCAGAACTCGTTCCGGATTTCAACAGCCGCATCGCCGCTGGCAAGAACATCATCTGCTGCCGTACGTTCAGCAAGATCTACGGTCTCGCAGGTCTCCGCGTGGGCTACTGCATCACCCGCCCCGAAATCGTGAACCTCATCAACCGCGTGCGTGAACCGTTCAACGTGAACAGCATCGCCCAGGCCGCCGCCATCGGCGCCATCGACGACCAGGAATACGTGAACAAGGTCCGCGAGCTCAACAAGAAGGGGCTCGAACAGCTCAAGGCCGGCTTCAAGGAACTGGGCCTCCCCTACGTCGATAGCCACTCGAACTTCATCGCCGTCAGCGGATTCAAGGACCCGATGGACGCCTTCAAGTTCCTGCAGGCCAAGGGCACCATCATCCGTCCGCAGCCTGCAATGGGTGACGTGCTCCGCATTACTGTGGGTACCGAAGCGCAGAACGCAAAATGCCTCAAAAACATCAAGGCATATCTCGGCAAGTAAGGACTGAATTAACATTCAAGTCTTTACTTTATGCGGGTGGGAACGTCATGTTGAGTGAAGCGAAACATCCAGGCCGTTTCAACTGGATCCTTCGCGGATTCCCGCTCAGGATGACGTTTCTATGAGTGCATTCCATGGCGTAAAACAGAAACCCCACGGGGTTGCACGCGTGATTTCCAAGCGCGGATTTTGCAGCCGTAGCGCAGCAGAAAACCTGGTCCGCGAGGGCCGGGTTTCTTTGCGTGGTAAAATCGTGCGCGACCCCGAAACGCCCACCTACGAGAACGACGAAATCCTTGTGGACGGCAAACCCGTCGAGGCTGCCCAAAAATTCTATTTCGCGATGAACAAGCCCCGCGGCATTGTCACCACCGCAAGCGACGAAAAAGGCCGCAAGACCGTGATGGACCTTTTTCGCGAACAGTACGCCAAGATGTTCCCCGGAAAAGCGGTGCCGCACATATCACCGGTGGGTCGCCTCGACGCCGCCAGCGAAGGCTTGCTCCTGTTTACGAACGACACGCAATGGGCAGATGCACTGCTGAGCGGAGGTTCAGCAATGTGTCATCCTGAGCGGAGTGAAACGGAGTCGAAGGATCCAGGCCCGAAGCAACATCTCAAAATCTACCGTGTGCAGGTCAAAGGCCACCCCACTGCCGACGACCTCGCGAAAATGGAAAAAGGCTTCAACGTACCACCCCGCGTCTTCGGCGAAAGCGAAGAATTCATGCACGCCGAACGCGCAGTTTTCCTCCGCGAAAATGATAAAACGAGTTGGCTCGAAATCACGCTCTCCGAAGGCAAGAACCGCGAAATCCGCCGCATGCTCGCCCACTTGGGTTACGAAGTCATGCGCCTCGTGCGCATCCAGTTCGATAAATTTGCGCTCGGCGATTTAAAGCCCAGCGAAATCCGAGAAATCAAACCCAACTAAGATAACTCTACTTCCGTAACACCCCGTACAAAGCAGAATTTTTGGGTCAATAAAAACTCGAGTTTTGGCGAAAAAAAGTAAACAGCTTCCTAATTTACGGCCTATATGACATTTGGGTACCTAAATTTCTCGTAACCCTTTGATTTATAAG
>CAMJHM010000141.1 GCA_946405515.1 uncultured Fibrobacter sp. | reverse complement strand
GCACCGTCAAAATCGGCGACCAAGAATGGATGGTTGACAACCTGCGCTTCAAGCCAGCAGGCGAAGGCAGCTACGCGCCCAACAACGAAGAATCAAACGTTAAAACATTCGGCCGCCTCTACACATGGACAACCATGCTGGACATTCCGTCCGAATTCACCGAACAAACTCCGGCCAGAGATCTCGAAATGTACCACAAGATGAGGGAAAAGAACTACCAGGGCCTTGCCCCGGAAGGCTGGCACATACCGAGCACAAAGGAATGGGAAACTCTTTTGAGCAATTTGGATGAAAAAACAGACGGCAGTGAACTTCGCAGCGCCTGTTTCTGGCACAAGCCCGGCAAGGATACCTTCGGATTCTTCGCGCTCCCGGCAGGCTACCGATTCGACAACGGCACATTCTGCCATTTCGGCAGGCGCGCCCGCTTCTGGAGCAAGGACGAATATGGCAAGGCAAACGCATACCGTCTGAACATCACGGACAATTCTGTTGACATCGAAGGAGTTTACAGATCCGACGCTCTTTCCGTCCGCTGCGTAAAGAACGCATAAAGCATGGTTAGAATTTTATTCGTCTGTCATGGGAACATCTGCCGCAGCCCCATGGCGGAATTTGTCATGAAGAAAATGGTACGGGATTTGCCGACGACCCTATCCTCAGGCACATCCCTGACCGCGGCAGATTTTGAAATCGCATCCGCCGCGACAAGCACCGAAGAAATCGGGAACCCCGTCTATCCGCCCGCAAGGCGAATGCTCGCACGCCACAACATCGACTGCAGCGGAAAAACCGCACGCCAGATGACATACGCCGACTACGAGCACTACGACTACATCGTATTGATGGACCAGAACAACCTGCGGAACCTCCGCTGGATACTCCCCCGCGACATCTACGAGCGCGAAACCGGAACCGCCCCCCGCAAAATTTCCCTACTGATGGAATGGGCCGGCAAGAACCGTGACGTTGCCGACCCCTGGTACACTGGCGACTTCGAAGCCACCTGGCGCGACGTGAACGAAGGCTGCAAAGCCATGCTCACCTCTATTTGCAAGTAAATCCCTGCAGCTCAAGCCCTGCGCGCATCTCGCCGTAAGTCGAAGTACGTTTCATGTCCATCGCCTTCATAAAACGGCAATCGTTGTCGATATGCATCTGGAACCCCGTCATCGTCGGGGTCACATCGCCCTTGCCGCTGGCACGGATATGCTCCATCATCTGCTCGCGCTCGTCAAAACGCTCCGGCGGTACGAACACGTCCGTCACGATATCGACATTTTCGATTTCGCTTTCGCCGAACACGAACGAAATCTTCACCAGGTTCTTGAGACCGTGGAACTGCCCGTCCACCTTGCATTCGAGATTCCGCTTCGCCGGATTCTTGGACTTTTTGGCCTTCTTGTTCGCCTGTGCCGTCTTCGCCTTCGGATTCGGAGTATATTGCAGAGCCTCCAGCAAGGCATCTTCCTTGACAACGCCCACCAGGCGGTTCAATATATTCCCATCCTTGATGAGAAAGAACGTCGGGAACGCCTGAATCGGCAACGTATTCTTGATCTTTTCGATATTCGGCTCGTCGATACCCACAGACGCCACCTTGATATCGCGGTAATTCTTGGCAATGCCGATAAGCGTCGGAATCATCACCAGGCACGGCGGGCAACTCGTCGAAGAAATTTCCAGAATCACGGGATTCTTGGATTGCAGAATCTCCTTCTCGAAATTGCTGTCGTCAACCTTCACTATTCGGATATCTTCGTCTGAACCCTGGGCAACACCCTTCGCATCTACATGAACAAAAGCACCCGCAGCGAAAACAGCAGCGAGTGCGAACTTGGCAATGTTTCTGAACTGTTTCATGCCAATAAATGTACAATTTTCATTCCGTGAAAACTTCTACTTCACCGACATGCGGAACATTCTCCCGCCCGATTGCGGCTTCACCAAGTATAAGCCCGCATGTTTCACCGCCGCATAGACCTTCACACGGGCCTCCTCGTCGCCCACAGCCGTAAAGCTCGCGACAAAACGCCCCTGCGTATCGAATACGCTGTACACAGCCCTCCTCTGCGTCACAAGTGGCAACACGCGGGCCCCCTTGACCGCCGTCGTCTTGGAATCCGCGAAGTCCAGCCAGTCGATATTCACGTAGTTGCCCACGATTTCCAGCTTGAGCACATGCTTCCCAGCAGAAAGCGACACCATGCCAGCCTCGTGAACCGCGTAAGTATCCCAGTCCGTGCCCTTCGGGAAAGTGACCTCCTCCAAGACAGTCTTGTCATCGACATACAGCTTGGCCCCCACATTCTCCGAAGAAGTCGCATAGCGGATAGACAACGCATACTCCTGCGACTCCGCCACATTCACCGTATATTCCAACCACTCGCCCTCCTGCGTGTAGCCGACAGCGTATCCATCAGCCACCTTCACGATATCGACAGCGTCGTCGCGGTACTCGCCACCCTTGTTGTCGTCATCCTTGTCAAGGAAAGCCTTCCCAGGGCCGCCCACGTCGTAATTCTCGACCTCGACCTTCCCCGGAATCGCCATAGCCGTATCCTTATACGGAGCCTGCGGAACAATCGCAGTCACGTACACACGGTAACCGTACTTCACGTTCTTGATATTCACAGGCACCGTAATCTTACCGCCGCTCACATCGTACTCCTTGCTCGATTCAAGCGTCGTCGAAGGCACCGCCTTGTCCTTGTTCTCCCATGTCACGTATTCCACATCGACATTCACCTTGTTCCCAAAAGACTCTGGAATGCCTGATATGTTCACGTTGACATCACCACGCGTATTGCCGCCGAGCACAATGCTCGCGAACCCCTTCTTCTTGTCGAGAGCCGCAAAACCGTCCACCCCATCACTCTTGTCATTGGGCGGCGTGACCTTCGCCATGTAACCACTCATATCGCCATACCACTTGTACAACCACCAGCCGCCGCCACGCTCGTTGTTCTTTGTGAGCAAGCTCCCCAGCCTCCCCGGAAGCGGTACGAACCACCACGAAATCATCGCGCTCTCGACCCCATACCGCTCGAACTTCGCAATAAACGGCACCGAAACACCAGGGCACCCCTCCTCCTCGTGCACCTCGGAGGAATACTCGTTGATACTGAAGGGGCGCGGAGACACGTTGTACTTCTTCTCGATACTGCGGTAGCTTTCGACCGTGTTCACGAAGTTCGCGCTACCCCACTGGTGCCAGCTAATTACGTCGGGCATGCAGTTGTTCTGGGCGCAGTACTTCACGAAGGCGTCCATGCGCGAAGAACTGTAGTACGAGTACGAGGGACCGATAATCTTTGCAGTCGGATCCAGTTTGCGAATCAGGTCGTAGGTCTGTTTCCAGAGCACCGAATTGAAGTCGCCGTTCTCGTTTTTCCAGGTACCGTCCGGTTCGTTCCAGATTTCGTAACCGTCAAAGTTCTTGTTGTTCGATTTGAGCTTGTCGTTGATGACCGAGGTAACCTCGTTTTTCCAGTGGTTCATGTTCTGGAACTTGTAAGGCCAGCCAGGTAAAACGTCGGCTAGGCGAATCTGAATCTTCGCGCCAATGCTTTCGACACGCGGGGCCACCAAGAACGCACCGCCAATACCCTGCTGACGGCCGTTACCGCTACGCGCAGGAGAAAGGAAAACATTCGGCTTGAGCGGGGCGACATCTTTCGTGATATCGCTCGGGAGCGTTTCCGTAAGGCCGTAGAGCGAGCCCGTGGCCACATGGGTCACCGGCTTAATACTGTCCGAAAGACTGACACCTAAGTTTACAGCTGCGTAAGAAAAAGACGCCGCTGCAAGAATTGGCAAAAGACAACTAATACGTTTCATAGTAAACTCCAAAAATCCCAAAATAAAGATACCCCCGAATACCCCCGAATTTAAGACCTCCATACTATTTGTTTTGTCTAATTGACAAAAGGCGGGTCAGTCTGCCCGCCAAGTTTGGTTCGATAATTGTGTGAGTCAAGATGAAGCATTCGCTACACGAAATTAGAGGCACATCGCCATATAGGCGGGGATGCCGACAACGCCATCGCGAGTTATCGCAAAGTTCTTGGGATGTATGATGTAGGATTCTCTGAGACGTTCACCGAATTTTTCTCGGAAACGTTTGAGAGACTCGTATCTATAGCGCTTGCCCGACTT
>CAMJHM010000140.1 GCA_946405515.1 uncultured Fibrobacter sp. | reverse complement strand
CACATCTCCGATTCCTTCAATCTGCCCGGCGGCCTCTCGGGGCCTCCGTCCCAGTCCCGTTCGGCCGTTCAGGCGTCCCGTTCGCGGGTGACGCCAATGATAGAATTTTCAGGGAGAATGTCAAGGGGTTTTTTGCAGAAAAATCGCATTTTTTTCTTATTTTCGTAAAAAACGGGTAAGCCACTACTCTTTCGCAGGGAAAACCACTAAGAGTTCACAAACTATTCACATTTATTTTTGAACAGCCCTGTCGAAGTTTTGTTTTTTCGCAGAAAAAGGGGAATTTAGGGGGTTAGAGACTAGAATCTAGAGGCTAGAGGAGCGAGGTTCGAGGCTCGGGGCTCGAGCCTCTAGCCTCTATTTTAACACCTTCCCACGATTTCCCTCATCGGATTGTTCGCTTTTCTCTTCAATATATGAAGCAATGCCAATAAATGTGCCTACTGGCGCACCGGTACAATGATTTAGACAACGTTGTCTAAAACAATCTTGAACGGATCACTTTCCATGTCTACCGGCACGCAATCCATCTGGCCGCGGAACCACGTGAGCTGGCGCTTGGCGTAATTGCGCGTCTTCTTCTTGACATCTTCTACGACCTGCGCCATCTCAGCATCCGTCTGCGCAGCCAGCAATTCCCGATAGCCCAAGCTCTGCCATGCGGGAGCATCGAGCGGCACCGTCTTCGAAAGTTCACGCACTTCTTCGACCCAGCCGTCCTTTATCATCTTGTCTACACGGGAATCAATTCGTTTGTACAAAACATCACGTTCACGCTGGAGCCAGAACACGGGGAGTTTCCCTATCCCGCCTTCGCGTTCCTTTTGCCAATCCGAGAGCTTGCGGCCTGTGGCCCTGTACACTTCCAATATGCGGATGAGGCGCTGCACGTTGTTCGGCTCTACGCTTCTGGCCTGTTCCGGGTCCGCATCCAGTGCCATCTTGTACAAACTACCTGCACCTTCGGCCTGCGCAATTTTTTCCAGTTCCTCGCGGGCGCTTTCCGGCACGGCAGGGATTTGCGGGAGCCCGAGCATCAAAGTCTGCATGTACAGCCCAGTCCCGCCCACCAATATGTAGTTGCGTTCCGGGTTCCCTTGCAAGATGTTCTTCACGTCGCGGCAAAACTCGCCCACCGAATACTTGCGCTCCGGTTCCAAGAAATCGACAAGATGGTGACGCACCCTGGCCATGTCGCTAGCCGACGGCTGCGCCGTGCCTATGGTAAACCCGCGGTACACCTGCCGGGAATCCACGCCGATGATTTCGGCACCGTAATGTTCGGCAAGCCGCAAGGACAATTCCGATTTTCCGATTCCGGTCGCTCCGGCCAAGGCAAAAAGGATAGGCATGTCACCAATATAATTATATTTAAAAGTACCATGAGCAAGATAAAACATATCGTCGCCCTATTTATTGTCTGCGGAATAATTGCGGCCATAGTGTATTTCCTGCCCAAGACGGATTTCGGCAAGCAGTGGCTCCCGAAAAGCATCGTCTCCGAAGAGACCTCCCCCGAAGCCAGCGCACAGGATACCCTCCCCTTTGTCGACGGGCTCAAGAGCGAACTCCAGGTGCTGAGCACGCGCTTCAACAAGAAAAAGAACCTCGACATCTGGACTCTCGGCAAGGGCAGCACCATCATCGTCTACCTGTTGCAGGCGCAGCGGTTCATCCAGGCCCGCGGCGGGAACGTATTATATATGGAAGAACTGCACGACAACCCGAACGTCTTCCAGGCGGCAAGGCTCAAAGTTCTCAAGCCCGAAGGCGACACGCTCGACCTGGAGCTGCAAGTTTCCGAAAACGTGTTCCGCTCCAACGCCTCCGTGTTGGCCGTCTCGTTCCAGGTCACGGAACTGACCCCGGAGCAAATTGTCGCCCTGAACAAGCTGGAATACCCGTTCACGCTGCTCGTGACCCCGTTCAACATGCCCGAAGGGTTCGTCACCGACGTCAAGCACGTGAAGCACAAAGACGTTTTCCTGTGGCTCTACATGGAATCGAACAAACTGAACAAGAGGCACAACAAGTACCGCCCGATAAGAATTCACCATACCGAGGAGCAAATCGGCGAAATCATCAACGAGGCAAAGACCGCCTTCCCCGACGCCATGGGAGTGGCCACGCGGTTCGGTGAACAGGCCGTGGAACACAGGCAACTGCTGCAGGCGACATTCAAGCCCCTCGAAGCGCACAAGCTCGCCTTTGTCGACCTTTCCCTCAACAAGATGACCAAAGTCCCGGAAACGTGCAAGGATTTCAAGATCAAGTGCAGCAGCACCGCCCCCTACAACCCCGACAACAGCACCCTCGGCGACTACGTGAAGCATAAACTCAAGGACGCCCGCAAGAACGGGATAGCCTCCATGGTCATCCCCCTGAACGACGAAGGGCTCGACATGGCCGCCACCTTGCAGAAAAAAGCCGAGGCCCAGGGCACATCCATCGTGAATTTATCTACTTTTATTTCGTATTAGACAGGAGATTGTATGACTGTAAAGCTCGGAATAAACATCGACCACATCGCCACCATACGCGAAGCCCGTAAAATCAGGGAACCGGATCCGATTGCCGCCGCGTACATCGCCGAACTTGCCGGAGCAAACGGCATCACCGCCCACCTCCGCGAAGACAAGCGCCACATCCAAGACCGCGACATCCGCCTGCTCCGTGGCACCGTCACGACAAAGCTCAACCTGGAAATGGCCCCCACACAGGAAATGATCCAGTTCGCCATCAACATCCAACCAGACATGGTGACCCTCGTCCCCGAGAACCGCCAGGAACTCTCGACCGAAGACGGCCTCAATGTGGCCGCCGCAGCGGAAGTCCTCGCCAAGGCAGTCATGACACTCAAGAACAACGACATCGCCGTGAGCGTGTTCATCGAGCCCGAAACAGAACAGGTCAAGGCAGCCAAGAAGGTCGGGGCCGACATCGTCGAATTCCATACAGGCAAGTACGCAGTCGCCTACGACATGGGTAGCCGCCAGGAAGTCGACCGCGAAATCTCCGCCATCCAGGACATGACCGTTCTCGCCCGCAAATACGGGCTCCAGGTGTTCGCCGGCCGCGGACTCAACTACAGGAACGCCGTGAACATCGCCGCCATCGAAGGCATCGACGAAATCATCGTCGGCCACAGCGTCGTGGGCCGCGCCGTCATGGTGGGCATGGACCGCGCCGTCAGGGACATGATTGACGTCATCCGCAACGCGGACAAGTAAATTTCCTCATTCCCTCCGGACAAAAACCGCCGTAAAAATGTCTATAAGTTCAGACGGGCATGTGCCCGCCTGCGAACCGGCGCGTTCCGGCAAGGGAATAACACATGATTCGAGAAGAATTTGCCGAATTTCTCAAGGAACTCAGGAAAATAAACGATAACGGTGGTGATGTTGACGCCTTCGTCAAGAAATACGAACATAAGAATGTGTATTTCTACAACGACGGCTGCATCAAGAAGATTCTCGCAAGCGAGAAGAACATCATGCTCACGACGGACCTAGTGAACGCGGCCCTGGGCCTCATCGGTTCCGACCGCATCGAGAACCCGAAACTTGTCAACCCATTCATTCCAGGAGAATTGGGCTACCGCAGCGTAGAACCGGACATTCTCTTGACGAACGACCGAGATGGCGATTCCATTCGGGATCGCATTTCCATCGAAGTGCAGCACGAAGAAAAGAGGTTGTTTAGAGACCGGTTGGTGTTCTATATCGCTCGACTCACGAGCAATATGGCGAAGAAAGGGAACGAACCCCAGCTCGAAAACCTGAATGTGGTTAACTTCCAGTTTTTCGATGCGTTCCCCAAGTCAGCGAACTATCGCCACACGGTGCAACTGCGCAACCAGGAAATGCAGGTGTATTTTGACAAGCAGACAGTCACGCTGATTGAGGTGGAAAAGTTCTTCAAAGATGCACAAAGGTTCGTTGGAGACAGCAGTCGCCTCGCCCAGTGGCTCCGAGCCATTGATACCTTGAACCGCGATGCCAATTTCAGCGAATTTGCAAACGACCCCATCTTCAGGCTATTGCAAAACGAGTTGAAATTATGTAATTTCAGTTCGAGGTATCTTATGACAGTAGACATGAGCGACTACGACAAAGCCGTAGAACGATATGAAGCAATAACGGAAATCGCGAAGAAAATGCGCGACGCGAACAAGCCGATTGAGGAAATCATCCAGTTCACGGGTCTTTCAGAAAAGACCATTCGCAATCTGTAATTTGCATATTCACCGCCCTGTCCCAAAGACAGGGCTTTTTTGCATTATACATGGCGGGCCCAACCCGCCATTTTTTCATTCATCAAGAGTGTAAAAAAATCAATCCTTCAAACAGCGGATCGACATCTTGGGGAGATTTGAAAATACTGCAATATCGGACTGAATTCTTATAGCATAG
>CAMJHM010000139.1 GCA_946405515.1 uncultured Fibrobacter sp. | reverse complement strand
CATTAGATTACCTCCAAGTCGTTATCGGTGTTGCTGGCGTCAATCTTTGCCTTGGGCTTGCGACCGGCCTTAATTTCAATGACGTCGTCAATGCGCTGCACGTGTCCGCTGAGCTGGCCTGCCGTTTCGTCTTCGGCAATCAGGTTCTCAAGCATTTCCTTTGCTTCGGCGTACTTGCCGTCTTTGCAAAGCTGCAAGGCTCGGGCCAGAACTTCCTTGGCCTTGTCGCTTAAAGGCGGCTGCTTCTGGTCGTTATTCTGGTCCTGGTTCTGATCCTGATTCTGCTTTTGCTTGTCAAGTTCTTCTTTCAGTTTGCGCTGAACGATTTCCACGTTCTTCTTCGCATTTTCAAAACTGTTGTCTAGGTCAATCGCCTTCTTCAAATAAGCGACCGATTCACGCCAAGCGGCAATGCGTTCACTGCCTTCGGCGGCTTTTTCGCCCATGCGGAAATGCGTATTCGCCAAATTGTAGGCTGCCTTCGCCGCCATCTTTTTATCCGGCATGCGCACGGCGCTCTCAAGCTCTTTCTTGGCTTCGTCATAGTTGCCGAGCTTGTACTGGCAAGTTCCGATATTGTAGAACAAAAGCGGGTTTGCAGGCTCCGATTCACGGGCCTTCATATACTTTTCGAGCGCTCCGGCATAGTCGCCGTTCTTGAACAGCTTATTGCCATCGTTGATGGGGCGCGCCCACAAGGCCACCGACAGCACACATACACAAATCAATAAAAAACGCATCTTCTTTCTTCCATAGGACACATTTAGTTCCTACATAGCAAGAATATACAAAATCACCGTGCTCAAGGCAAATGCCGCCACCAGCGCGTAACCGAGCACTTTCCACTTGAGCGAAGAGCCTTCCAAGATGATTCCTGTCGCCATAAATGGCAGCATGCTCAACAAGACAGGAGCGATGTACCTAAAGTCGTTGCTGCAGGAATACGGGACACGAATGCGCAGGACCATCAACGCCGCAAAGAACGCCACCGCCTGCAGCAAAAGAATCCAGTGAAACACCTGCAGTTTCGTCTTCCAGAATCCGCGAATCGCATACACCATCAACCCAAGGAACGACACGCTCATCAGGGTCGCGAGCGTCCTTCCTGTCGCATTCCGCACGAGTTCAAATTCGCCGAACATGGCCGACTTGAAAGAATAGTTCCAGAAAAATTCGCGGCCCCATTCTTCTTTCCAGGCGCTCGTGTAAGGATTCGTCACAAAGGACTTCAGGTCAAAGAAAATGTAGTTGAACGCCTCGTTGCCCACCTTAAGCCGGCCATTCAGCCCACTCGCGTTACCGACCAGGTCCGCATCGCCCAAAAGCTTCTGCAAGGCGACCCCCGCAATCAGTAGGACGAACAGTCCCCACGCCACCACCTCGGATTTTGTCGGGTACGGGAATCTCTCATTCCTGACATAACCGCAAACGGTAAACAGGAACACCATCCCGATCGTCACCACGCCCGTCGTCTTGGTCCACATCGCAAGCGCCGCCGAAAGCACCGCCACAATCAGGAACTTGCCACGGCCTTCGTTGAAATACTTGACGCCTCCCCACAGGCAGAGCACGTGCAGCAGGTAGAACATCTGGTCGTTACCGATGCGCGGCGACACCAGAATCATCAACGGCCACAAGGTCCACAGCACCGCAGCGGTTCCAAACGCAGGTCCCGTCATGAAGGATTTCAGGAACATTATCCCGAAAAAGAGCGTGAGCACCGATAAAAGCAGGCTAAACGACTGCAGGCCAGCAGGGCCCGAAACGCCCACCCATTCGCCGAACACGAAAGAGGGCGCCGCCGTGACATAGTAAACAGGCGGATGGTAGCAAGTCCAGCAGTCATCTACACCAGGAATGGCATGGTTGTCAAGGACGTACTGAACATAGGCGACATGGCCATCGACATCGTTCGAGTAAGTCGTGTACGGCACGTTCGCAAAAAACACCGTCCTGAGGAGCACTCCCAACAAAAAGAGGAAAAGGATTCCGCCGCGCAACTTGAACCGCCGCGCCACAAACATGCAAAGCAACGCAAAAAAGACTACGGCAGCAACATTCATGACCCGCGTCAGGAATGACGTCTGATTGATAAAGACATTCAGCCCCGCGTTTCCGCCATTGTTCCTCAAGTAGAACGTATAATGCGTCCTGTCGCCCACACGGTGCGGCGCCGTCACGCTATCGTTCAGCCAAAATCCCTTCGTAAAATCACAGCGCCCAGGGTTGGACCTAACATCCAGATTTTGTCCGTTGATCACGATTCCCTCGGCACAATCGTCGGGAACCACGCGCAGGTCATACGAAGTACGGTAGGCATTCTTGATGTCCAGCTCAACCTGGAACATTTCGCCTTCTCGCATTTTCTTAGTCACGGGAAGGCTGACATTCTCCATAGAGGCGCCCTGCCGCAGCACGACGTTCTCGACCGAGACCCTCAAGGCAAAACCGACGACGAGGCTTGCCACCAGCAGCAACGCACAATAGAGTTCAGGGAACCTGAAAATTCTGAACAACTTTTTCATCAGGACTCCACTACGCTTTCTTGCCTTCGTGGTAGTCTTCTTCGCTGTTCACGCTCCAGAGGGCGGTCTTGTCGGTGGAATTTTCGCGGATGCATTTCGCGACTTCCATGGCAGCGAGCATACTGTGGTCCATGTTGTTGTACTTGTGCATGCCGTTACGGCCCATCAGGAACAGGTTCTCGATGGGGTCCACATAGGCGCGCACCTTGTCGAACTCACCATAGGTACCGAAGTAGGCAGGGTACGCCTTCTTGATATGGAACACCACGGAATCGCGCACAGACTCGGGCTTTGCCACGTGAATCTTGTCGAGTTCTTCAATCGCGAACTTGATGAAGTCCGCATCGGGCATACGCCACATTTCGTCGCCTTCGGTCGCGAAGTATTCGAGGCCAATCCACACCTTGCTCGGGTCAGCCACCAGGTAGGGGCTCCAGTTGTTGAAAATCTGGATGCGGCCGAGCTTCACGTCGGATTCCTGCACATAGATCCAGTTGTCCGCCACGAACTTGAGCTTGCTTTCGGGAGTGCCGGGCTTCGCCGGGTTCTTGATAAGTAGTTCGTCGAGCAGGAGCCCCACGGTAATGAAGTCGCGGTACACAAGGCCGTCGGATACGCGGCGAACTTCTGAAGGCACCGGGTTCTTTTCATTGTCCATCGCAGCGACAAGTTCCTTCACAGGCATGGTGCTGAGGAAATAATCGCAGGCGACCGTCTCGGTCGAAACGTTTCCATCTGCCACACGGGATTCTACAACCACGCTTTCCACGCGCTTGCCGTCGGCGGAGCGGTTCACGCCCACGACCTTCGACTTCATGCGGATTTCGCCGCCCATTTCCTGCACCTTCTCGGCAACCGTTTCCCAAAGCTGACCGGGTCCGAATTTCGGATAGAGGAACTGGCCGATAAGGCTCGTCTCGGTATCCTTCTGGCGGATATCCGCACCGTTAGCGGCACCGGCCTCGGCCTTCTTCTTGCCAGCAAAAATCTGCTTCAGGGCATGCACCACCGTCTTCGTAATCGAGAGGCCCTTGATGCGCTGACCGCCCCAGTCGGGGCTGATCTTGCTGCAGGGCACGCCCCACACCTTCTCGGTATAATCGCGGAAGAACGTGCGGTACAGTTCCACGCCAAAACGGTTGATCATGAAGTCTTCGAGGCTCTTTTCCTTGCGGGCAGGCAGCAGCTGCACCTTGAGGTAGCTCATGCCGATCTTGAACATGCGCCAGAGTCCAAGGTTGCGAATCGTGTCACCGTTCAACGAAACAGGATAGTCAAAGAGCTTACGGAGGAAAAGGATGCGGGAAAGGCGGCTACGGCAAAGCATCACGTAGTCCGTCTTCTCGGGATCGGGGCCACCTTCGACCAGCGGCACCTTGCGGCCAATAGCAATGTCGTCCTTGCTCGCAGCACCCTGCAACGGCAAGATTCCCTGCCACCAGTCCATCACCGTATCGCTCTTGCTGAAAAAGCGGTGACCGCCGATATCCATGCGGTTGCCATTGTAACGCGCCGTGCGCGAGATGCCGCCGATAACGTCTTCGGCTTCGAAAATCACGGGTTTCACATCCGTCGTACGCAAAAGTTCCAGCGCGCAGGTGAGTCCCGCAGGGCCCGCACCCGCAATCACGGCAATCTTCTTTCCACTATTTTCAGCAACCATAATCACTCCTTCCTTTCTCGGAACAGCATCAACTTACGCGCCCCAAAATTCCACATCAGAACAAGAATCGCGGCAATCATCTTGGAGGCCATCTCGTTCCAATCAAACACTCCCACCATCAGAAACATCAGCAGCTGGTTGATACCGACACCAGCGATTCCCACAAGCGCAAACAGCGAGAATTCCATCACCTTGCGCTTTTCAAGCGTCCTTTCGCAAGCCGTGAACACCCACACGATACTCATGGTATAGTTGAGCACAAGCCCGGCGACCAGGCC
>CAMJHM010000138.1 GCA_946405515.1 uncultured Fibrobacter sp. | reverse complement strand
AAGTATCGGTTCATCCAAAACCAGTGGAAGCGACCAAATGGATGGTTTCATGTACGACGCCTTTGAGCACAAATTCATTGGCGAATCGTTCCGAGAATGGGTAAACAAAAGGGTAAAAAAGAACCAGTACAGTCACAAGGAAGACCTTTTCGATTGGTTCTATGGGGAATCGATTATCGGAGATCCGATGCAAAAATTGGCAGTGCCAGAACAAACAACGACTCGCATCCATAAAGTCAAAGCACAACAGATGCCACAAAAAAACGGCAAGCTGTACGACCTTTTGGGAAGAACCAAAGGCTATTCCAACATCCATTAATCAGCGAACCGAAAACCCAAAGATTTTCGGTTTGGCTCTGTCAAGCCAAACTGTATAAAAAGTAGGTGCTAGCAAACTTTTCTCGATTTGTAAGCCCCTAGAAAACTGCATTTTTACTTCGAAAACGCCATATTTAGGTAGTTTTTAGGTTTCGGCACCGCAACTAACCACAGCCAATTCGCAAACATACGGCCAGGCTTGACAGAGCCCTACTTCTGCCTGCACATCAGCGCTTCTTTCATGGTGTATTCTTCGTGCTTTTTCGTGTCGCCTTTGCGCTTGTAGAATTCCGCGATGTTGTGGATTACGATGCAGTCGGTGGGGGTGACCTTGTGGGCACGTTCTAGATAAACTATCGCGCTGTCGCTCTGTTGTAGCAGGTGAACGACGCTCATGGCGTTCAGCGCTTCTACGCTGTTGGGAAGGTACTTGAGCATCTGGCGCGCGAGCATTTCGTAGCAGGGATCGTTTTCTATCTCAAAGTATTTTCTGGCGGCAATCGTGAATTCTCCTTCCAGGAGCTTGTCTGCATCGGCGATCTTTTGCCCACCATTGAGTTCGCACTTGTCTTTTTTGGTCTTTAGCAGGTTGTGAATTTTCTCGAAATACTTGGTTTGCGCCTTGCAGTTTTCCATTTCTCCGTTCAGCTGGACTTGCCCGAGCCAAATATCGATACGGTACGGGAACCGCTGGAGGGCGGAATCCAGGATGGCGGAGGCTTCCTGGAGGCTCCCGAGGGAATAGGCGGAGTGTATCGAGTTGCTCGATGCCCGGATTTCTTCTTTTATCACGCCGTTCGCCTTGGCAATCCATTCTTCGGGAGTGTCGGCGAAAGTTTGTGCGAAAAACACGGCCAAAATGATAAACAAGATTTTCTTCATATTTGTAATTATAGAAATTCCACTACTTCTGTGCCCTGAAGTTGAGGCTCCGTCAAGTCAATCCGTACGCATAATTTGGCATAGCAAGAAAATTGGGTTTTGTCAGCCCGTCGGAAATTGTTTTTTCACAGAGAAAATGCAGAATTTTGACTAAAAGCGCCATTTTGGCCATCGCAGCAAGTCTGTAGCCATACAATCAGGCTTGACAGAGCCAGAGCCTAAATCGCAGCGAAAAATCAGTCAGAATATAGTTTTTCCGCAAATTTTGGTAAAAAATACGATTTAGCTTGACAGAGTCTTTAAATTAGTATATATTTGTGCAGTAAACATTCGTACACATCGTTTAGAGGCTCTGGATGATTGAACGTATTCGCGGAATTCTTGTCGAAAAGTCGCCCACTTTCGTGGTGGTGGACGTGAACGGTGTCGGCTATGGCGTGAATATTTCCGCCTATACGGCAGGCAAGCTGCCCGAGGTCGACAGCGAGGTGCTGCTGTACACGAACCTCGTTGTCCGCGAAGATTCCATGACATTGTTCGGGTTCGCCGACAAGACGGAAAAGGACATTTTCCTGATGCTGTTGGACGTGAACGGTGTGGGGCCCAAGATGGCGCAGCGCATCCTGAGCGGAGTCTCCCCCGCCGACCTGTTGAACATGATTGCAAGCGACAACAAGAGCGCCCTCGGCAAAATCAAGGGGCTCGGCAAAAAGACATGCGAACAGATGGTGCTTGCGCTCAAGGACAAGGCAGGCACGATGCTCCAGGCCCTCGGCAATGTCGAAGGTTCCGGCGTCACAAGCATGGGTGCGCTCACCGGCGCGAAGATGGAGGCCGTACTCGCCCTGCACACGCTCGGCGTCAAGGATCCCGCAGCAGAAAAGGCTGTCGTCAAGGCGGCAGAAATCCTCGGGGACACGGCAGACGCGGCAACGCTTATCCCGGAAGCCCTCAAATACCTTTAGACGGAGATTCAAATGGAAGACAACCGCATCATTTCTCCGCAAAAAATCGCCTTTGACGAAAACGATACCGACAGGAATTTGCGCCCGCCCAGCCTGAACGACTTTACCGGCCAGGACGACATCAAGGAAAGCCTTTCTATTGCCATCGAGGCGGCCCGCCACCGCGGGGACGCACTGGACCACTGCCTTTTTGCGGGCCCTCCCGGCCTCGGCAAGACAACACTCGCCGGGATTATCGCCAAAGAAATGGGCGTGAATATCCATGTGACCAGCGGCCCGGTGCTCGAAAAGGCGAGCGATTTGGCGGGCTTGCTTACCAGCTTGCAAGAAAACGACGTGTTGTTCATCGACGAAATTCACCGGCTGAGCCGCGTTGTTGAGGAATACCTCTACCCCGCCATGGAAGATTTCCGGCTCGACATCATGCTCGATTCCGGCCCTGCAGCCCGCAGCGTGAACCTGCCGCTCAAGCATTTTACGCTCGTGGGCGCGACAACCCGCAGCGGTTTACTGACCAGCCCGCTGCGTGACCGTTTTGGCCTGCAATACAGGCTGGAGCTTTACAGCGACAAGGATATCGCGAAGATTCTCGTGCGCAGTGCGGGAATTTTGGGGGTTGAACTCGCCGAGGACGCCGCCGAACTTCTCGGCGCTCGCTGCCGCGGGACGCCCCGTGTCGCAAACCGCGTGCTCAGGCGTTGCCGCGATGTGGCCCAAGTCCGGGGAACGGGCGTTATCGACGTGCAATCCGCCACGAAGACGCTCGACATGCTGGGCATCGACAGCGAGGGCCTCGACCCGATGGACCGCAAAATCCTTTCGACCATGATCGACAAGTTCGACGGCGGGCCTGTCGGCCTCGGCACCATCGGTGCCGCCCTCGGCGAAGAAACGGACACGCTAGAAGAAGTCTACGAGCCCTACCTGATTCGCAAGGGCCTGCTCAGCCGAACGCCCAGAGGCCGCGTCGCGACCACCAACGCCTACAAGCTGCTGCACAGGAGCATTCCGTCCAGGAAACTCGACGACGCGCAAGAAAACCTATTCACGCAAATCGACTAAGCTTTCTACTTGGCATCATTCTCTAATTGAATCATCTAAAAACGCGAGGCAGCAACTGTCTCGCATCGTTTTAAAATACCATATACACAGGATTACGAGAACTTGATTCTCGGGTCTACGAGCGTGTAGAGGATGTCGCTGAAGAGGCGGCCTACCATCGCCATGAGGCTGCTCAGGAAGATGATGCCCATGACCACGTTGTAGTCGCGGTTGACCATGGAGTTGTAATACAGAAGGCCCATGCCGTCGATATCGAAGACTTTCTCGATAAGGAGCGCGCCCGCGAACATGAGCGTGCAGATTTCGGAGAGGCGGGTGGCAATCGGGATGAGCGCGTTACGGAGCGCATGACGCACGAGTGCTTGGTTGAAACTCATGCCCTTGGCCAAGGCGGTACGCATGTAGTCCCTCCCCAATTCCTCGAGCGCCGAGTTCTTCATGAGGAAGGTCAGGAAAGCGAACTCGCTGATCATGTAGCAGAAAATCGGGAGAATCAGGTGATGCCCGAGGTCCACGATTTTTCCGAAGAACGAGAAATCCTCAAAGTCGTCGCTCGTGAGGCCGCCCAGCGGGAAAATGTCGAGGTACGAACCGCCCGCAAGGAAGATGATAAGCAAGATGCCGAGCGCATAGCCGGGCATCACGTAGCCCGAGAAAATCACGCCCGAACTAAGCGAATCAAGCTTGCTCCCATGATGCACGGCCTTCCACAGACCGAGCGGAATGCAAATCAGATAACTCAGGAAGAACGAGGTGATACCGAAAAACAGCGAAATCGGGAAGCGGCTCACGATGACATCCCAGACCGGGAGACCGTAGGTGTAGCTGGAACCGAGGTCGAGGTGCAGTACGTTCCAGAGCCAGGTCAGGTAGCGCTTCCAAGCGGGCTGGTCAAAACCGAAGTACGCCTGGATTTGGGCTATCTGGTCGGGCGAAAGCGCCTTGGAGGCATCTACCCCGCCCTTCATGGCCGCGGCCTGCTGAGCACGCGAAATCATTTCCTCCACGGGGCCGCCCGGCAAAAGCTGGATGAGTATAAAACACACCAGCGAAATCCCGATGAGAGTCGGGATCATCAAAAGCAGGCGGCGGAGGATATAGGAACGCATTTACCTCATCTTTCCGGAACGCAGCACGTCCATCATGTTGAAGGGCTTGGCGGTACCGGCGGCAATCTGCTCGGCGAGGAAGTTCACGGCATCTACAGTGCCCTCGGCGTAAATCTTACGGCCGCACACGTTGTGCTGGAACTCGAAATGCA
>CAMJHM010000137.1 GCA_946405515.1 uncultured Fibrobacter sp. | reverse complement strand
AAATCGCATAGCCGCCGTCCTTGATGGCGAACTCGTCGTCCTTCGTGAGGCGCACGCGGATGCCGTTGTCAAAGCCGTTCGCGGGAATCGTATCGCGGATAATGCGCAAGAAGTCGATGCGGTCGAGTTCCGCGAAATTTCCGTTAGGCGAAGGCTCGATTTCGATGAAGTTGCCGCCGCGCTTGAGTTTCGCGGGCACCATCACCACGGACTTTTCAGGGAACGTGCCCCAGGAACCCGTAGGCGGAAGCGTCACCGTCTGCGACTTGCCATTCACCGTCACCTTGTGCGTCGCGGCCGCATCGCCACCGTTCGCGTAGCGGTAACGCAGCAGGTAATCGCCCGCCTGCATAATGTTCATCGGCAGGCGAATCTTGGAGCCCTCGGTATTCACGTACGCGAGGTATTCCCCGTTCGAGGCCGTATTGCTGCGCGTAATCGCGAGGTCGCCCGAAACAGCGCGGGTCAGCACGCCGTGCTCCACCTCGGCACTCAAATAACGCCCGAGGAAGGGCTGTCCCATCTCAGCCCAGTTATCCTCGGTAAATACGACATCACGAATGTGGATATGGTTGTACTTGTCGCCATTCAAATCATAGTAGTGATGCACAAAACGCACACGGTTCAAGTCCTGGAAGGCCTCGCCACCGCCCGGCCCCACGTAGCGCCCGTAGCGTTCCAAAAGAATCGTGCCGCCGCCGGTCGCCATATCGTTCCCGGCGCGGTCCTTGTACGGGCCCGTCACCTTGTCGGCACGGCCATAAGCCGTCTTGTAGGTAGTCTGCTCAATATTCGCGCCCTGCTGACAGCACTTGTCCCACGCCGTGAACAAGAAATACTTGCCATTATGCTCAATCAGGCTCGGTCCTTCTTCCGCACCCTCGCTCGCCTTGCTCGTACGGCGCGCAATGTTGTAGACCGTCTTGTCGTCGCTCGCCTGGTAACCCGATTGCGCATCCAACTTGATCAGCTGAATGCCGAGCCCGAACGAACCGAACGCCATCCAGTAATTGCCCTCGGTATCGCGTACCACGTCGGCATCAATCGCGTTGTACTTGTCCGAAGTCACGGTGTGGAAAACATGGCCATGGTCCTTCCAACCGTAGCCCTCCGTTCCGGGCATAATCGAAGTCGTCGCCTGGTAGCCAATGGCCGAAGAGCGCTTGCCAAAGACGGACACGCAATAATACACGCGGAATTCGCCATTCATGTAGTAAATGTCCGGAGCCCAGATGCCCTCGGTACCGGGCGCATACTCGTAGGCCCACTGCGGAATCGCGCTCACGGTCGACTTGTGGTCGCGCCAAGTGTAGGCATCTTCGGAAGTCCACAGTTGCAGATTGTTGTTCGTGCTCATGAGGGCGTAGCCGTCCTCGAAGCGCACCATACTCGGGTCGTGACCGGGTTGCAAGTTGTCTTTCGCGTACCAATCTGCGGAAAAAGCAAACGACACTCCAAACGCAACCCCTAGGCCAACACACCCAAACATTGAGCCAAAACGGCAACGAAATCCCAAACACATATAATACTCCCTGACGGTTTCTCCTTAATATACCTTTTATTTTCGTAAAAGTCAACAAAAATTCTTTATTAAAAGTCTACGTTTTTACAAAATTTCAAGCAATTACATGTATTTTCAAGCATCTCAAGCAAATAAGAAAGTCCACATTTAAGTAAACATTCATAAAGGCCACCCCAATCGACACCTCGGCAGAAAAATTCCAAGAAAAATATTTTCCAAAAATGTTAAATTCAAATCATGAAAAAAATTGCCCTTATCTCTTTATGCGGAGTCGCGCTGTTCACGGCTTGCAGCGACGAATCCTCTTCTAATGTCAAAGTTTCCACTGACGACACGGACATCATCGCAAAAACACACGACGACCTACCAGCCTGTTCCGACACCCGAGAAGGTGCGTTCGCCTACGTAAAAGACGAAAAGCAGGGCTACACATGCCATAATAACACATGGACTCCTGAAGCATCTTCTCAAGAATCCTCGTCTTCCAAAACCGAGGACGACTCCTCTAGCAGCGAAACTTCTTCTAGCGGAAGCAACGACATCCAGGAACCCACTTCGTCTGCGACAGCCGAGTCTTCCTCGTCCGAAACCGTAACTTTGTCTTCTGGCACCGAAAGTTCCAGCAGCGCAGAACCGGACTCTTCTGCAGAATCTTCCTCTTCCGAGGAACTCCCCACTTCTTATGCAAGCCGCGACATCAACATAGGCGTATACCAGTATGAATTTTCCGACATGGACAATTTAAACGTAGTCATTTACAACAACGAAGAACAAGCTATCAGCAACCTAACACTTCGTTTATATGTATCTGGGAAACCTGAAAACATAGAACCCGTTCCAGGTGAAGGGAGACAGCCGGGCTCCTGTCCGTTCCTCATTGACGAGGATATCTGCCAACTGCACGACAGCCTCGGATTTAGTTTCCCCTGCAAACTTGCAGATGGCACGGACGCCAGCGATACACTAAGAAACAACTTTAGACATTCCACTCCTATAAAAATAGACAGTTCCTATAACGCATCAACGGAAGAATACACCTATTACATTCCTATCCCTCTCGGAAGTCTGGAAATTCCCCCATCAAGCAGCCTGAGAATTGACATAAACTTCTCGAGCGGAATTTACCAGAACAACATGTGCGAGACCCTTAGGGCCAAGGCAAAAAAAGAGCTTAGTTCAACTAGCGGGGGTTGGTCGTGGGCGGCCCACCAAAAAGCAGTAGACGGAGCCGACTACGACGGAATTCCCCTATGGGAAAGGGATCAGGGCGACACCGAAAAAGCCCCGATTAACCCATACATCACCATTTACATGGACGACGAACTTATCTCCGGCATTCCCCCGAAATTCTAAGTTCGCCGCACTTAATTGCCATATTCAAAAGGTTTTCGCTCACGCGGAGCAAGCAACAATTCAATAGAAAAGTAGAACCGGAATCCGGACGCCTTTACGACATCGTCTGCCCAAACATTTTCCACCCCACTCCTGTAGCGTAAGCCAATTCCAATGTTCGGTTCACAAAAATCCAACACCATACCAGCGCCAAACGCCGGGTAGAACTGATATGGCAATTTCCTTTTTTTGTCGGCATCATCGTTCTCTTGTAGCGAATTAAACCGACCCCCCGCATTTACAAGCCCATAAAGAGTCACAAAGCCCCTTCTATACACGGCATATCCGGCATTCAATTCAAGACCGGCATCAAAGAAATAAAGTGAATCCGATTCAGCATAATCCCCCTTTTGAAAATCAAAGATGACTCCATACAGGATTTTCTCACGTATTCTGCCCCATCCGATGTTGAAGCCTATGGAATTTTCAACATTGTCAGAGATATCGCCTGCATAAACGCCAAATAAAGCACCCAGCGTCACCCAGCGTCTCTTATTGTTGTCGAAAAATATATCAGTCCAGTATTTTCCGACTAGATAGTCCAACTGCTTACGATTTGATAGCTGCGCCTTGCGCTCTTCGATCAACGAGGATACTTGGGCTTTGCTTTCGTACAGGCCAACAAGCAAAATAAAAACAAAAGCCCTGTCACTCTCATTTTCTATTTCGTCAAGAGTCTTTACGAGCCTCCCCGACCGCAATTCCTCAGCCATTTTATCCTTAATTTCAAAATAGAAATCATCGTAAAAGCCTTTCACAGCCTTCTTCTCATCAATGTAATAAAGCGACATTGTACTCGTGTTATAAAGCGCCACGGAATCTACATTGCTAAGGAATTCAAAATCCTTCAAGAAATATTTAACCAAAAGTTTTTCGCTATCGTAAAACAAAGGCCGTTCGGTCGTCTTTTTGAGTTTTTCGGTTTTCTCGACAATTTGCTTGAGGTCATCGAGGCGGTTGTCTCGCAAAGCATCCATCATCGCATTACGGCAACGTAACAAGCCCGCCGAATCTAGCGGCGCATCCTCTGCGGCGCAATAACCCCGTCCCATGAACAAGGCCACCACACAAAAAAGAACGGCTAAGCAACTAAAGCAGTCACGCATAACATAAATATATTATCAAACAATAAAAAAATAATTTTATGTTGGATTAAATTTGAATCAAGAGCGTGGATTATGGAATAATATGCAAAACTCCCCCGGCATCGCCGAGGGAGTTTTTCTTAAAATGAGATTGCCACGCTTCGCTCGCAATGACAAGTGAAGCGCAAATGTCAATTATATTAGGTGTGAGCGTCGACCCATTCGGCGTTCTTCTTGCAAGCCTCGACGGACTTGGCGAAGGCAGCCTTTTCTTCGTCGTTCATGGAAACTTCGAGAATCTTTTCGACACCGTTAGCGCCAACCACGACCGGCACGCCGCAGTAGAGGCCCTTCACGCCGTATTCGCCGTTCAGCATGGCAGCGCAAGAGAACACGTTCTTCTTGTCAAGAAGATAGGCTTCGGCCATGTGCACGGCAGAAGTAGCCGGGCTGTAGAAAGCGGAGCCGCGGCCGAGGAGGTTCACGATTTCGCCACCGGCACCGGCGGTACGCT
>CAMJHM010000136.1 GCA_946405515.1 uncultured Fibrobacter sp. | reverse complement strand
AGCATCGCGACGTTCAGGGCCTTCACGTTCTCGAGCTTCGAGACATCGATGTCCGCCGGAGTGAGGAGCACGCCGCCCTGCTTGAGGAAGGCCTCGTTCACCACGACCTGCGTCTCGTCGAATACCACCAAGTAGTCGGCTTCGCCCGTCGGGATCATCGGGGACTGCACTTCTTCGTCCTTCGCAAAGCGGACATCGGAAGCAATAGAACCGCCGCGCTGGCTCATGCCGTGCACTTCGGCCTTCTTCACGTCGTAACCCTGTTCGAATACGAGTTCCGCCATCACGTCGCTCGCCTTGATAACGCCTGTGCCACCGAGGCCGGCAAATTTCACGTTAACTACGCTCATAAAAACTTCTCCTTAAAAGTTGCCGTTCTTTTTAGCAGCGGCTTCGGACTCGGCGAGAGCCTTTTCAGCCTTTTCCTTGTTGGCCTTGTCCCAGGCGAGGATGCTCTTGAGAGCGAGGATGCAGGGGCTCTTCGCCACGATGAGCGTGAGCTCGTCCTTCTCGAGGGCTTCCTTCACGAGTTCCTTGAACTTCTCGGGTTCCTTGACCTGGTTCACTTCGTACACGTTGTCGAAACCGGCGGTCTTCGCGATGGCACCGTAGTCGAGCTTGTAGGCCGGGCTGTGGTCCAGATGGCGGCCCGTACCCGGGTGTTCCTGCTGGCCCGTCATGGCGGTGATGCTGTTGTCGAGAATAACAACCACATGGCCGGTGTCGGGGCGGTTGTAGCCCGCTTCCACGAGGCCGGTGATGCCGCTGTGAACAAACGTGGAGTCGCCAATCACGGAGACGACCTTCTTGGCCTGTTCGCGCGGGAGCACGTTACGCAGGCCGATACCCATGCCGATAGCGGCACCCATGTCAATCATGTAGTCCATCGCACTAATCGGCGGGAGAGCGGCCAGCGTATAGCAGCCGATGTCGCCAGAAACGATGCAGTCGAGTTCCTTGAGCATGGCGAAAGAGCTGCGGTGCGGGCAGCCCGGGCAGAGCATAGGCGGCTTGCCCTTGACCGGAACCGGATCCGGGTTCTTGTCGCCAGCGATAATGCGGCGGACGCGGTTCACGTCGAGTTCACCAAAGCGGAAAATCGGGTCAAACTTGCTTTCGCACTGGATGCCTGCGGCCTTGATGTTTTCAGCAAGCCACGGGTCGTTTTCTTCGATGACCATGAGGCGCTTGCCTTCGAACTTCTTCGCGAAATCCTTGATGAGCTGCATCGGCAGCGGGTAGGTCATGCCGAGCTTGAGGATGCTTGCTTCTGGAGCGGCTTCACGCACGTGGTGGTAGCTGATGCCGCTCACGATGATACCGAAGTCCTCGCTGCGCATTTCCACCCGATTGGGGCCTTCCGCGACGTTCCAGGCTTCCATCTCGTCCATCTTGGCACGGAGACGGCGGCCGGCCGGCTTGCTGAAACCGGGCACCATCACGTGGCCGGCGATATTGCGTTCGAAGTTCGGCACCATGGCCGGGAGTTCTTCTTTGGGAACCACGATAGACTTGGAATGGTCCACGCGGGTCGTCATGCGGAGAATTACAGGAATCTTGAACTTTTCGCTCGTCTGCACCGCAATGCGGAAGAAGTCGTAGGCTTCCTGGGAGTTGGAGGGCTCGAACATCGGGCAAACGGATGCCTTCGCATGGTTACGGGTATCCTGTTCGTTCTGGGAACTGCCCTGGCCCGGGTCGTCGGCAACGATCCACACCATGGCACCGTCCACGCCCGTGTAGGTCGCGGTGTAGAGCACGTCGCTAGCCACGTTGAGGCCGACCATCTTCATGGTGACCACGCTGCGGGCATGGCCAAAGGCTGCACCCAGGGCCACTTCGGCGGCGACCTTCTCGTTCGGGGCCCACTGGGCATACCCGCCGAGTTCAGAATAATCCTCGAGGATTTCGGTAGAGGGAGTACCCGGGTAACCCGCGGCAAACTGCACGTTGCAGTGGCGCATGGAAAGCGAGATGGCCTCGTTTCCTGAAATCAGCATCTTTTTCGCATTCGGATCAAAAGCTGGCATAGCGTTCCTTTTCTTGTGTCAAATGGTTCTTAAGGCATGGCCTTAAACGCACGCAAATATAGAAAAAAGCCAGAATTATAAAAAGACGCGTCTCTCCATTCGACAGAGAAACGCGTCGGGCGTTGAAACGCTTGACTACAGTTAGAACTTAAAATACGTTTCGGGCGGGACTCCAAAAATTTGGGACAGTTTTGCGGCCATTTTCTTGGATACCGGACGGCGGTCATGTTCCATCGCAGATAGATTCTGTATAGAGATGCCGAGCTTTTGCGCGAGGACGTTCTGAGTCCATCCGCGGAGTCCGCGGTCGGCACGGATTGCCTTGCCCGGAGTCATCTCCGCAGACATCTTCTTGTACCAATCGGTACTTTCGAGCGAGACCGACTCCTCGTCCATATCATGGTGCTTCTTGACCGAGGTGTCATAAACCTTGACGCATTTCGGGAACATGTACTTGAGCATCCCCAAAACAAAATCGGGAATCAGTTCGCCTTCGATCTTGAAGGAAACCGGCTTCTTAGTGCCGTGCGTAGGGGGCGCTTTCACGACTGCCAACATAGTAGACCTCTATAGTTAAAGTTCCCAATTCATTTTTCCAGCATGCAACCCATTTCCTTGACAAATGGCAATGGTACATATTCACACCGAGTTTGGAATAATTCATAAACGAGGGCTGTTCTGGACCACTTGTTTCCAATGCCGTCTTCAGACGGAAAAACTTTTCCTGCTCCGGCTTGGGCATTTTGTCAAGGTTCTTTAAAGCCTTATGAGTTATCCTTACCGTGTATCTTTTTATAATATACTCAATTTTTGACAAGTTGTCAATATTTTCTTTCATAGTGGATGTTTTTAGCCTCCATGTGGTCGCAAATTGCGACCGATTACTTCCCGCGCCGGGCTGCGGCGATTTCGGCGTTGATTTCGTCGAGTGTCATTTCGGCGGAACCAACCTTTTCGGCATCGGCGGAAAGCTGCTGCATGGTTCGAAGCATACGGTACCTCTCATACAATTCCTCAAACATGTTCCGGTATGCTTCAACGTCGTCCAGTTGGACGATAGTCGTAATCTTGTTGCCGGCGTCCTTGCTCGAAGCCCCGCAATGGTACAGCTTTTCGCTTTTGGTCTTGAAGTCGACAAGAATGTAGCGGTCGTGAAACTTGTGCGCGGCAGAAACTTTGTCAATCGAAACGCCCGGCATCGCGGCACGGAAATCGTTGAGCATATCGTCCGTTATGTGGGCGCATTGGTCACTCGCAATCAGGAGAAAAACGCCCTTGCGCACACTCCGGAGCAAATTCAGCGTCTTGACGTCGACATAATTATCAACGATCAACAGCGTTTTCTTCGCCATGCCGTAGATCTGCGCATAGGCGACATCAGCCTCCAACTTTTGCCCGTTCAGAATCAGGAAGTGCCTGTAAGTCGAGGGGTCGATAAAGTTTTCCATGACCATCTGGAGATCCACATTGATTTTCCCCAAATCGCTCCGGATATCGCGAACTTCGCCGGAAAGTTCCTTTACTTCGGCAGAAACTACCGCGATATCATGCGTATTTTGAGCAGTCTGCGCCGCAATCTGGGCGATTCCCGCAGTCCCGAGCAGTTGCTGATTCTCTGCGACGATATAGTCCTTCATCTGCTTGAAAAGGCGGATAATTGCCTTGCTTTGCATAATTGCCAAATCACCTCTAAGAACAGTCATAAGCATATAAATACCCTGTTCGCTAAAGGCATATGGGAGATATTTTGCATATTTCCCCTGTTCTAAGGTCGGTTTTTCCGACCTTAGAATCGATAAATACTCCTCTCGCGTCAGTTGAAACCGGAAATCCTCGTCAAATCGTTCAATATTGCACTTGACTTGCTCATTGAATCTTTTCGTACTATACCCGTAAATATCTGCCAAATCGGCATCGATCATGACCTTTACCCCACGGATGGTATAAATCCGTGATTTCAGCAAGGATTCGTCAATGAGGGGGAATTCCGCGATGGCCAGCTTTTTATCTTTTTTTCTTTCCATAATAGTCCCTTTATTCGCACGATATGCGCAAATACGTTAAAAACGGTTTTAATTGCGCCTACACTGCGGACGCAATCTGGGTTTGTTTATTTCAACGCTTCCCACCGACCATTTTTTCGAGCGCCAACGCGAGCAATACAAGATTTTTCCCGTAAAGCCTTCAAAGCCCTATTAATCGTCGGTTCGGAATAACCCGTTTCATGCATAAGCAAGGGAACAGTAATGGAAGGATTCCGTTTTATTTCTGCGTAAATCAGCGATTCCGTTTCCGTGAGTTTTATCCTATCACTTATCCTATCATTTATCCTATCATTTATCCTATCACCCAACCGCCGCAATCCTTCAAAATAGAACGAAGTCCGCATGAAATGATCCGTAAACGAGAATGCTTTTTCATCATAGGAACGCAGAATACGACGCATGCCGCTCCCGAGTTGTTCGACCATATCCAAATCATGGAAAATACGCATAAGTTCGCGATTGCGCGGCATAGAACAGCAGTTGAAGA
>CAMJHM010000135.1 GCA_946405515.1 uncultured Fibrobacter sp. | reverse complement strand
TCGAGAAGTGCGACGAATTCGGCATTGCCATGGTGTTCACCGGCATGAGGCACTTTAGGCACTAAGCGATTTAGGTTGTCATGACTCAGGCATCAACAAAAGAAACTGTCCAAAAAGAAAAGAACTTGTACTACACCGTTCTTTCCTTTTTGAAGGGTGTCCGGAAAAGAGGACGTACAACCCAGAAGGAATGGGGCGATTATCGAGCCCTCCTGAAAAAGTTGTCGCTCTCTCCGGAAATGTACAAGGCTGCGGACATGTGGGCCATGGACAACCTGGACCAGTTCCATCCCGAAACGGCGCAGTTGCCCCCGCTGAACGACATGGAAGCCATTGCCAAGGTCTCGAAGGAATTTCTTTCGCAACTGATGGAAGCCCTGTACTACGGCATGCTCAACCAGACCCAGGCCAACCTGATTTCCGATGAAATCCAGGACGCCGACCCGGAATGTGTCAGTACAGCCTCGCTCGAGGATTTGCTGGTCAAGCTCTGGATCGGGAACGCCAAGACATACCGGAAAATGGTGACTAACTAGACGAGAGAACGCCGCTATGCGGCTACAGACGAGAGACGAAAGATGACTCTAGCCTGTAACTTGAAGCCATAAAGTGAATGAAATGAGCGAACTCAAAACTCAAAGGGTAAGAGTCATAGGTGGTGGTCTTGCTGGCTGCGAGGCGGCCCTCCAGCTGGCGAGCCGCGGTTTCAAGGTCGACCTGTACGAGATGCGCCCGGTCAAGCAGACTCCGGCCCATCGGGACGGCCATCTGGCGCAGCTTGTCTGTTCCAACAGTTTCAAGGCTCTGGGAATTACAAGCGCGCACGGGCTCCTGAAGCAGGAACTCACGATGCTGGGCAGTTTCCTGCTGGATTCCGCACGCGAGGCGGCGGTACCCGCAGGCGATTCGCTTACGGTCAACCGCGATATTTTCAGCGAATCGGTTGAAAAGAAGATAGCGGAGTGCCCGAACATCACCCTCCGCCGCGAAGAAGTCACAAGCCTCGAAGGCGACTGCCCTACCCTCGTGGCCGCAGGCCCCTTGGCCAGCGACGCACTCGCCGACGACATCTTCAAGCGCCTTGGCGGGAACCGCCTTCACTTTTTCGACGCCATCGCTCCCGTTGTCGAAGCCGACAGCATCGACTTTGACCATGCGTTCTACATGAACCGCTGGGAGAAAGGTGAAACGGCCGACTTTATCAACTGCCCGCTTGACAAAGAAACTTATACCGAATTTGTGCGCAAGCTCTGCGAAGCCGAAGCTGTGGAGCCGCGCCCCTTCGAAAAGAACGAGCTGTTCGAGGGTTGCCTCCCTGTCGAGGAAATGGCCCGCCGTGGTTACGAGACACTCCGCCATGGTCCCATGCGCCCTATTGGGCTAGGGCTCGGCAACAATGGTCACCTGTGGTATGCCGTCATTCAGCTCCGTGCCGAGAACAAGCAGAAAACGCTTTTTAATATGGTTGGGTTCCAGACTCGCCTAAAATGGGGCACGCAAAAAGAGATTTTCACGATGGTACCGGCCTTGCGCAATGCGAAATTCGCCCGCCTCGGCTGCATGCACCGCAACACGTTCATTGAATCGCCCAAGTTCTTGGATGCAACCCTGCGTTTGCGTCCGGACCTCCCCTGCTCTCAGGGAATCCCCCCGACCTGGTTCGCCGGTCAGATTACCGGTTCCGAAGGTTATACCGAGGCTGTGGCGACCGGGTGGTATGCTGCCTGGAACATGGCGCAAACGTTGCGTCACGGGGTGGCCGACCCGCTGCCGGAGGAAAGTTGCATAGCCTCGTTAATGAACCGCCTTGTCGAAGAAAACGAAAATTTCCAGCCGATGAACTTCAATTTCGGGCTCCTTCCCCATAAAATTGAGATGAAAAAGAAAAACAAGAAGGAAATCCTTGCCGAAGAGGCAAAAAAGGCCGTTTTGGCCTGGATTGACAAGCGAAAAAGCCAGTTTTAGCTTAGTATAGTGTTTTTGAGGGTAAAAAAGGGTCTTTTTTTACCTTTTTTTGTTATTTAACTTTTTTTTAACTATCTTCTTTTTAGTTTAATCTACAAAGGAGATTTAGATGAATCTTAAACTTTTGACTCTCGGAACCGCTGTTGCAATCTCTGCTGCAATGGCTCAGAATGCAACACCGGCCGCTGCCCCCGCAGCCGCCCAGCCTGCCGAACAGCCTGTTGCAGAACAGGCGGCTCCGGTTGAACAAGCCGCTCCTGCCGAAGAAGCTGCTCCGGCCGAACAGCCTGCCGAACAGCCCGCTGAACAGCCGGTTGTCGCTGAACCGGCCCCGGCACCCGCCCCGGCTCCGGCCCCGGCACCTGAACCTGTTGCTGAACCGGCTCCGGAAGCCACAGCAGAAGCAGCCCCTGCAGGCCGTTTCGATGTCCTCCATGGCAATTCCTATAACGCTGTTGGCAACGAAGCTGCCGCTGCTACCGTTGGTGGCAACATGGCTATTCCTGTGGACATGTTCGGTTCCAAGTTGTTCTATGTTGAACCGACTCTCCAGACCGGCGTTGTCGCTTTTGGCGGTGAAGGTACTACCTACTTCCTCGGTTTTGACAACTCTGCCGATCTCGGCCTCCTTACTGCAGGTCTTGCAACGCAGTCCTTCGGCTTTAGCATTAATGCTTCGCTTGGCAACACGTTCATAAGCAAAGATGATGATGCCAAAACCAAAACGTTCAACACCCAGCCGGGCGATGATCTCGGCGTGAAGGCAGCCTTCATCTTGGCTGGCTTCAAGCTGAGTTTTGCTGCTGATTGGCTCACGATCAGAGAAGAAAATGATCAGGAGACCAAGGCTGGCGAATATGATGAAGATTTCTACGACATTTCGGGTAATGTGAACTTCTCCAACGCCCCGTCCGGAAAGAATGTGTTCTGGAGCGTCGGCTTGGACTTCCTCCGTCATAACCTCACGACGACCAATGATCCTGATATTGGCAAGGAAGTCACGGAAACGGACCCGGAATCTCATGTGAAAATCGCTCCGTATTTCAATGTCGGTGGGACCATCCTCAGTGCTGAAAATGCTCGAATCCTCATTGGTTTGAACACGGAATTGCCTGTCCTTATCTATGACGATATCGATGAAGAACGTGAAAGCGCTATGGAATTTGGCATCAACACGACTCCGAATATCCTCGGTGAACTCGCTCTCACCAACTGCTGGATTATCCATGCTGGTGTGGCTCATACTTGGACTCTGTTTGACTATGCCACTTCGACTGCAATCGATGGCAAGGACAAGACTAAATCCTCCAAGTACACGTTCTACACTAACAAGACGACTGTTGACACGGGTATACGCTTCCAGTACAACAACTACGCCCTCGAAGCGAACATCGCCAAGAACTTCTACAACGATCCTCTTGGCGGATTCAACGGCGATCCTATGATTGCCTCGCTCGGCGGCTTCATCTTCTTCTAATCGAAGTCAAGCATGAATCTTGGGAATCCCGCAGTTTTGCGGGATTCTTTTTTTATGAAAAACTGTTCAATGATGCCTTAATATAATGGAAGGGCTTCTATCTTGGAAAACTTTTTGCCGTCTAGTTTGAAATAGCGCACAGTATCGCCAAGCGCGAGCATCACATACTTGGGCGTGAGAATCCTCAGGTACTTGTTGAGCTGGACTTGTAGTGCTTCCCATGTGTATTCGCCGGGTGCCTTGCATTCCACCAACAGCCACGGTTTGTCAAGTGGCGCCCCTTCGCGGAAGTTGTGGACCATTATATCCACTCGGTCGTCCGTCTTGGGCTCAATTGTCGAAAGCGCAAACTCCACCGCTATCAAGTGCGCAGGCACCTTGACCTCGTTCAGCAAGAACTGGATAGTCGCCTGGCGCACGTGTTCTTCGGGCGTGGCGGGCACATCTTTCTTGCGGATGGGATCGTACAAGGTTTCGTGAGTCATGGCCTGAATATAGAAATCTAAACGAGATTGCTTTGGCCCCATCCGGGGCCTCGCAATGACAAAAGCAAACGGGGACCTTGACAATGCCCAAACCTGGAACTATATTTCTGCACATGAATAAATTCTTTGGACAGAACCTCGCAGCGAAAGCGATTGCAGCAAGCCCGGCAGCAGCCCGAGCTATTGTGGGGCTGTCCAGAGAAACTCAAATCTGCTAAGCATAGCGCTAATATCCAGACCAAAAGTTTCAAGGGCAGCCCCGCAAACGGCTGCCCTAACTATTTACCCAAATCTTTAACTATTAACCTAGGAAACGGAAGTTCTTAGATAAAAATTATTCTATAATTACGCTGTAAAATTTGAGAATTTTCGATACCTATACAGGAGCATAAAATGCGCAGAAGACTATTGAGCGAAGGTGCCAAGGAACTCTCTTACGAAATCCGCGAGATCGTGAAGAAGGCAAACCAGCTCAAGGCACTCGGCCTCCCCATCCACTGGGAAAACATCGGCGACCCCATCGAAAAGAAGTGCCAGATTCCCGACTGGATCAAGGATATCGTCGTGGACCTCGCCAAGACGAACCGCAGCTACGGTTACTGCCCCTCCAAGGGCATGCTCGAGACCCGCGAATTTCTGGTGAAAGAAAACAACAAGCTCGGCGGCGCCCAGATTAACGTCGACGACATCC
>CAMJHM010000134.1 GCA_946405515.1 uncultured Fibrobacter sp. | reverse complement strand
CATAAATAGTTTATATGAAATTAAAATATGAAACAAAAGCGTTTCATAAACGTTTTTCGAGTTTGAATTGGATAGTCAATATAAAGTAGCCCAACGTTTACTAGTGCAACCATTTGCTGTTTTATTTCTCCATCGTTTTTAGTCCTGGCAGGTTATATTCCTTATAGACGTATGGCGATTTCTATTGCCAAGGTTTTGCGTTTTTGCGAGGTCAAGATGAAATTTGCGATTTTGGGTTGTGGTCATATTGCTACAAAGATGGCCGCTGCGGTCAAGTGTTTGGAACAGAAGGGAATGGGGGTCGAGGCGTATGCGGTATCTTCGCGCACGCAGGCGAAGGCGGAGAGTTTTGCCCAGGAGTATGGATTTAAGAAAGCTTACGGCAGTTATCGTGAATTGGTACAGGATCCCGATATTGACCTTATCTATATTGCGACGCCGCATTCGGAACATTACGAGTCGGCGCGGCTCTGCATCAATGCGGGCAAGAATGTGCTTGTCGAGAAGGCTTTCTGTGCAAATGCCTTGCAGGCGTCCGAGGTGATTGCGCTTGCGCAGGAAAAAAATGTCTTTTTGTGCGAGGCGATGTGGACGCGTTTCTTGCCGGCGGTGAAGATTCTCAAGGACTGGATTGTCGCGGGGCGTATCGGCAAGGTGGAATCGGTCGAGGCGGATTTTTCGATGGCGCTTTCGCATATCGAACGGCTGCGTAACCCTTCACTTGCGGGCGGTGCGCTTTTGGACCTGGGTATTTACAGCCTGACTTTTGCGGACATCTTCTTGACGGATCCGGAAATTGCAGGCGACAACAATGCAATCGTGAAGACCGAAAGCAAGTCTATCCTCTTCGAGACGGGAGTCGATGCGACAGACTGGATTAACCTCACGTACAAAAACGGGCAGCAGGCGTATCTCAAGACGTCGATGGTCGCACCGACGCACAACGAGGGCGTCATTCATGGAACAGCGGGATTCATTCGCGTACAGAACCTGAACGATATGGAGGAGCTTCAGGTCTTTGACAAGGCGGGAACTTTGTGCGAGACGGTTGTGCCGCCGAGACTTGCCAACTGCTACGAGTATGAGGTGCTTGGTTGCAAGGATGCGCTGGAAAAGGGCTTCAAGGAATGCCCGCAGATGCCCCATTCCAAGACGATGCAGTTCATGGAATGGATGGACTCGCTACGTGCAAGCTGGGGCGTTGTCTATCCGTTCGAGAAATCGCCCGCGCAGGTGTGGGACCGCTCCGGCAACAAGTCCTGCCTGCAGGTTTACGACACCGGGACGGGCGAGGTGCGCGTGCTCCGGAAATTCGATTGCGTTATCGAGGCCCCTAACTGGAGTGCCGACGGCACGTTCCTGACGTACAATAGCGAAGGTCACATTTACAAGTACGAGCTGGAAAGCGGCGCCATTACGGAAGTGCCATCCTACTTTGTCAACAACTGCAATAATGACCATGTGCTGGCTCCCGATGGCTCAGGACTATATGTGAGCCACCACACTAAAGAAGACGGGATATCGCGCATCTACAAAATATTCTTTGACGGTCGCATGCCGCAGCTCGTTACGCCGCTGGGTCCGAGCTATTTGCACGGCATTACGCCCGACAGCAAGATGCTCGCCTATTGTGCAGAGCGGAACGGCGAATATGATATTTACGCCATTCCCGCCGCGGGTGGACTCGAAACCCGTCTCACTACTGCGCCTGGGCTCAATGACGGTTCTGAATTCGATGCCGGCGGGGAATATATCTGGTTCAACTCCGTGCGCACGGGGCGCATGCAGGCCTGGTGCATGAAGGCCGACGGTTCCGAGCAGGCGCAGATGACATTCGATGCGCATTGGAACACATGGTTCCCGCACATTTCTCCGGACGGGAACAAGGTGGTGATGGTCGCCTATCACGAGAAGGATGTACGCCCCGGCGAGCACGTGCCCAACAAGGACGTGGAAATCCGCCTGATGGAACGCAAGGGGACCGGCCTCCCGCAAAATGCAGTCGCCAGTTGGACTGAACCCCGGTGCATCTTGAAACTCTTTGGCGGACAGGGAACCATCAACGTGAATTCCTGGGCACCCGACAGCCGCCGATTCGCGTTCGTGAGCTACGATTTGTCTTGAATTTAGGAGATGTACAAGACATCGCGGAAACTTTTATATACTTTTCTCGTAAGAAATCATCAAAGGAGAATTTATGACTATCGGAATTGTCGTCATTATCGTTGCCGTTATTCTAGTGATATGGGGTGTCTCCATGTACAACGGCTTGGTGAAACTCCGCAATAACCGCGAAAACGCATTTGCAAATATCGACGTGCAGCTCAAGCAACGTTTTGACTTGGTGCCGCAGCTGGTGAATACCGTGAAGGGCTACGCCGGTCACGAAAAGGAAGTGCTCGAAAAGGTGACTGCCGCCCGTGCCGCCGCGATGAGCGCAACGACGATTGACGAGAAGGTCGCTGCCGACAAGGCGATGAGCAGTGCGCTTTCTGGACTTAAAGTTTCGCTGGAAGCTTATCCGGAACTCAAGGCGAACCAGAACTTCTTGCAGTTGCAGACGGAACTTTCCGATATTGAGAACAAGCTTGCTGCCGCTCGTCGCTTCTTCAATTCCGCGACCCGCGAGTTTAACAACGCTTGCGAAGTATTCCCGAGCAACATCCTTGCGGGCATGTTCAAGTTTAAGCGTGCCGCTATGTACGAGGCTACGGAAAACAGGGAAACTCTCGAAAAAGCACCCGAGGTGAAGTTTTAGACGAGAGAACGGACCTGCGGTCCTACAGACGAGAGACGAAAGAATTTTTTGTTTTTTCTCTCGTCTCTAGTCTCTCGTCTTTCGTCTAAAAAATGAAATACGTTGGTATCCAGACTCAGATTTGGCGGAATAACAGGAACACTGTTGTTCTGCTTTGCATGTTCCCTGTTATTCTTTTGGCTATGGTGTATGCGTTCATCATGGTGTTGGACTGGCTCGGGATTTTTTGCAGTATGCGCGATTATGATATGGGTTCGGAGTACTTGCGAAATGCCTGCAATGAATTTGCCGCTGGCGATTTTCACTGGCCCCTAATTTGGGATTACTTCTGCGTGGCGCTTCCATATACGCTCGGGATTACGGCGGTTTGGTTCCTCATTGCCTATTTTGCGAACACGTCCATTATCCGCCATGCGACACATGCGCGACCGCTCGAACGCAAGGAGAACGTGCGTGTTTATAACATTGTCGAAAACCTCTGCATCGCAGGCGGCATCGAGATGCCGAAGATCAACATTATTGACGATCCGAACCTGAATGCCTTTGCAAGTGGAATTGATATAAATTCATATACTGTTACGCTTACAACGGGAATTATTAACAAGTTAAATGACGAGGAACTTGCGGCAGTCGTGGGCCACGAACTCACGCATATTAAGAATCGCGATACGCGACTTTTGATTGTGTGCATTGTCTTTGTCGGTATCCTTTCGACGCTTATGTCTATTTCGATTCATCTGATTAGCGGATTGTTGAGGTCTTCTGGTACATCGAGGCGCCGCAACAGCAAGAATGGGGGAGGCCTGCTTGTCATCTTGGTGATTTTGCTTGTGGCGCTGCTGGTATCGTCAATCGCATACTTTATCAGTACCTTGACTCGTCTCGCCATTTCGCGTAAGCGTGAATACGTCGCCGATGCAGGGGCTGCTGAACTTTGCGGCGATTCGCTGGCGCTTGCGTCTGCCTTGCGCAAGATTTCTGCGGAACCAGGGCTTTCGAGTGTTGGTCGCGATGACGTGGCGCAGCTTTACATTGTCCACCCTGACGAAGAGGGCGAAGGCTTGATGAGCGGTCTCGTGGCGAAACTGAACCTCATCTTCAGTACGCATCCGGACACGTCCGAACGCATTAAACTGCTGGAACAATTCTGATTTAGTAATTTGCCATCCCGGCCTCAGTGCCGATGTGACCGCATGAGAAAAGCACCCTCGTCGGGTGCTTTTCTCTATTCTCTTATCTGTAGCTTGCTCTGAGCATTGAGTTTTTAATTCGCAGCCTTGCTGCCTAACATTAACTCACTACTCACAGCTCATAGCTCAATTAGTACTGTGCCTTGAGTTCAGGCGGGCATTCCACTTCTCTGTAATTGTGTGTCGGGTTGCCAGCTGCTTCCATCCAAGTGGCGAGGAACATGCAACCTTCCTTGGCCTTTGCATCGTTGGCAAAAGAACTTTCGCATTTTTTCGCGAGGCATTCCTTGCGCTTGGTGAGCAGGTTGCCTGCAGTGCCGGCTTCCTTTTCGCATTCAGAGAGGAGACCACCGTACTGTTCGCCCTGTTTGCCCCAGCCCATGCTTGAGCATCCGTTGAAGAGGCCGACACCGCCACCCGGAATCATCACGTCGAACTGCCCCTGCTGAACGTCGCCACCGATATTTGTTGTCATGACAACGAGAATCTTTCCTTCGAGTCTTATGTGGTTCGTTTTGCGTTCGTACTTGCCTCGGCCATCGAAGGCGAGGGCGTAGCACTTGCCGCAGGAACCGCCGTCCGCTGCCGGGACTGCCGCGAAGGCGTAGGCGAGACTGTCGTCAATGACTATAGGAATCTGGCTTGTGCAGGTCATGAGGCCACCGCCGCTGCAGATGCTTCCGCC
>CAMJHM010000133.1 GCA_946405515.1 uncultured Fibrobacter sp. | reverse complement strand
TGTTCACCACGAGAATCTTCTTGCCCTCGGGAACCAGCGAGTTGATGCACACGTCAATATTGATGGTGCCCGAACCGCAGAAGAGAACGGAAGTGTAAATATCCGAGGGAGCATGCGCCACCTTCAGCAGGTCTTCGCGGAGGCCCTTCATGAGACCTGCAAAGGCCTTTTCACGCGGGCAGATGTCGGGGACCACCTGGGCGTACTTGACAGTATCGGTCGTAGTGGCCGGGCCCGGATTCAGCAAAACGTTTCTCTTGATCGGTTCCATAAATTTGTCCTAAAGATACTGGAGAATGTTCTTTTCAGCGTAGGCGAGATCGTCTACGTCATCAATTTCGTACCACTTGAGTCCATCGACCTTGAGCACGAACACCTTCATCTTTTCCTGCGACATGGTCAGCAGCTCGTACTCGTAGCCGAGTTTCGGCTTGTCAGCCACCTTGGCGGCGTAATCTTCGCACATGGCCTTGTAGAACTCGTTTGAAAGTTTGTGAATGCCTACCAGTTCACCCTTCGCGTCAAGCTGGGTCTTGTCGGTAGAGCACATGGTAAGACGGCCGCCTTCGCCGTATTCCACGTAGTACTGGTCCTGGAACTTGGTCACAGGCGTAATAAGCATAATAGTCGGCTCTTTGCATTCAAGGAGAGAAGTAATCGCCTTCTTCTCGAAAACAAGATCCGATTCCAAGAGCAGGAAATCGTAATTGCCGATGACATCACGGCAGTTGTACAGCGTATACATGCTGTTCGTCTCGGCATAACGCGGACTGAACACGCATTCAATCTGCGGGTAGGTACCCTTGAGGGCTTCGTACTTTTCCTTGTGGTAACCAGTGCCGATGACAATACGTTCTATACCGCAAGCAATCAGGGTCCTGATGCTGCGTTCGACCATAGAAAGGTCACCGCATTTGATAAAGCCCTTGGGAATAGTCTCGGTATACTTGCCAAAGCGGGTTCCCATTCCCGCCGCCATGATAACCGCGGTCTTGACCATCTTACTTCCTCAGAAATTCCATCAACGCGTTCTTGTTCTCGATAGGAGTCGTCGTCGGGCGGCCCAAATCCTTGCGGTTACCCTTCTTCACCTTGACCTCGAGAAGCACGGGGCCTTCCATACCCTTGAGCTTTTCGAGAGCAGTCGCGAGCGAGTCCTTGCTATCGGCGGAGAGGGCGTCGCGGTAACCCACGGCCTTGGCGATAGCCGGAAGGTCAATCTTCAGGCCCACCGTCGGCTGACCACCGACGGAATCGTGGGCACCGTTGTTGAAAACAACGTGAACGTAGTTCGCTGGATCCTTGCTTGCGACAATCGCCATGGAGCCCATGTGCATGATGGTCGCGCCATCGCCATCGAAACACCAAACCTTACGGTCGGTCTTTTCAAGCGCGATGCCGAGCGCGATCTGCGAGGCATGTCCCATGGAACCCACCGTCAAAAAGTCGCGTTCGTGGCCTTCACCCTTCTGGGCGCGGTATTCGAAAAGTTCGCGGCTGATCATGCCCGTCGTAGAAACGATGACGTCCTTTGTATCGAGGGCTGCGGCCACCGTCTGGATGGCCTCTTCGCGACTCATCGTCAGGTCGTTCACCTCAACGCTCTGGAGCTTGTAATCTTCGAAGGAGTCCTTCTCGATAACGAGCGCATAGACCTCGCCGGTTTCCTTCATCGTCTTGACGGCCTTCGCAATCTGCTTCGCGGCCTTGTCTTCGTCCTTGCAGAGCACGTCGTAGTTCACGCCCATGGTGTTCAGGATGCCGGTCGTCACCTTGCCCTGCTTCACGTGCTGCGGCTCGTCATGGACGCCCGGGCGTCCGCGCCAGCCAATGAGCAACAGGGCGGGGATGTTGTACACTTCCTTGTCCGTAAGCGAAGCGAGCGGATTGATGATGTTGCCCTCGCCGGAATTTTGCATGTAGACCACGCCGATCTTGCCTGTCGCCAGGTGGTAGCCTGCGGCAAGACCCACGGCGGCGCCTTCGTTCGCGGCAATCACGTTACGCCTTGCATCCTTGTTGTCGGCAATGTAGGCGCAAATGTTCTTGAGCAAGGAATCAGGGACTCCGGCAAAAAAGTCAATGCCGTAGGAACCGAGCGTATCAATAAAGAACTTCGGACTGATCATAGGTTGGATACCGTTATTTTTTCATCGTACCGGGAATGAGGTTCAGGATTTCCTTGATGGGCATGCAGTAGTCGTTCGACGCCTCGAGGCTGCGGCTGTGCGTCAAAATGGATTCTGCGCACTTGACCATGGCCGGGTATGCAGACCTAAGCATGTGGTTCGCGTAGATGACCACGTTGATGCCCCAGGTGGCCAGTTCCTCTTCGGTGAACTGGTTGTAGGTGGTGGGCACGGCCACGATCGGCGTGTGTGCGTCCTTTTCGCGGAAACGCTTGCAGAATTCCTTGATGTCTTCGCCGCTCTTGTCCTTGGAATGGATCATTATGCCATCGGTTCCGGCAGCGACATAGGCATGGCAGCGTTCCAAAGCGTCGTCGATGGACTTGCCAGCAATGAGCGATTCACAGCGCGAAATCACCATGAAGTCTTCCGTAATCTGGGCGTCCTTGCCCGCACGGATCTTGGTGCAGAACCCTTCAATCGTATCCTGCGTCTGGATAGCGTCCGTGCCAAAGAGCGAATTCTGCTTGAGGCCCACCTTGTCCTCGATAATCACAGCAGAAATGCCGAGGCGTTCGAGAGTGCGCACCGTGAAGCCGAAATGTTCCACCTTTCCGCCGGTGTCACCGTCGAAGATGACCGGCTTGGTCGTCACTTCCAGCGTGTCGTTCAGGTCGTGCAGGCGCGTCGTCAGGTCCACCGCCTCGATGTCTGGCTTGCCCTTGCTCGTGGAGTCAGTCAGCGAAGAAGACCACATGCCGTCGAATTCACGGACGCAGCCGTCGATTTCGACGCTGGTATGTTCGGCAATAAGGCCAGTAAGGCCGTTGTGCGATTCCAGAATGCGGACAATTGGCTTTGCCGCAATCAGACGGCGTAGTGCAGAAAGTCTTGCTTGCGGCGTGGTACCCAGGCTGTTCATTTCCTTCTTGAGACCCGAAGACGTGATTCCCTTGGTATAGGGAATCTCAATTACCTTGCCGCCCTGGGATTCCATGACCTTGAAAACTTCGTCGCGAATATACTTGTCCGGTCCGTAGAGCCAGTCATCGCCATGGATAATGTAGTCGGGCTTGTATTTTTTCAAGTTCTCGACATAGCTCCATTCGTCCTGCGGAACAATCTGGGCGACACCCTTAATGTTCTCAATAACATTCTTGCGCTGTTCGTAGTTCAGGTATGGGAGCCGCCTGTGCGTGGCGATAGCCTTGTCAGTAAAAAGCCCGATCATCACGTCACCGTACTTTGCGCCCTCATTGATAATGTTGATAAGGCCCGGGTGCATGATGTCACCAATCATTCCTAAGTAAACTATTTTTGGCATAAAAACCTTTTATATTACAAATATTTTTTTAAGAACCAAAGTGGTTGCATTTTTTGACAAGAAAATATCTTAACTAGTTATTAAATATACATCTGGGGACGTCTTATTGTCAAGCGAAATGCATGTGAAAAGCCCTGTTCGCTGTTTGTTTTTGTTCTTTCTTGGAACCGGTAAATATCGGTATGATTAGATTTTAAGATTTAGTTTATTGCTGTTTTTATCCAGCCAATCAAGACGGTTGATGTACCAATTGCGAAAATCAGTGTATGCGTTGGTGTATGATGAATACCCCTTATGATGGAGAGGGTTGAGGGAACTTTCTAATTTATGCCATTTTTTTTCTTCATTTACGTAAGGATGTTCTAAAAACATACCTATACTCGTTATCGAGTCTGCATAATTTTTTATGATTGGGCTCATTTCTTTCCAAATTGAATCTGCATATTGGGAGAATGATTTGTTCTTGAAAAAAGGGAGCAACCATATTTTTTTTTGCCTAAAACCATCTGTAGGAATTGTTGCATTTACATCCCATCCTGGATATCCATAAGCCGCATCCATGTCCCATAGTGGGCCCATTTCAACTAAACCATTTTCTCGTACAATTAAGAATGTACTAGTATAGTAAGCGTCAAGATTTTTGCTGAATTCCTGAAGCCAAAAATATTTAGTGAATTTTTCGGCATCTATCCATTGACTGTATTCATCTCCTTTGGAAACCTTATCACTAGAAATGAATTTTTGAAAGTTATCAAGGTGCTCGGTAACTTGTTTAAGCGCTTTTTCATTGGCGTTCTTGGGCCAATGAATTTTGAATGGATATGTAAATCCGTCTACATAAATTGTCTGGTCGTTGGCTTTTGTTTTTGCATCAATTTCTAACAAAAAATCGTTATCGTTAATTGCTACTCGGTGTGTTGTTTTTTTTATGGTCTCCGTAAATGCGTATATGCCTTGGTAATTATTGTTAAGGTATAGCTCTATAAAGTGTATTTGCGGATTCCATGTGGAGCTGACTTGGTAAAATAACTTATATGAAATGTAATTTTTCAGCATGCTTTTGTCTGCGTAATTGGCAATGAGCGCCCACTCACGATCTTTGTGGAGGCCAAATAAAGATTCTTTTGTGTTGAATTTGATTTTATAACTTTTCTTTGGAGAATGGGTCCACGAGCTATTCCCCCTCCCTCTTATAGTCAGCTCCATCACTTCGCTTTCGGGTTCGTCTTTACCCCAGATTTGCATCTTTGCAGGAATCTCGGTC
>CAMJHM010000132.1 GCA_946405515.1 uncultured Fibrobacter sp. | reverse complement strand
CTTGCCGTATTCGTCCTTGCTCCAGAAACGTGCACGCTTGCCGAACTGGCAGTAGGTGCCGTTGTCGAAACGGTAGCCGGCCGGAAGAGCGAAGAAACCGACGCTGTCTTCGCCCGGACGCTGCCAGCAGCATTCGGCGCGAAGCTCGATGCCGTTCGATTCTTCGGGGAAGTTGCTCATCAGGGTTTCCCATTCCTTGAGGCTCGGGATGTGCCAGCCTTCCGGTGCGATGCCCTGGTAGTTGTCTTCCTTGATCTTGTGGTACATGTCGAGATCTTTTGCCGGGGACTGTTCCGAGAATTCAGGCGGAATGTTTAGGGCAGAGGTCCAGGTGTAGAGTCTTCCGAATTTGGCGACATTCTGTTCTTCGTTCCCCGGGGCGAAACTGTTTTCCGCCTTGAAACGCAGGTTCTCGGCCATCCATACCTGTTGACCGATCTTGACGGTACGGTAAGTTTCCCCGTCGCGAGCGTCAGTGAAGGTCCCGTACTTGAATGTTTCGGTGTTCTTGGCGAGGCAATCTTCGTAAGAGGTGTTGTTCTGCGCTTCGGGGGCTTCGCGCTTTGCTGCCTTGCTGACCTTGACGCCAATGCGGAATGCCGCGGTGACGACGATGGCGAGGGCGATTAAATTGAAAATGATGAAGGAAGTGTGCATATTTTGTCCTTTCTTAGGGTTGTACTAAATGTAATAACTTTTTTTATGCTGTTTGCAAAAATGGTTTTCCCTATAACGGATAAACGATCGATACGATAAAGATGTTTGCGGCCATGATGATAAAGTTCATCGGAAGACCGATCTTGATAAAGTCCGAAAAGCGGTAATTACCTGCTGCGTAGACGAGCATGTGGGTTGGTGATCCGATGGGGGTTGCGAAACTGCTGCTCACCGCAATCATCAGGGCAATGCAGAACGTGAGTGGGTTTACGCCGAGGGTTGCTGCCGTGCTGATGGTGATGGGGCAGAACAGGGCCGCCGTGGCCGCGTTGCTGATGAATTCTGTAACGAAGGTTGCCACTAAGCAAATGCTGATGAGTGCTACGTAGGGATTGCTTCCGCAAATGCTCAGGAGCCAGTCCGCAATCATCTGGGCGACTCCCGTGATTTCAAACGACTTTCCGATGCAGATACTTCCTGCAAAGACCATGAGGATGGGCCAGTTGATGGAATTCATCGCCTGCTGGCTCGTGCAGCAACGACAAATGATCATTGCTGCTGCTGCAAGTAGGCAGGCCGAGAGCAATGGCATTACGCCAAACGTCGGGAGAAGGACCATGGCAATCATGATGGCCGCCGAAACGAGAGTCTTCTTGCTGATGTGATTGTTGGTGGAGTTTTCGAGGATGCCATCCAGGTGTTCGTTTTTCAGGTTTAAGTTATTGCAAATCCACTGGAGCGTTTTCGGTTTTCCTGAAACAATGATATGGTCGCCGCCCATAATGAATGAATCGGGTGTGGCGACTTCTACTTCGTTGTCAAAACGACGGATAGAAAGAATGGAGTTCTTGTCTTTTTCGAAACCCTTCGGATTGTTTTCGTAGATTTCCTGGAGTGACTTCCCGATAAACGGATGCTTGGCTGGGACTCGGAGTTCCATGGTCAGTTCATCGTCTTCTCCGCCGCTCAGGGGCGACTGGCGTTCGGGCAGCAGCTTTTGCATGGCGATTACCGAAAGGATGCCGACGGCCAGACAGAAAAGTCCGCAAGTCGTGGTCGCAAAAATGTTCAGCTGGGTTCCCGTCTTGTCAGTGTACAGTCCCGACACGATGAGGTTTGTGGGTGTTCCGATCAAGGTGCAGATGCCGCCCATTCCCGAGGCGTAGCTCAACGGAATCAGCAGTTTTGAGGGGGAAATTCCGAGTTTCCTCGACCAGATTTTTACGACGTCAATAAAGAGGGCGACTACGGTCGTGTTAGTGAGAATTGAACTCAACAGGGCGACCGGAAGCATCGTGCGGACGATTGCTCCAGTGATGGTCTTGGGGGAGCCCATCAGGTGTTTAACGATCCAGTTCAGGACGCCTGTGTGGTTGAGACCCGCGATGACGGCATAGATTGCTGCGATGACAAGCACCGATGGAGAAATGAGTCCGCCAAAGGCACCCTTGATGTCCAGCACGCCGCTCACGAAGAGTGCTGACATGCCCGCAAGGAAAACGACGTCTGCCCTCAATTTTGAAAAGAACATGGTCGCAAAGATTGAGATCGCGACTACGATCGCGAACCATGCGTTTCCCGAAAGTCCCCCAAGTTCGAACGATAACACTCCCTGTAACATATTTTCTCCATTTGCGTATACAGCCTTTTGTGTATTCTTAAATTTACAACTTTTGGGGAGGTTTGCAACCGAGACCCTTATTGACAAATCGTCAACGGCGCTTGGATTTTTTGTCCATGGGAAAAAATCTCCGGGGTGCTTTTTTTGCTTTTTTCCAAGGTATCTTTATATCGGTGTTGGAAAAAGGAGTCACAATGAAAACGATGTTCTTCAGGAATTTGACAAGGGGCTTTGTGTTGGCGGGTGCCGTCATGGCCCTGGTGAACTGCGACAGTTCTACTGCTGCGAACGACAATCAGAATACTGCAAATCCGACAGCGGTTTCTCCCGCGACGGATAATCCTGCCAATCCGGGCGATCCTACGAATCCGGTGAATAATCCGGTCATCGATCCCGCAACCGGCCTGCCAGTCGATCCTGCTTTGAATCCGACCGATCCTGCTCAGCAGGGAACGGATTCTCTCGTTAATCCGGATGACCCCTGGGCGGACCCTTGTGTGGCCTCTAGCTTGCCGAACGCTTGTGGCGACGAACCCGTTCATGGTATGATAGACACGATTTTGACGTCAGTATCCAGCAGCTCCGAAGGCATCGCTGATCCTGTTCCGCTTTCCAGTTCCAGCGCTAGCGAAATTCCGGCAAGTTCGACGGCCGAAGTTTCTTCTTCCAGCGAAGAAGCGAAGCCCGCCGTGCCGAAAATTTTCCTCGCGAACGACAAGGAAGAAGAAAAGAATTACATGGAAGTCGAGTACAAGACGAATACCGGCTGGGATGGGGAAGGAATCCTTGCGTACCCCAAGCGCTTGACCGACAATCCGGACCAGAAACACGCCGTCGTGGTATGGGGCCCCGGTGGTGGTACAAAACCGAGTGCTTACGAAGGCATGATTCGTAGACTTGCTTCCCACGGCTTTGTGGTGGTTGCCCTCAAGGAATCTCCGGGCAACGCGACCCAGGCCATCAAGGCTCTCGACTGGCTGGATGGGCTGAACAAGGATTCGAACAGCCCGCTGTTTGGCAAGCTCGACATGAATACGGTCGGTTGCTCGGGCCACTCTATGGGTGGTCTCGAATCCGAACAGGCCCTCATCAAGGACAGGCGCGTGCTTACCGCGTTCCTCAACAACAGCGGTGACTGGGGCGGAGCCGGTGCCATGAAGGTGGCGACCGACCGGACTATCGCTATCCTCTATGGTGAAGGCGGCATGGAACGCGGCAACGCCGAGAACGATTACAACAACGCAAATGTCAAGGCGCCTGCATGCCTTATCCAGATGACGGGTGGCAAGGGTACCGAATGCTACGAAGTCGCTCCTGGCCGCAGGGAATGCGGTTACGGTCACGGTTCCGGTTCCTGGGACGGCATGGCCGCTACGGTTGCCTGGATGCGCTGGCACCTCGGTGGCGAAGAATGGCGCAAGGCGGACTTCGTAGGCACCAGCGGCAAGTACATCAACGGAAACATTGCCGGCCACGATGGCAAGTGGAAAGGCCAATGTAAGAATTTCTAAGAAACTCCACACTCACTCCTTACACCCCGTCCGAATGGGCGGGGTGTTTTTTTAAGAATGCCTTGCCATCCCTTTTGCTTTTTTTATAATTATTGACGAAAACAAACCACACTTTACTCCTAACCGACTACTATTATGAACGCTGCAATTTTGACGAATGAATTCCCGCCTGAAATTTATGGCGGTGCCGGTATCCACGTGAAGTTCCTGACGCAGGAGCTTGCAAAGCTTTGCCACATCGAGGCGCGCTGCTTTGGCGTGCAGAACGTGGACGAAAACAATATCCACGCGCTCGGTTTTTCGCGCAAGCTCGGGCTCAACCCCGAAGACGACCGCTTCCAGAAAATTTTCAAGCCGCTCGATATCGACCTCCAGTGGGCGGCCTCGCTCAAGGATATCGACGTGATTCATTGCCATACGTGGTACAGCCACTTTGGCGGCGTTCTCGCTAGCCGTCTTCTGCAGTGCCCGTTGATTTTGACGACGCATTCGCTGGAACCGCACCGTCCGTGGAAGGCGGAGCAGCTGGGTGACGGCGGCTACGCCATGAGTTGCTGGATTGAACGCACCGCTTACGAAGCTGCCGATGGCGTGATTGCCGTGAGTCAGGGCATGAAGCGCGACGTGATGAAGCTTTACGGAGTCCCCGAAGATCGCGTGAAGGTAATTTACAACGGTATCGATCCGGATTTCTATGCGCCGACTTTCGACGAAAAAATCCTCGAAAAGTGGGGAGTAGACCCGAAGCGTCCTTATGTGCTGTTCGTGGGTCGCATCACGCGCCAGAAAGGCATCAGCCAGCTGATTCAGGCGATTCCGCAGATTGATAAGAGCGCCCAGGTGGTGCTCTGCGCCGGTGCTCCGGATACCATCGAACTTGCCGACGAGTGCAAGGCCCTGATTGAGGATGTGCAGAAGACCCGCGACGGCGTCGTCTGGATTCAGGAAGCCATTCCGCATGAAGAACTCCGCGTGCTTTACAGCCATGCGACCGTGTT
>CAMJHM010000131.1 GCA_946405515.1 uncultured Fibrobacter sp. | reverse complement strand
ACGTTCAATTCGATTGCATCGTCGGCGTACTCCCCTATGAACGCCAAAACGAACAACCCATTGTCTTGAACCTGACTCTTTGGTTGGACTTTTCCAAGGCCGCAGAAACTGAAGATTTAAACGAATCTATCGACTATGCAAAACTGGCGGAAGAACTGAAAGGGTTCATCCGCCTTTCTTGTTTCAAACTCGTCGAGACGCTAGTCGTAAAGACGGCAGAATACGTTCTGGGACATTACCCCAAGGCAAGCGCAGTCGAAGTCTCCGTTGCAAAACCCAATGCTATTCCAGGATGCCTCGGCGCCGAAGCAAGTGTGAGGATTAGTCGGCAGTAGGCAGTGGTTAGTGGTTAGGGTTAGGGTTAGGGTTAGGAATTAGGTTTTTAAAACGTCATTCTGAGCCATTTGATGGCGAAGAATCCAATGACCTTTACTGGATCCTTCCACCTACGGTGTCAGGATGATAAAAGCATAAGAATTTCACATCCTCACATCCCTCGTCTTTGGACAATCGCTCGCTCTTGTCCCAACCATTCGGCTCGGCCATGTCCAACTGCGTTGGTTGCGTCACTCGCCTTGCATGGTTGTCGTCTCTCATCTCTCGTCTTTCGTCTTTCGTCTTTCGTCTAAAAAATCATCCTCTAAACGCTCGATAGCGCAACGCTTCGGACAAATCCATCACACTAACAGCAGCAGCACCACGCAAGTCCGCAATTGTCCGCGACACCTTCAACAACCTGAAATAACCGCGCGCACTCAAATCCATTTTGGCAGCCGCGGCCACAGCAAACCGTTCTACGTCCGCACTCATCCTTGCGAACTTATGAGCATATTCCGACGTCATCTCGGCATTAGACTTGAACGGCAAATTGCGGAAGCGTTCCCGCTGGATTGTTCGTGCCGCACACACACGTTTGCGAATATCCGCCGAAGATTCCCCACCATCACGAGCGTCAAACAGCGAAGCATCCACGGGAGGGACGCTCACCTGAATATCGATACGGTCCAACAGTGGCCCCGATATCTTTTCACGATAACGTTTTTTCGCCTCGGGCAAACAAGTGCACTCGCGCTTCGGGTCCATCGAATAACCGCACGGGCACGGATTCATTGCGGCTCCCATCATAAAACGCGCAGGCCAAACCACAGTACCGCTCGCACGGCTCACTGATATTTCTCCTTCTTCCATCGGTTCGCGCAACGCTTCCAAGACACAGCGATTGAACTCCGGCAGTTCATCCAAGAACAACACACCATTATGGGCGAGACTCGCTTCACCCGGCAATAGCCGCGAACCCCCGCCCACAAGCGAGACCATTGACGCGGAATGGTGCGGAGAACGGAACGGCCGCAACATCACGGGCCGAAAGTCTTCGGAATCGCCGGAACGCCTCGCACAGGAATGAATGCGTGTCGTCTCCAAGATTTCCTGTTCCGTCATCTCGGGTAAAATTCCCGGCAAGCATTTCGCGCAAAGCGTTTTACCCGCCCCCGGCGACCCCACCAGCAAAAAGTTATGAGCCCCAGCTGCAGCAATTTCAAGCGCACGTTTTACACCTTCCATCCCCACCACATTCTTAAAATCGGGAACGCCATATTCCACCTTCACGCCATACGACGAAATCCCTTTTGCGACATTTACATCTAGACTAGAATTCCGTTCCAAAATTTCGACGCATTCCTTCAAGGAATCAGCACAGACAAAACGAAGACCTTCCACCAGCGAAGCTTCTTGCACATTTCCACGCGGAATCACAAGAATATCATCATGATTTTCAGATAAATTCATTGCAATGGATAACACACCACGGACAGGCTTCAACAAACCATCCAACGAAAGTTCCCCGACAAAAACATAACGATCCAATTGTTCAACCGTAATTTCGCCAGTCGAAACAAGCATGCCAATCGCCAGCGGAAGGTCTAATGCGCTCCCCTCCTTCCGTAAATCCGCTGGTGACAAGTTCACCGTCGTACGGAACCCCGTCACCACTTTCCCGATAGAACGCACCGCCGAAACGACACGCTCCCGAGATTCCCTCACCGCATTGTCTGGAAGCCCCACCAGCGTAAACCCAGGCAACCCCTGAGAAGAATCCACCTCGACACTGACAGGAACGGCCTTTATACCAAACAAACAATAAGAACGGATTCTACGGAACAAAGTAAACCTGCCTTAAGCCACAGCGGCCTGATATTTTTCAAGCACGCAGTTTTCGATATGTTCACGCAACTGGCGCGTAATCGGCAAACAAATGCTGCGGTAATCTTCGCCCTTATAGAACGGATCGTTCGGATATCCCACGAACATTCCGTTTTCACCATCCATCACGCGAAGCCCGCGAATTTGGATTTGGTCGTTCAGCACAATGGTCGCAAGCCCCTTCATGTGCCCGAGATTGGCTCCTTCCTTGAACGGGAAAACCTGCACGTTCGTCACGGCAAGACAATCGAATGCGGGCGACGCTGTAGGAATATTTGACGTTTTCTTTTCTTTTTTTTCTTCTGCCATATTGGCCTCCTATTTTTTGACAATTGAAATGAACCTCGCGATGAACACTATTGCGTCCTCGCGAATTCACGGCACTACAATGCAAAATGCATGCCAAGCGCAAAATTGGCGAATTTGAACAAATTTCGGCAGTTTTATCCAAATAAAAAAGTGATTAATCGATTTAATCACTGATTAATCAGTTGTTTCAGTTCACACAAGTTAATCAATCTTAATGCGTTACATGCATTAAATTAAAGCAATAAAACAGGGTCAATAGTCGTTAGTCAATGGTCATTAGAAAGTCTTTAGTCTCAACAATCAACTATTGACTAATAACCAAAAACTAACTACCAATAACTTTTTCTAACTTCTACTCATGCTTTTAAAACCGAACATGAAATGGACGGCAAACCAGGGAATCATCCATCCGATGGTCAATGCCGAATTTGTACTCACTTCGCAAGCTTTTATCGTCAAGTTCAGTGTCGAAGAGCCCGCTGATTGTTATAGAGCCGCGGTTCAAGAGGATAACGGACGAAGCTGGGAAGACTCCTGCGTCGAAGTTTTCTTGCAGAACCCAGCTAACCCAAACGAATACTTCAACTTCGAAACGACAAGCCGAGGCTTTGTACTTGCCGCCCGTGGAACCGGTCGCGAGAATAGGCAAACGCTCCCGCTAGAAGTCATTGAAAAAATCAAGCGCACAATGACGGCACCAAGCATCCAAGACGATTCCATCGGCTGGAGCATGTCTATCGAAATTCCCGCCGAGATATTTGGGATAAAGGAATTCAAAGAGCCCCTACGCGGAAACCTCTACAAGTGTGCCGACAAGGCAAACACGCCCCATTACCTCAGCGCATTCCCAATAGAAACAGAAAAGCCGGATTTTCACCGGCCTGAATTCTTCGATATCCTAGTTTAGGCTACTTCATCTTGATTTTCATCTCGAAAACCTGGCGGCCTTCGTCGTCCTCGATTTTCATGTAGGTTGCACCCATCTTGTCAGCACGGAAAATGCGCACTTCCTGGCCTTCGTGCGTCTCGCCCATAAAGTGGACTTCGAGCATCGACGGGATGCACAGTTCCAAGTCTTCGGAACTGAACACGTTCAAGGAAAGTTTCACATACTCGATGTTGTTCATGTGGTGCGACATGTCGATGTGCTGAGGCAACACCTTCTGGCGATAGACCTCCACGTATTCCGCGGGTTCTACCGGGAACTTAGTGAACTTGTTGTCCATGAAGGGTTCCGGAGCGCCTTCCATCGGAAAATCCACCGCCGAAAGCTTTACGGGGCGGTGACGTTCCAAATCCAGGCAACACGCCTCTTGCACGGCGAGGATAATCGGTTCGCCCTCCAGCGTGGTAATGGCCGTATTCTCGTATGTACGGATAGGCGCGTTGTCGGCAGGGAAAGAGGTGGTAACCACCTTGTCGCGCCAGAACGGACGCTGGAAGAACTTGAATTTCGCCTTGTAAATAACCCAGTAGGCACCCTTCTCGTGGACACAGAAGTTGTCCTGCTTGATGGCCCCGAAATTCTCAGTAAAGTTGTCCTGCACCATGAGCACCGTCTGCGCTATGCCCATCTTTCCAGACACGTCAATATAAGCCGAAGTAATCGTTCTCGGCTTTTGGAACACTAGCGGATTTTTCGCCAAAGCATAAATATCAATCATGACTTTAATATAAATTTTTTTATCATTTTAGCGCATGTCAACCGTCATTATTTTCAACAAGCCCTTTGGCGTTTTAAGCCAGTTCACCCCAGAAGCAGGTCACCCAGCTCTCGACAGTTTCGGCTTTCCGCCTAGCGTGTATGCCGCAGGCCGTCTCGACCACGATAGCGAAGGCGCACTACTCCTGACAGACAACGGGAAGCTCATCAAAAAGTTGCTCGACCCGAAATTCGAGCACCCGCGCACCTACTTGGCACAAGTCGAAGGACAGATTACCGAAGATGCTGTCCGCAAGCTTTCTAAAGGCGTTGACATCAAAGGCTACCGCACCAAGCCCTGCAAGGCAGAAATCGCCGAAGAGCCCGAATGGCTTTGGCCGCGCAACCCTCCTGTACGTTTCCGCGCGAACATTCCCACAAGCTGGGTGCGACTCACGCTCATCGAAGGCAAGAACCGTCAAGTGCGCCACATGACCGCCGCCGTAGGCTTCCCCACGCTCCGGCTAATCCGCGTGCAAATCGGGAACATTCCGCTCGGCGATTTAAAACCTGGCCAGTGGCGAACTGTTACTGATAAAGTTATTTAGCCGCAAAGTCGCTCGGTTTGATGCCATAAAGCGTGATATCGTCTATCCAGATTTCCGCTTCGTCGTAAGCCAATATCGAAA
>CAMJHM010000130.1 GCA_946405515.1 uncultured Fibrobacter sp. | reverse complement strand
GGCCTTTCCGCCGAAGACCTGGCGGCCCTCGGCGGCCGTTCGCAGATGCTCTATGCCTATAAGGTCAAGATCCAGTTGCCTTATTGGAAGGAGGCTCGCATATTTGAGTGCTCGGAGTACCCCGAAGAAATGGCGGAACTTGTCAAAAAGGCGAAATGAGGCGGCTGATTTTTCGAAATTGTGCTTCGAAAATGTTTTTTTTCAAAAAAAAACGAAAAAAATGTGCCCTTACCCCTTGACGAAATTTCCTGAATATCTATATTTGGTGCCGTCGATGAGAGCAATCTCAAAGACAACAAAAATCTGACGAAAGTTAGAGGCAAATTGCTTCATAGCTCAGTTGGTAGAGCCCGCGACTGTTAATCGCGTTGTCCTTGGTTCGAGTCCAAGTGAAGCAGTGAAAAAGGTTCCGATGAAAGTCGGGACCTTTTTCGTATACCTGAACTTATACACGCAATTTCATTTGCGGCCGCTCCATCATCATGTTTGATTGTTGCTATTTTTAAAAAAGATATGGGGTTATATATGAACAAGATATTCCGTTTATGTGCAGCCGGCATGCTGGCTGTGGCTTTCTATGGTTGTGATTCCTCGGATTCCGCGAAGCCGGTCGCTCCCGAAGATGAAAAAGCCCAGACTGATGCTGAATCAAGGGACGATCCGAAGACCGAATCTGGGACGGATCAGAAGGAAGGTGGTTCTTCTGAAGTGAAGGATGGTGAACAGTCCGAAACAAAAGAAGATGCCAAGGAAAATACGGATTCTAAGGATAGTACGTTGGTAGAGACGGAGCAAGGTTCTTCCAAGGCCGAATCAATCGATCCTGATTCTACCCAGAGTGAAGATATCAAGGCTCTGGAAGTTGTCATTCGCGATTTTGCTGCTGGATACCCTGATTTTGAAAATTTCCAGTCGTACGCCTATGAAAGCCAGACGCAGGATGATAACTTTGACACCTGGACTTACCCTGGCTATGCGGATAACGCGGACTGGCTGGAACGCCGTAAGATTCCGTCCGGTTATGACACTTATGGTTGCGGCAATTCCACAACGCCTCAATATGGCATTCCTGTCGGGGCAAATGCGCATCCTCATGATCTTTCTAGTGCGACGGGTGCAAGGCTTTCGACTCTCGATTATATAAACGCAGTTCTGGACCAGTCTTCTTATGTCTGGTATGGTGAATTTGGCATGTGCAATGGTCAGCAACGAGGCTCCATGCGAGGCTTTGCGCATGAACTGTGTTCCGATGCGGTGGCCAGCTGGACTGATTCTGACGAAGGGCGTCGCTGTGATAAAGTCTGCAACTCTTACATTTGGGCGCAGAAGGTCTATATCACGCCGGGAATGGTCAAGCAGACGCTTTCCTTCGCGAAAGGCGAAGATGGAAAGCTGAATTTGCGTGAACCGGTCATCACGAAGGCACGCAATGCCTGCGACAACAAGTATTTCGAACAGTGGTTTACCGACAACGAACTGAATAAGCGCTCCGAAGGAACCTTGGCGCTTAAGCCGAGTGAAACTTCGTTGGCAATGGGGCTCTGGTATGACTGGAATAACGGCGGCTTCTATCCGCTGGATTCGGTGGATGCCAGTACGGGATATTGGGTGATTTCGAATCCGCAGTTCCAGAATCAGTTTGGCCCGCAAAGCTTGACCATCAATTGTCCTCCTTATAAGTACATGTATGCAGGGACCCAGACTGAACGGTCGGGCGCTGCTTCTGCGCAAGAATGCCAGTTATGGTTGATGGAAGGGGGACCGAGGGTTGGGGAAGCTGCCTTGTATGCCACCCAGTCTGCGGTTGGTTTGCGTAATTTCCGTAATTCCGGCTTTACGATGGTAGGGTATGCTCCGTTCAAGTATAAGAAGGGCGCTGGTAAGGTTCTTGAGTTTACTTCGCTGGCCGACATGTGGGTCTTTGTCGATGGTGTAATGGTTTTGGACCTGGGCGGTTCTGATTTGGCGAAGCAGGGAGTTGTTGATTTGGAACTGCTTGCGAAGAACGGTCACGGATGTCATGCGGACGAACCTTTGCAGGCTTATTGCGAAGGAAAAGTTGAAGACGGTGGCGCCTGGAAAGATGACACCTGGCACCATTTGCATATCTTCTATGCCGACCGTCATTCCAACGGTTCCGTGCTGTACCTGAACTTTTAACAACGAGGAATCTCTATGATCAAGAAGCTTATGTTCATCTTGCTGGCGACGGTCGCCTTTGCGGTGGCCGATCCCATTTCTATCGAAGGCCGCCTGACGGAAATTCCGGGCAAGATGCCGAGCAATGACCTGTACAGTTACGTTTATGTTTTCAAGTACAAGGTCCTGAAGGTGGAATCGGGCTCGCTCGATGCCAAGGAAGTGCTGGTGGGTGTCTACAATCCGCTGATTGCCCGTGGCAAGGTAAAGGACAAAATGGCCGACAAGTCCAAGGGCAACGTGGGCGAGTTCAAGGCGAAGGCCAAGCATAAGCTCAAGCTCGTACCGCTCGAAGGCAATTGGGATGGCGCTGTCGAAGATGAATACTTTGACGACGAATCTCCGCGTTACTTGGCTATCGAGGTGAATGAGTGATGAGGTCGCTCGTTTCACTCGCTTTGTGCGGTGAGGTTGGTCGCCTGCGGCTCCCTTTGAGGGAATTTGTTGTTGATATTGACTTCTTCATCACGACCCCATACCTCAAAGGGGCTTTAGCCCCGCGCTCATAGCTCAATCCTCTATGGTTTTCTCTTCCCAGATATTCCTGTTCTACTTTTTGCCGACGTTCTTGGTCGGCTACTTCGTGCTGTACAAGTTGCACGCGAAGCATTCGCTGCTGAATTTTTTCATCACGGTCTTCAGCTATATCTTTTACGGTTGGCTTGAACCGTGGCTTGTGTTCCTGATGTTCGGCTGCACCTTGGTGGTGTATGTGGCGGGGCGCTTTATTTCGGCACCGGGAGCCTCGAAGCTGCAACGGAATCTGGCACTTGGAGTCGCTGTCGCGGTAAACCTCGGTGCGCTAGCTTATTTCAAGTATTACATGTTTGGCATGGGGATCATTAACGATGTGGCGACCAGGCTCGGTTGCGAACCGTTCTCGGTGATGACGGTGCTCTTGCCCGTTGGTATTTCGTTCTATTCGTTCCAGTCCATGAGCTATGCGATTGACGTGTGGCGTGGAACAGCGCCTCCGGTCAAGAACTTTGCGACATTTGCCTGCTATGTGGCGTTGTTCCCGCAGCTGGTGGCAGGCCCGATCGTGCGTTACAATACGGTGGCCGAGGAACTTGAAACCCGTACGCATACGCTTGAAAATTTTGTGCGCGGTCTGGTATTTTTCTGCTTTGGTTTTGCCGAAAAGATCTTCCTCGCAAACCAGGTGGGGATTATCGCTGACCGAGTCTTTGCGGCAGATGCTCCCGGTGTGCTCAACAGCTGGTGGGGCTCGCTCGCGTACATGTTCCAGATATACTTTGATTTCTCGGCATATTCGAACATGGCGATTGGCCTTGGGCTGATGCTTGGGTTCCATTTCCCGCGCAACTTCGACGGCCCGTACCGTTCCAAGAGTATTACCGAGTTCTGGAAACGCTGGCATATTTCTCTTACGAGCTGGTTCCGCGATTACCTGTACATTCCGATGGGAGGCAATCGCGTCGGAACGGCACGCTTGTATTTCAACTTGTTCCTGGTGATGTTCGTGAGTGGCGTTTGGCATGGCGCGAACTGGACTTTTGTCTGCTGGGGACTTTACCACGCCTTCTTCATGATTGTGGAACGCGCGAACAACAAGCAGGCGCTTTACTATAAGTTGCCCAAGGTCTTGCAGCTTGTCGCGACGCAGGTCATTGTGCTGTTCGGCTGGGTACTTTTCCGTGCCGATTCTATCGGTGAAGCCTGGCGTATGTGGAAATGCCTGCTCGGCCTGAATGCGGTGAGTTCCGCAGATGCCATCCTTTCGACGGAAATCTTTACGCCGAGTTGCGTATTCTTTATGGCGCTAGCCTTACTGCTCTCGTTCTGGAAATTCCGCAGCTACGACTGGTGCGACAAGATTTCTCCGCGCCGTGTGGCGGTGGCACTCCTGATCTTTGTGGTGGCGGTGCTTGCACTCTTTACGCAGAGCTACAACCCGTTCCTGTATTTCCAGTTCTAGAGGTCGCGATAATTCAATTAGAAATGCAGGGTGTCATCCTGAGCGGAACCCGTAGGGTGGAGTCTCTTTGACCACTTGGCAACTTGTTGCCTTAGTGGGCATGATCCCCGAATGGGGAGAAGGATCTAAAAAAAGCTCCCGAAAAAAATTTCGGGAGCCTTGCAATATCCAGAGGTGTTTGGATAATTGATTTTTTTTTCGCGCTTTCGCGAACGCTTGAGCGGGGCGCTTACACCTTTGCGAGTTTCTTCTGTGAGCCGCAAGCGACTCGTCTTAACGAGTCGTGGCGGCGAGAGCGAGCGTTTCGGGTACGAACTCCGTTGATTAGACGCGAGCGGCCTTTTTTAAAGCTGCGGCCTTGTCGGTCTTTTCCCAGGTGAAACGTGCGCCCGTGCGGCCGAAGTGACCGAGAGCGGCGGTAGCCTGGTAACCCGGCTTCTTTAGGTCGAGCATCTTCACGATGCCTGCCGGAGAGAGGTCGAAGGTCTTCTTCACGATTTCTTCGATCTTGCGGTCGTCAATCTTGCCCGTGCCGAAGGTGTTCACGAGAACGGACACCGGCTTACTGTAACCGATAGCGTAGGCGAGCTGCACTTCGCAACGGTAGGCGAGGTCTGCGGCGACGATGTTCTTTGCCACGTAGCGAGCGGCGTAGGCGGCGCTGCGGTCGACTTTGGAGGGGTCCTTGCCGCTGAAGGCGCCACCACCGTGACGGCCCATGCCGCCGTAGGTGTCGACGATAATCTTACGAC
>CAMJHM010000129.1 GCA_946405515.1 uncultured Fibrobacter sp. | reverse complement strand
GCCCTGCAACGAGTATTGCTAGCATGCTCGTGGTTGGAAAGGCTTTTGGCAAGCGAACCCTAGCTGCTTACTTGACATCCATCGCGTTCGGCGCGTTGTTCTTCGGATTCGTCATCGATACGTTCTTTATGGATACATTCCTTGCGTCTATGCTTCCTCACGCTTCAGCCGAGTGTCATGGTCATGGAGCCTTGGGCGTATTGGATTATATCTGTGCGGGACTGTTCGCTTTGTTGATTGTTTATGCCAAGTTTGCACACAAGGGCTGTGGCGGACATTGTGGCTGTGGTTGCGAAAATCACGATTGTTGTTGCGAATGTGATGATGACCACGAGCATTGTGAATGCGAAGGACATGGCGAACATCATGAACATCATCACGAGCATCATCATAAACACGAAGAACCTGTTGTTGAAACATATAGTGTCCTTGGTATGAACTGCAGCCATTGCAAGGCCTGTGTCGAAAAGGCGGCTATGCGCTTGGATGGAGTCCTCTCCGCCGAAGCCGATGTCGCAGGCAAGGAACTCCGCGTGCAATGGCACGGAGACGATGACGTTGATGAAACCGCCCTTAAGAATGCGGTTGAAGAGGCTGGCTTCGAATTTGGCGGAAAAAAGTAACTTGCATAAACCTATATTTGGCCTATGCAAGTTACCCCGATAGGCAAATTTTACGGTGACGCCGTATACAAATACGATGCTCCTCGGCAAGGGCGCCTGTTTGCGGGACATCCCGGCCGTATCGAACTTGCTGCGGGGCAGAATTTCGAAATGGCGTTGCGGGATCTGGAAGGTTTTGAACGCATCTGGGTGATTTTTCAGTTCCATGAAAACGAGGGCTGGCGTCCGACGACACGCCCGCCCGTTCCTCCCAAGGGAAAAGACCGTGTTGGAACCTTTGCGAGTCGCAGCCCCTACCGCCCGAATCCGATCGGTCTCAGCTGCGTGCGTCTTCTCAAGGTTGAAGGCTTGACCCTGTTCGTGGACGAGGCCGACTTGCTTAACGGGACTCCGGTGCTTGACATCAAGCCTTACATCCCGATGGCCGATGCTTTCCCCGATGCCAAGGCGGGGTGGGTCGAAGAACAAGTGGGCGACCTATGGACGGTCGAAATGTCCGATGATTTTTCGGCGCAGCACCGCTGGATTGTCGAACATAGCGATTTCGATCTGGAGAGTTTTGCGCAGGTGCAGCTTTCCCGCGGAAACTTTTCCAAGGATGTCTTTGACAGTTCCCGCCGTCGCTTGACCGTTGACACTTCCGCGCATACAGGCGTGCTTGCGTACCGCACTTTCCGTATCCATTTTAGCTACGACGAATCGGCCCGCAGCGTTCTACTGCAACGCATTAGCAGCGGCTATTCAGCCGAAGATTTAAAGCCCGGTGCCGAAGACAAGTACGGCGACAAGCAACTTCATCGTGATTTTATTTTTGGCTTAATTTCCACTTCAAATACCCGGCCATCTGGAGCGGGTGATTAAACGAACCGTCTGCCATTTTGGCCTGCAGGGCTTCGTCACTCAGCAGGAGGCTTTCAATTTCTTCGGTGCTGTCGAAATGCGTGCAGCCTTCCTTGATGACCTTGTCAATGAAAACGACATGGAATTTACCGCGGTGCCTGTCTGGGTTTACGGGGTAGGCTCCGAGATAGGTCACGTTAGAGGACTCCCCGTGGTGGGCTACTTCTTCCTGCAATTCTCGGAGGGCGGCCTGTTCTGGTGTTTCTCCCTTGTCTATAATCCCGGCGGGGAATTCCAAAGTGATTTTACCCGTTCCGTGGCGGTATTGTTCCGTCATGACCCATTTGCCCTCGGTGGTTCGTGCCAAAATCAGCACCCAGTCAGGTTGCCATAAAGTGTAAAAGTCGTCAATTATCTTTCCGTTCGGCAATTCGCATTTTTCTTTGGCGACTTTTAGCCATGGGGCGTCTACCAGGTATTCCGTATCCAAGAGTTTCCAGGGTTTCATGCTCTGTAATTTAGAAATTTTTGACTTTTGAATGAAATTTTGTATATTTCTTGGTATGAGCGAGTTAGGATTTTATGCGGAAGTGTGCGTGGGGTGCGCATGTGTCCTGTTGATTCTTTTGTATAGCATCAAAAGACTTCCGACGCCGCAGCTGAAGTTTGCGCTGTTTTCTAAACTCGTTTTTTGGCATATCATCTATTTTTTCAGCGATGCACTTTGGGCATTGGTCAATGATGGTGTCTTTGCTAAAAATTTGATAACGGTTTTGGCGGTAAATTATTCGAATGCAGTTGTCATATCAATCCTTTTTTACAGTTGCTTTGTTTTTGCCGAAATTAGTTCTCGGCCGGAAATGACTCGCGTTCAAATTCAAAGTCTTCAGACGAAATTAAGAATCCCGATCGTTATTGAAGCGGTTTTATTGCTGGTGTCGTTTGTGTTGGCTCCTAAATTCTGGTTGAAAGACAATCTGGAGCCGAATGATCTTTATTACGTTGTTATGATGTTCCTTCCTTTTGTGTACATCATGACTCCGACGTTTCGTTGTTTTAACCGCGTGCTTAAACCACAAAATCGGAAAAATTTGAAGACTTATCTGGTTGTAGCGAGCTATGTTCCGTGCTGTATTGTTGCTGCGGCCTTGCAGGTGTTCTACTCCCTGAATACACCGATATTCTGTTTTGGCTGCACTCTAATTATTTTGTTCGTCTATTTGAATTTGCAAAGCCAACTCATTTCGACGGATTCGCTGACTTCGCTAAACAACCGTAACCAGCTGGAAGTTTTTCTGCAGCAGCAACGCGAACAGAAATCTTATTATGTGGTGATGGTTGATGTCGACCACTTTAAGCAGATCAACGACACTTATGGACATATCGAAGGGGATAATGCTCTTGTCCTCGTTTCCTCGGCGCTCAAGAAAGCGTGTGATCGCCTGGGAAAATCGGTGTTCCTCTGCCGTTACGGTGGCGATGAATTCCTGCTGGTGGTTCCGACGGATATGCCTGGATACGCGGTCCGCGAAATTCAGGAATGCCTGCGCGAAGAACTTTCTACCCGTCAGGGACCGCAGTACTATGCAATAGAAGTGAGCATCGGGTATGCCGGTTGGAATGGCCGAGTATCCAGTTTTAAGGATAGCGTTGTTAACGCGGACCAGATGATGTATGTCGAAAAGCGTTCCGCCTAAGCAAACTTTTTGCTAGGATTTGTCAAGGTTCGCTTTATCTTGCGTAGCGAAAGCTCGCTTAACCTTCCAATTTGTTTTTCAGGTAATGCCTTGATGTCCAGGTGAAATACAGGACGTCTGCGATGACGAGTGCGATTGCACAAGCAAAAAAGACTTGGCGATGCATGCCGAAGTAGTTGGCCATGGAGCCGCCAATCAGAATGCCTGTACCGATACCGATATCCCAACCGCTCAGGTAGGTGCTGTTTGCGGTTCCGCGCTGGTCGTGGCGGGCGAGGTTCACGCACATGGTCTGGTAGCCCGGGAAAATCAGGCCGAGGCTTGTACCGATCAGGAATGCCGCGACAAAGAAGGTGATGGGCGAGTGGCTGAAGGCGAGAATAAAGTAGGCGACCACGTTCAAGGTCATGCCGGTGCCCACCAGGTGAATCAGGTAGCCGCGGTCAATCAAGCGCCCTGTCATAATGCGGTTCATAATCAGGCCGGCCGCAATCAAGGCGTAGAACCAGCCGGAACCGCCGATGCCAAGCTCCTTGGCGTAAAGGGCGATGTAGTTGGTGACCGGGCCGTAGGCGAATCCGACGAAGATGAAGTTTACGAATTGCGGAATGGCGCGGGTTAAGAAGAATCGGTCAAGCGAAAGCGGTGCATGGGGTTTCTTTTCTTTGCGCGGCACGTTCAAAGTTTGCACAAGAATCAAGCCAATTACGCACAAAATAATCGAAATCGCAAACACGATGGTGTCGCCGAAAGCCTCATACAGGAACATGCCGGTCATCGGGCCTGTCGCAAACGCCAGATTCACGCTGATGCCGAAGTAGCCGATGCCTTCACCGCGGCGGCATGCCGGCAGTGCGTCGATGGCGACCGTGTTGCTCGCCGTGCTCGAGATTCCAAAGAACAAACCATGCGCAAACCGCACGGCGGCAAGAATCGGCAAAATGCCGACGGTCTTGTAGCCTAAAAAGCAGGCGGTAAACGCGAAGAATGTCCAAAAGTACAAGGGCTTGCGGCTGAGCGTATCCACCAGGAATCCGGCGAAGGGCCTGCAGGCAAGCGCACCAATCGTATAAAGCGAGATGATAAATCCGGCGGTCGCGTTGTCGGTCGCGAATTTCTCGATAATGTAGAGCGGGAGAATCGGCAGCAGCTGGTAAAAGCTGAAGAACAGCAAGAAGTTCGCGGCGGCAACCGTCACGAAATTCCGCGTCCATAGTGCAGGCTTTTCTGTTGTCGAAACTTCTGCTGACATAATCCTTTCTCAATGTGTGATGTGGGATGAGGAATGTGAAATGAGAAATTTCTCATCACACATCTCACATTTCACATTCTACTTTCTCTCCAGCATTACAATCGTTTCGAGATGCGGGGTGCCGGGGAACAAATCCAGCGGTTGGATTTCACGCACGCGGTAGCCGTAGCGTTCCCATTCCTTGAGCGAGGCCGGGATTTCGTCGGTGCCGCAGAACACATGGCATACGCGAATCGGTTTGCGCATGGCAAGTGCATGAATCACGCCGGGTTCGCAGCCCTTGCGAGGCGGGTCCAGCAGGATTTTTTCGGGTTCACCTGGGATCGGCCGCGGCAGGCGAGTCTGCACGAACATTTCGTCAATCTTGCCGGCGATAAAGCGGTAAGACTTTTTAAGGTGCTTGGCGGAAGCCTTTGCGCAATCAATCGACGGACCTTCCCATTCGACGCCCAAGACGTCCTTGGCGGCTTCGCCGAGCGCAAAACTGAACAGTCCATAGCCGCAGTACAAATCCAGGAAATGGTCTTCCTTGCTTAAGCTCAGGAGGCGGCTTGCGGCCTTGATCAAGTTGTGAATTTGGC
>CAMJHM010000128.1 GCA_946405515.1 uncultured Fibrobacter sp. | reverse complement strand
AACTCGATGAGCTGTTTTTTTCATCTGAACTGCTTGACTTGCCATCTTTACTGCTACTGGACGTTTTTACCGCGCTAGAACTTGACTGTGATTTGGTGCTACCAGAATCACTTGTCTCGTTAGAACTTGACTTCGCTTTCGCGCTTGACGAAGACTTTTTCTCCGAGTCAGGCCGAACCGCCTTAGTCAACGAATCGTCAACGGCCCAGAGCCCCTTTTTACAGACATAGGCAGAATCCTCGTCTTCCACATAGGCTGTCTTGCCGTTGCAATCCCCTGTGCAAGCAGGCAAGTCGTCGAAAGAAGGAACCACTGTATTGACATTCTCACCAAAGTCAGCATCCTTGGCAGAGTCGGAATCCTTGTTCTGAATCGATTCCGTCAAGGAATCATCGGCAAGTTCAGTGTCCCTGGCGGGGTCGGCGATCTCACTATCGCCCCCACAGGCAGCAAGCGCAAGCAACAAGGCCCACAAAGCAAGACCGACAAAGAAACGACTCATGATACCCCCTTGGTGACATTCATTTGGGAAATCTACACTTTCTTCAACGCATCGTCAACCTGAATAGATTGCTTCGGGACTGTTCGTCCCTCGCAATGAACATTGTGGGGAGGTTGCTTACAGCCAATTTTGTCTTTAAAATTTTCTAAAACTTTATCTTGTATATCTGTGGCCAGTTTTTCCCTGTGACCCACAGGTTCTTGCCGTCGTAGGCGATTCCGTTCAGCACGTCGGCGGAGGGATAGCGTTTTTTCACGTCCTTGGCCTTGGCGGAGAAATCCAGGTACTTGACGACCTTGCCGCTGGGCAGTTCGATGACAGCAATTAGCGCGGTCTGCCAGATATTGGCGTAAAGCGTGTTCCCGACCACTTCCAGTTCGTTGAGCATGGGCACAGGCTTGCCTTCATCGGTCACATGGATTGTTCCGATGACGTTGAATGCTCCCAGGGCGATTTTCAAAAGTTCATCCGAGCCGTTGCTCATGAGCAGGGCGTCGCGCCAATAGGTCAGCCCCCATCCTTCTGTCGGGATGCGGAACTCGCCCTTCGCCTTGAACGGCTTGCGATTGTAGATAAACGCTTTTTTCGATTTCCAAGTGAGGTAGAAGATGTCCTCCCCCACGGCCACGGAACCCTCGCCGAAATAGCGTTCGACAAGGCGCGTGGAATCGAGGATTTTCCCTTCGAGCGTGCGGCGGTAAAGTCCCGAGCCCCCGTACTGTCCGGTCGATTCGATCAGGTCGGAGCCGTCGAAAAACAGTCCCTGCGTGAAATGGGTGGTCTCGTGGGAGACGGAATCCACTATCGTGGGCACGACATGGGGGGCTTCGGCAAAGACGAGAGACGTGAGGAGTAAGACGAGAGGCTTGAACATGGCGTAAAATTACTAATTTATAAAGCATGGGCGAACTCAGGACACCGGCCAAGGTCAAGATTATCGTGGGCATCCTCGCAAAAGATTCGCGAGCCGTCGAATCGGTAAGGGAGACTTTGTGCGAAAAGTTCGGCCCCGAAGACCTGAACCTCGACCCCTTCCCCTTTACGTTCACCAACTACTACGTCGACGAAATCGGCAGCGCCCCCGTCCGCGCGTTCTTCAGCTACGAGAACCTGGTGGAACGCGAAACCATCGTAGACATCAAGCTCTGGACAAACGATATCGAGCTCGAAATCGCCGAAAAGAACGGCACTCCGGGGTTGCGGCCTGTGAACCTCGACCCGGGCTACATGACGCTCGGGCAGTTTTTCCTCGCCACCACCAAGGACCAGCGCCAGCGCGTGTACATGCAACGCGGAATTTTCGTGGAGCCCACGCTTTACTTCCAGGACGGGCACTTCCACGCCTTCGACTGGACCTACCGCGATTACCAGAGCGAAAAGTATATCCAATATTTGGAACAAGTCCGCGCACGCCTCGCCTACCAGATGAGCACGGGAAAGCCGTATAGGCTCAGACGAGAGAACGGACCTGCGGTCCTACAGACGAGAGACGAGAGAATGAAAAATGAATAATGAAAAATTATCAACTCATAAACATTTTTAATTCTTAATTTCAGCAACCCCTAGATTCTAAATCCTAGCCCCTAAACCCTAAACTTATGAAAGCCGGAATTTTTACCATCATCCTCCTCATCATCAGCAACGTGTTCATGACCGCCGCCTGGTACGGCAACCTAAAGCTGAAGGAAATGCACATCAGCACCGACTGGCCGCTCATCCTCGTGATTCTCGCATCGTGGGGCGTGGCCCTCATCGAGTACTTCTTCATGATCCCGGCAAACACCATCGGCAGCCGTATCAATGGCGGGCCGTTCAGCCTCATGCAGCTCAAGGTCATCCAGGAAGCCATCTCCATCACCGTATTCACGGTCATCGCGACCACGGTATTCAACAACGAAGCGCTCCAGTGGAACCACATCGTCGCCTTCGTGCTGATTGTCGCCGCGGTGTTCTTCGCATTCCTCAGGTAGCCCGCAGGAGTTTACCGTGCAGTTTTTCCGGAAAGTAGCCCTGGGCAGCATTCTCGCCCCCATAGTGCTTTCGCTAGCGTGCCTGAGTGCGCCCGCCGAAGCAGCGGCAACTACCGGAGCAAAGAAGGACGAAAAGAGTTCAGTCCAAGAAAAGGGCAAGAACGTAGCAAAGAAGAAGCCCGCAAAGAAATCCAGCCCGGCAAAGAGCAAAGGCAAAAAAAGCAGCAAGGGTTCGGACAAGGTCCTGATTGACGCAAACGACCCCAAGGCCTTCACCAAGGCCATCCTCATGGAAAAGAAGGGAGTCAAGTACGAAGTCGTCGGAGAAAAGCGTCCAGCCGCACCCAAGGTCGAACACAAAAAGAAACCCATAGACATTTACCTGGACCTATCCAAGATGCTCGTGCCAATCACGCACGAGGCTCTGGTCGGCTCCCCTTACGGAATCCGCGACCACCGCTTGCACAGGGGTGTCGACGTGAACGTCATCAAGAACGAACCTGTCGTTGCCGCACTGCCGGGCAGAGTCATCATGTCGAGGTACAATGCGGGCGGATACGGGCACTACATCATCGTGGAGCACGAGAACGGGCTCCAAACACTTTACGGGCATTTGTCCGAAAGATTGCAGAAAGTCGATGATTACGTCTATCCCGGAGATATCGTCGGATTGGCGGGCAGCACAGGCAAATCCTCGTCGGCGCATCTCCACTTTGAAATCCGTTATGGCGAAGTCAATATCGATCCCGCCACCGTCATTGACTTTCCGCACTGGTCTTTGAAAAAAGGCGTAGAGAAGTTCTCGATAAAAAAAGCCACCATCGCCCACCGGAATATTCAGAACAAACTCAAGAAATACAATTATTATGTGGTCAAGAAAGGCGACACCCTCGGGGATATCGCCAACTGGTTCAATATTTCCGTTGAGTCGCTCTGCAGAATCAACAATCTCGATAAAGATGCCCCGCTCCGGATCGGGTTGAAACTGCACGGAAGTAAAAATTAAGTAGAGCTCACAGCTCTAAAAACGCTTGCTTGAGTTCGCGGGTAGCAGTCTCGGGGTCGGCCACTTTCATGATGGCAGATACTACGCAGATTCCCGCGATGCCGGAGCCCTTCAGCACAAAGATGTTGTCCTTGTTGAGCCCGCCGATGGCGTTTACGGGAATGGGCACGGCCTTCACAACGTCCTTGAGCGTTTCAACCGGGGTAATGACCGTATTTACATGAGTCGTCGTGGGGTAAATTGCACCGCAGCCCAAGTAATCAGCACCCTGCTCGTAAGCTTCGAGCGCCTGGGGCACCGTCTTGGCCGTAACGCCCACGATCTTGTCTTCGCCCATCAACTTTCGGGCCAAGTGAGCCGGCATGTCGCTCTGCCCCACATGAACTCCCTCGGCACCGATGGCAAGCGCCACGTCCACGCGGTCGTCGATAATCAGCGGGATTCCATAACGGGCGGTAATTTCGTGCGTCGCCGTTGCAAGCCGCATGTACTCCCGTGTAGACTTGTCCTTTTCGCGCAGCTGGATAATCGTCGCGCCGCCCTTGCAAGCCGCCTCCACCACGGGCAAAAAACGTTCTTCGGGAACGCAAGTGCTGTCGGTGATAAAGTAAAGCGTCGTATCGAGATTTTTGCGCATAAGTAAGTCCTACACGTAAAGGTAATCGTTCAAGACGGGCTGTAAACCTTCGCCCGAAATGTCGCTGTACATGGCGTTGAAACTGCGACCGTCGTTGATTTCGAACTGCTCGTCACCGCCTTCCCCGTCATCGTGACCGCTGTACTTGCTTTCGTGGTCGCCAATGCCCGTCGAAACGCCAGCGGAGACCTTCGTCGCGGCAATCTTCACGATGCCGTTGCGGAATTCCTTGCTTTCGCGGCTCGAGACCGTGATGCCCACGAACGGGAGGAAAATGCGGTAAGCGCAGAGCACCTGGCAGAGTTCCTTCTCGTGAACGTCGAGCGGGTCGATCTTGTCGTTGTTGATGATGGGGCGCAGTCTCGGGCAGCTGAGACTCATCTCGGCGTGCGGGTACTTCTTCTGCAGGTAATACACGTGCAGTGCCGATGCGAGCGCGTCGCGGCGGAAGTCCGAGAGGCCGAGGAGTGCGGAGAAAGCAACCCCGCGCATGCCCGCCATCAAGGCGCGTTCCTGCGAGTCGAAGCGGTACGGGAATACACGCTTGTGGCCAAGCAGGTGGAGCTTTTCAAAACGTACCTTGTCGTAGGTTTCCTGGAAGACGGTCACGTAGTCCACGCCGCATTCATGCAAGTAGCGGTATTCGTCGACATTGACCGGGTAGACTTCCACGCCCACCATGCGGAAATACTTGCGGGCCAACTTGCAGGCCTCGCCGATGTATTCCACGCTGCTCTTCGCGCGGCTTTCGCCGGTGAGAATCAGGATTTCTTCCATGCCGCTGTCGGCAATGACCTTCATCTCGTGCTCAATCTGCTCCACCGTGAGCTGCATGCGCTTGATGTGGTTGTAGCAGTTGAATCCGCAATAGACGCAGTAGT
>CAMJHM010000127.1 GCA_946405515.1 uncultured Fibrobacter sp. | reverse complement strand
ACTAAGAACTTTAGTTCTTTAGTTGAGTTATGCTCTATGAGTAGAAGCGACCTCACCCCCTCTACCGCTTTGTTCAAAATGAACGTATATTTATTATATGCGTTTACCGGTAGCCATACTTGCATTGAATGCGTTGGTTTTCGCCCAGGAACCAATCCCTGATGGCAGGGATCCTTCTAAACACGAACGATGCATACCTAGTTACCACGAATGTCTCAACCCAAAAGGCATGCAACGACTAGTGGATGATCCCACGGATAGTACGGACATGTCAACATTCCCGAGTCTAGAGCATACCGTGAACATCTCGGGGATTGTTGATTCAGTCGTCCCAATAGTTATGGATACTGCAAATGGGAAATTCGATATCAATTCCTGCGTCGAATACGAAAAAAATGGAGAAACATTCTGCCATTACAGCATTGTTGGATACCTAGGCCCTTCTAGCAACCAACAGGAAGAGGTAAGACACGTCCTTCTGCGAAATTTCAAGGCTTACTTCGAAACAGAATCGCCCATGACAAAAGCGCTGGATTCTTCTTGGATTTATTACCCTAAAAAAATTGAACTTAAAGTTGGAGATTCACTTTATATAAAGGGGTATTCGGCTCTATTCAACAACGCAAAATCAAATGCCTCATGTATGTATATACCTTCAGCCGTAGTTACCGGCGAATACTTCGTCAACCCGACAGAAGACATCTTGGCAACACCGCGTTCCCGCGTTTTGAAGGCTGAAAAGCCCAAAATTCACAACCGTGACGCCGGCGGTCGCAGCGTGAACGACAAGAAAAGGAATGTGATTAGGTATTAGGCGCGAAGCACGAGCTATGAGCAGCGAGGATTTTTGTCGACAGATAACTAGCGGAGATTGCTTCGCCTTCGGCTCGCAATGACAAAGCCTAACCACTAACCACTGTTTACTCACCTCAAAGCGACCGAAGGTCGCGACCTCATCGTTCGAAGCGAAGCGACCTCACCCCTCTTATATCTTCTTCAGCACCAGCAGATGTCCGGGGGCCTTCGCGGGGTCGAGGCGGACAAAGTTCTTGTTGCCGCGCCACACGTAGCTTTCGTCGGTAATCACGTCCTTCAAGAAGAAGAACGAATCCGGCTCCAGGCCGAGCTTAGCCATGTCAAGTTCCACCATGCCTTCTTGTGCGTTATCCATGTCCATGTTGCATACGCACAAGATAACGTCGTTGCCAGACTTCTTGGAGTAGACCATCAACTGGTCGTTGGCACAGTAGTGGAAGTCGAGGTTGTCGTATTCCTGCAAGGCGATGTGTTCCTGGCGAGCAGTGTTCACACGGCGCACGAAGTCCTGGATGCCCGGGCCCTTCCAGTTGTGGACCTTGTACTGGTACTTCTCGCTGTCGGCGAGTTCTTCCTTCACGGGGCTCGGGATGTTTTCGCACAATTCAAAGCCGTTGTACATACCCGTGAGGCTCGAAAGCGTCGCAGCCAGGAAATACCGCTGTTTGAAGGCGTTCGGGCCCTTGTATGCAAGGTACTTCGGGAAAATATCCGGAGTGGTCGGGAAGAAGATGCCGCGCATGTATTCCTTGGCATCGCTCTGCGTGAGTTCCTTGAGGTACTGTTCGAATTCCCACTTGGCAGAGCGCCAAGCAAAGTACGTGTAGCTCATGTCGAAGCCCGACTTTGCGAGGCGATGCATCATCTTCGGGCGAGTGAAAGCTTCGGCGAGGAACACGAGTTCCGGGCGCTTTTCCTTGATATCGGCGATGAGCCATTCCCAGAACGGGAACGGTTTTGTATGCGGGTTGTCGATACGGAAAATTTCGATGCCCTTGTCGGCCCAGAACAAGATAATGTTCTCGATTTCCTGCCAAAGTTCCTTGTAGTTCTCGTTGTAGTAGTCGAACGGGTAAATGTCCTCGTACTTCTTGGGCGGGTTCTCTGCAAACTTGATGCTGCCATCCGGTTCGTGGTAGAACCATTCCGGGTGACTTTTCACGTACGGGTGGTCGGGGCTGCAGTTGAGCGCGATGTCGAGCGCCAAGCGGAGCCCCTTACTGCGAGCGGTCTTCGCAAAGTGTTCGAAGTCCTTCATGGTCCCGAGTTCCGGGTCCACGTCGTAGTGCCCGCCGTTCTTGTTGCCCACGGCATACGGGCATCCCGGTTCAAGCGGGTTACCCTTCTTGTCGACCTTCGCATGGAGCGCATTGTTCGCACCCTTGCGGTTGGTGACACCGATCGGGTGAATCGGGACAAGATAAACTGTATCGAAACCGAGGCCGGCAATGTAGTCGAGCTGGTTCTCGCAATCCTTCCACGTGGCGCTCTTCTTGGGGTCTGTGCCCTGGCTCTTGGGCCACATCTCGTACCACGTACCAATACGGGAGTAAGGCGGGTCCACGCGGAGCTTCATCACCGGAGATTCAGTCGGGATATCCTTGGGCTCGACGGTCCAAGCGCAAATCTTGTATTCGTAATAGCCAATATTGTTGACGGTAAAGGAACCTTCCCACAGGTCGTTGTCCACGAAATGCATGGGAGCCATTTCCCATTTCTTCTTGGAGTCGTGGCGGTAGAAAATCGCGGCGTCGTACTTTTCGTGGCTGTGGCGGAAGATGTCCGCAGTAAGCGTGACGGTGTCGCCCGGTTCACGCTTGAGCATAAAGCGGCCCCCTTCGATCTGGGGGCGGATATTTTCGATAACGAGATTGTCTTTGCGAGTAGGAATAATAGCCATAGTAGCCATAAATTAGCAAAAAAAAAGAAGCCTTTCCTAAATCTGCATTTTTTTCATATTTGAATATATGCGGGAGGGGGCCACGCTCAGAGTTGCGAAGGCCGCCCGGCCCCCTCCCTGCACCCTCCCCCTCCCCGGCCGACGCTTCCATTCTCTTAACGATTCATACTCATCTCTAGAACTGATTAAACATCTCGCTTAAACCTGGATAATACGAAAAAGCTGTTCATGCTTAAGTTTTCATGAACAGCCTTAAAAGGTTTTAAAAGTTGATTGAATTCTAATCTAGCCTAGTGATTTTGAGGTTGCGGATCCATATCTTGCGGACGTCGCCACCGAGATTGAACTCGAATCGGGCAAATGGGTCGTTCACTTCGGGCTCAAACTCCACCTCGAACTTCTGTTCGGATGTCGTCACCGACACATGTTCCTCGAATCCGACTGTTTCATAAGTCAAGTACGATCCTATACGCGCCGTAATTTGGCCTTTTTCACTAGCCTTTATCGAGAACGAACACTTGTACTTGTGCCCGGCAAGCATGGGAATATTTTCGTGCAAGAGTTGCACGCTGTAAGAATACTGGCCAGCCGAAGTCACATCCACCTCAATGGCACGATGCTTGTCATCGACATCTACATATGCGGTATCCGCTTCGCCACGGAACTGGGTCAAGAAAATCCAGTCCGTCGACAACTTACCCAGCTTTCCGTCCGTGACAACGTCCTCACCCACATCACCGGCAACATCCAACAGAATTTCATCCACATAGTTTGAAGAGGAATGTCCCTTGTCATCAAGGTATTCATAACGCAAGGCACCAAAACTCGGGACAAACCGTTCATTGAACGCTTCCCAGACAGCAACGTTACTCGTACTGTTAATGCGGATGACTCCATCCCTATCAATGGCAAGAGACTGCAAATCAACTCCATCCGTAAAATGGCGAACATAGAATGCTACAGACAAATTCGCAATTCGGTTTTCCACTTTTATTTGAGAGAAATGGAAGCGCAGAGAGAACATCTGGAATAAAGACATTTCATAGACGAACGGCACATACGTATCTCCGATCATCACGCGACCCTGAACGGCAGGATAATTTTTACGATTTATATCAAACGACACCCCGATTTCCTTGAGGCGGCCTTCGGACTGGAGATCAATACTACTGAATGTTTCGTCGATCAGTTCGTCGTCCACGAACGAAACCGGCAACACGACATACGGAGCATCCTCATAAGGCCAAACAACAAGGCCCAACGACTGGACAACCGAGACACCAACGTAGAAGCTGCAATAAGAACGAACTTCCGTAAGCGTAAGATTCAACGTATCAATAATCAGAGGCTCATTTTTCGAAGCGGATCTTGCCAATGGAGAAGACCGAAGCAAGGCAGACATTTCTCTTTCTTCGACGGGATTCAAATCAGAATAATCAATAGAGAACCCGGCCTTGAAAGCAAGGGACTGCATTGTGTCAGGAATAGTGTCATTATTTGCCAATTCGGGATTGCCGATTTCGATACCGGCAGTATCAACGGTATTGGAGCATCCCGCCATAAGCAGGACGCCCAACACGAGGCCCGTCATGTACCCGAAGATACGCATCACAAACCTCGCGTCAACGGGAACAACTGGATATTGACTTGCACGACATCTTCCGACTCGCCCGGTTTTGCCGAGAAATCCAAGAGCTCTTTACGCATGAGCTGGATATGCTTTTTCAAGTCGGCGAATTTTTCCCGCTTGATTCCGAACGTGATGCCGGAGAAATCCCTTTCGGGAGCAGGCAGAGACGTGAGCATCTCGCTACCGAGGCGCAACATCTGGCAATGGTACTGCTTGACCATCATGTCCTGAACTTCGTCGTCCGTCGTAATCAGGGGGTCCCTCTGGGCATAGCCGTTCGCCGTCTTCACCAGAAGGCCAAGCTCCAGGAGCAACTTGAAGGAATCTTCCACCTGCGCAGGCGAAACGAGGCCGCGCAAGCGCTTAGAGACCCAATTGGGATTCGTGCTGAAATCTTTCAAGGCAACCATCTCGAGAATGACGGAATGGTGCCATTCGCGGAACAGGCGGAATTGCGCCTTGTCCATCTTATGAAGCCTAGAACGCGAGCTCACCTTGAGCAGCTGCGCATAGTAAAGCTTCTTGTCTATATCGGAAGTGGCCTGGTTGAAAAACACCAAGTTCTCGAAATAGGCCGCACGGCGATTTTCGAGGCCAATCCCCCGAATCAACTTGTTTATCGTAACATTCGTTATGTTACGGGAGCCGTCCATGGTCAACTTCAA
>CAMJHM010000126.1 GCA_946405515.1 uncultured Fibrobacter sp. | reverse complement strand
TCTTTATCCCATAAAATTTTAAGTACTTTTTTCCACACAAAATATAAAAATAGACCGACATACGCTCAAAAGCATGCGCCACCGGTAAGACAACCAGGCAGACATCTTCAGAACGGTTTATCTGCAAGAAATCGCACTTGATGACCTGAATCTGCGAAAGCATATTGCGGTGTGTAAGCTCGACCCCCTTGGGCGTTCCCGTCGAACCGCTCGTATAGATAATCGTAAAGACGTCATCGGGGCTAAGGGCATGCATCTGGTGGTTCAGCCACAGAGAAGATTCGGGCTGCTTCGAGAGCGCCTCGCCTTCTTTAAGGAGCTCCGCCCAGTAGATCCCGTTCGGCGGAAGCTCCGATTCAGGATCGATGCAGACTACCGCCTTGAAACGCGGCATCAGCAAGCCGATGGCCGGAGAAAGGTCGCTCAACCTATAAAGGAGCAGCACCTGCACCATGGCATCATCGCACTGAAAAACGAAGTTTTCCGTCGAAATATTCGGGAAAAGCGGAACAACGCGAGCCTGGTTGAGCTGGCAGGCCACATCGGCCATAATCCATTCGGGGCTGCTATTCGCAACGATTCCAATACTTTCGCCCGCCGAAAGGCCTCGATTTCTTAAAGCAAGCGCCAAAAATTGTGTTTCATTCCGTAGGCGCGTTCCCGAAAAATGCTCCCAACCGCCGGGTCTACGATGGAACCAGCCCGCGAAATCCTCGCGGTCGCAATTCGCAAAGAACATCTGCGCAAGCGATGTATATTGCAATGATTCCATAACACACATTCTCCTGCCCATAAAATACATTTATTCTAAACAAACAAACATTTTTATTTATTACAGAATCATTTTTTTTGCAATTATGCCATTTCCGTGAATGTTTAACTATATTTTTTCAGAGGGAATAAAATGTTTAAAAATTTGGTTTCTAAGTACAACGGCATCAAGCTGAACTACCGTATTGCCATCGCGATCGCAATCGGCACCCTTCTCGGAATATTCCTCCCCGGACAAAAATGGATCGGTGAACTCGGGGTCCTGTTCGTGGGAGCCATGAAAGGCATCGCCCCCATCCTCGTGTTCATCTTGATCGTGAACTCCCTTTCCATGGGCAAGACCACGCTCGACCGTCGCTTCGGAAAAGTCTTCGCCCTCTACCTGATAAGTACCATACTCGCTTCGCTTATTGCCATTTCGGCTAGTTTCCTTTTTCCGCAGAACCTGCAGCTCGCCCACGAGGCATCCACGTCGGCAATCCTCCCCAAAGGCATCGGCGAAATTCTGAACAACTTGCTTATCCGAGCGGTTTCTAACCCGTTCGAAGCGATTACCCAGGCAAACTACATCGGCATCCTGGTGTGGGCTGTCATATTCGGTCTCGCCATCAGGAATCACGCAAACGATTCCACCAAGACCCTGCTGAATGATTGCGCCGTCGCCGTGACCGCCATTGTCCGCTGGTTTATCAACCTCGCCCCGTTCGGCATTTTGGGATTGATCCATTCGGCGATTGCTACAAACGGTATCGGCATCTTCAAGACCTACGGAGTCCTGATCGGAATCCTCGCCGGAACAATGTTCTTTGTCACTTTTGTTGTGGCCCCGTTGATTGTGAGCTTCGCCCTCAAGCGCGACCCGTATCCGCTCCTGATTTTCTGCCTCAAGGAAAGTGGCATCACGGCACTCTTTACCAGAAGCTCCGCCGCCAACATTCCCGTGAACATGGAAGCCTGCGACAAGCTGAAGCTTGACCGCGAATTCTATTCCGTCTCGATTCCCCTGGGTGCGACCATCAACATGAACGGTGCGGCCATCACAATCGCCATCATGACACTTGCTACGGCTCATACCCTGGGCATTTCGGTCGATTTCCCGACGGCACTGACACTCTGCGTAGTTTCTACCATCGGCGCTTGCGGTGCAAGCGGTATTGCCGGTGGATCCCTGTTCCTGATTCCTCTGGCCTGTTCCTTCCTTGGCATTTCAAACGATATCGCCATGCAGGTCGTCGCAGTCGGCTTTATTATCGGAGTCGTCCAGGACAGCCTCGAAACAGCCCTCAACTCCTCGACCGACGTGCTTTACACCGCCGCCGCTGAATACAACGGATGGATCGCCGAAGGAAAACCGCTCCCCCGCCGATTCCGTTAACCCTAAATTTCATAGAATAACGCACTATTCCAACTTGGACTATTCCGAGCTGGAATATTTTTTTTTACAAAAAAAATGGTGCAAAATTTACTTTCCTACAAAAAAAATTTACTTTTCCATATAATGGAGAAAGTATGAAAGCATACAAAAGACCAATTCAACGAAGCATCATTCTAGGAAGCGCATTGTTCATTACGTTCATGTGCTTTATTCTCTCGTTGCAGTCCTATCTCTCTTTTTCGAAGTCGCTGTATCAGCGTTACGACGACAGTTTGGACAACATCGTGAACTATGTCCACAGCCAGATTGATGCAGACGACCTGTATAATTGCGTCCAGACCAAGGAACACTCCGAAAAATACGACCGGCTTCAGCAGACGCTGAACGGAATGGTAGACGAATTTGAACTATTCTACCTATACATTGTTTTCACCAGAGACACGTTGATGATCAACGTGGTTTCTGCCACTAGCCAGGCCGAACGCGACCGCGGAGAAACGGACATGCCGCTTCTAGATTCTTCGGAAGGATACTCCTACGAAGAAATCCAGAAATACAACCGAGTCTTGGAACAGTCAGAAATTAAATATTTTGAAGAAGACTCGGAATGGGGAGCAGCCTATACGGCTTGTAAGCCGCTCGCAAATTCCAGCGGCAAAAACTACGCCCTTATTTGCGCAGACATTTCTATCGAGGCCCTGCACAAGACCGTCAATTCCTACGTTCTTTACAACGTTGTCCTCACACTTATCCTGGGATTGCTGTTCGGCTTTATCTTGATTGTCTGGCTCCGTTATAATATCACGGGTCCGATTCTTGCCCTAGAAAAAAGCGCACGCAAATTCGCAGAGAACAGCCGTAACCATAAGGATCCTAGCGAATTGGTCTTCGATACGCCGACCATTCATACGGAAAACGAAGTCGAATCGCTGTCGAGAGCCATTTCACAGATGTCCGAAGACATGCGTAAGTATATCCAAAGCATCGTGTCCGCAGAAGAAAAAATCAAGTCCGCCCAGGAAACGGCTGCAGACATGACCCTTTTGGCCTATAAGGATGCCTTGACTCACGTCGGAAGCAAAATTGCCTATGACAGGGCTATCAGGGCACTCGAAAACGAGATCTCCGAAAACAAGATACCCTTTGCCATCGCGATGATCGACCTCAACAACCTGAAGAACATCAACGACGGTTACGGCCACTCAAACGGCAACTGTTATATCTTTGGCACATGCCATATCATTTGCTCTATTTTTAGGCACTCCCCCGTGTTCCGTATCGGTGGTGACGAATTCGTAGTTATCCTTAGGGATTCTGACTATGAAAACCGCCACGAACTCATTGAGCAGGCTAGACAGAAGTTCTACGAAACGGAGAGCGATAATTCGAGGGAACCCTGGGAAAGGTTCTCTGCGGCTGTGGGTATTGCGGAATACCATAGCGGAGACACGGTAGACATGGTTTTCAAGAATGCCGACAAGGACATGTACGAAAACAAGATGTCAATGAAAAATAAGAACTAGAAATTTTTGGAAGCAATCCAAAATTCTATCTTTAGGCGGCAATGTTCGACGCCTTGAATCTAAATTTTTCGATTTACGACTGGCTCCTGATTTTCATGGTGACCGCTTTGGGCACCTTGAGTGCCTATCTGAAAGACCCGCAACTGAAGGCCGTCACGGCAACGATTCCGATTCCCTGCGGGTTCGCCTACATTGCAGTCGGTCTTCCGATGGGGGCCGCTAACGCTATTTCGGGATTCATGTGCTTTCTGTACGTGCATATCGTGCGCATTTTGCATTACAAAGTCAAAGTCCCTATCGTGCCGAGCATTATCGCAGGGCTCGCGTTTTTTGTGGCGCTCGGCACCTTCCTGATGCCGCGTATTCCCGATACAGAAGCCTGGTTTATCGGGGCATGCGTCTTTGATTTTATTGTAGGAGTTGTCCTTTTCCAGACGCAGAGCTACAAGTCGGGCGTGCGCTACAAGACTCCCCTGCCGGTCTACATCAAGGCTCCTGCCATTGCTGGTGTCGTCAGTGGACTGATGCTCATCAAGCGCCTTATGGGCGGTTTCTGCACCAGTTTTCCGATGATGAATTCTATCGTGAGCTACGAAAGCCGCTTTTCACTCGGCGACCAGTGCCGCCAACTGCCGCTTTTCTTAATTGCAGGACCGTTCATGTTTGCAGAAATGCGCTACCTGGAAATCGGCCTCGGACTGAATCACTGGATTGTGCTCCTTTGCGGCTACGTGCTTTTCGCGGCCATCTATTGGCCCCTGAACAAGGAACTCAAGCGCCGCAACGAACGGGCCGAAAAAAGCTACAAAAACATCCAGAATCCGAAAGAAATTTAGGTAGAAACAGCCCTAGCGACGGCCTTTGGAGCTGGGTTACTCACGACTTTACAATCGTTGAGAATCCATAAACATATTTATATGTTATATGGCGATTTTTTGCTCTTTACCGCCATTTTTTAGGTATTTTCTAAAAGAAATGTACCCCTGGATCCCCGCATACGCGGGGATGACAGGAAGAAATGGAGATGGCATGCTTGGTAAAATAAAGATTTTCACGGTAGCGTCCGCAGTGGCTCTCGGAGCCCTTGCTACGACCGTAAACGCAGAAAAATACGAATGGGGCAACGTCCGCTTTGATGGCGGCGGATTTGTTTCGGCTGTGATTTTCCATCCGAAGGCAGAAAACCTGCTTTACGCGCGTACCGACGTGGGTGGCATTTACCGTTTTGAATTTGACAAGAAGACCTGGGTCCCGCTGATGGACTGGATTTCCGAAAACGATGTCGGTCTTTACGGAACCGAGGCCTTCGCGCTCGACCCGAACGACCCGAAGCGCATTTACGTGCTGGCCGGCACGGGTTACTTTAGCAAAGGGCGCACCGCCGTGCTCCGCAGCGAAGATTTCGGCAACACTTGGGACACAAGCTACGTGGAAATGCTCGCCCACGGCAACGGCATGGGCCGCCAGACCGGCGAA
>CAMJHM010000125.1 GCA_946405515.1 uncultured Fibrobacter sp. | reverse complement strand
CATACTTCAGGTAAACATTGTAGACCTTCGTGGAATATTCCACGTACTTCGCCATCTGCGGTTTCGCAATCGTGAACTCAATCTTTTCGCCTGTACGCCGCTGTACATCGCGCACCTTCTGGTTCACCTCGAAAAGTCGCGCACGCCCCGGAATCCCGTAGGCCTTGAGCGCAGGCGTCACCGCCAAGCAAATCGTCTTCTCGGTGCGGCTCTCGTCGGCCACCACGAGCTTCGCCTTCAGCGGGTCAAGCCCCCGGAGGATACATTCCACCGAGGCAAAAAACGACTTGAGGTCAATGGCCGCGTAAGTGCGTGAAGGCATAAAGGAAAATATAACTAAACAAAATGTCAATTACATGCCAAAACCGCGTTGTTTTTATATACAACGGCAATTGCCCCGTACCTAGTGCAATCCAAGACGGCCCTATTTATATTATAGGCGGGTTTTTACTTAGGGAGTATTATATGAAAAAATTATCTACCGCCCTGTTGTTGAGCACCGCCGCCGCATTTGCAGCAGAATCCCAGGTCTACACGGGCAACTTCTTCGACGAAGACGGCGCTTACTTCGGCCCCGATTGCGATAAAGATGGAACCCAGTCTACGGGTGCCTACTATACCGGTGATTACACCAGCCCGTTCAAAAAATATTTAGGAAAAACTGACGAAGAAATCCAGAAGAAACTCGACGACCTTTGGAATCACTACTTCAAGGGCGATGGCAACTCGACCGTCTATTACGAAACTAACGAAGGCGATGCCTACGTCAAGGACATTGGCAACAATGACGCTCGTTCCGAAGGCATGAGCTACGGCATGATGATTGCCGTACAGACCAACCACAAGGAAGAATTCGACAAACTCTGGAAGTGGACCAAGGCCCATATGTGGCATGATCCCGCAACTGGCGGAGACGGATATTTCTCTTGGTCAGTCGAGACTTACGGCAGTGTGAAAGACCGTGGTAACGCACCTGATGGCGAAATGTATTTCATGATGTCTCTTCTGTTCGCCGCCAACCGCTGGAACGACGAAGGCTACATGAAGGACGCCCAGGCTATCCTCAAGGCTTGCTGGAAGGGCAATGGCAATTCCCTGTTCAACGAACAGTCCTACATCGTGACGTTCCAGCCCTCGCAGGGAAACAACTCCTGGTCTGACCCGTCTTACAGCTTGCCTGCATTCGTAGACTTATTCACCCGCTGGTCCGAAACCAACAATGACAAGTGGGGCAAGGCAACCGAGGCTACGCGTACGCACCTGTATGTATCTTCTAACAAGCAGTCCGGTTTGTTCTCCGATTACAACAACTTTGACGGAACGCCCCATGCCGTAGAATTCAATGGCAATGCCACAAAATACATGTACGACGCCATGCGCTGCGCTATGAACTTCGGTATGGACTACTATCTGTTCGGTGTTGACGCAGACCGTGAAACCGAAATGGCAAAGCGCATCATCGACTTCTTCGAAAGAGATGGCTACCAGCATGGTCGCTTTAACTGGGACGGTTCTAATCCGTCTGAAAGCTACACTACGGGCGAAAAGGGCGCAAACGCTGTTGCCACCTACGCCTTGATGAACGACGCGAGCTACGAAAAAGCCATCAAAAAGAATCTGGAAATGGCCTGGAACGAACGTTTCATGACCGGTCAGTACCGCTACTACGATGGCCTGGTCCACTACCTCGCCATGCTCCACTTGAGCGGCTCCTTCAAGATCTGGAAGCCGAAGCCGGAAGTCTCGGAAAAGGAAGTCACCGCCAACGAATACAACGGCGTCAACATCGTCAACGACACGACGTTCTATTCCTTCGAATCTTGCAAGCTCTATAAGGTGAGCGCAAAGCCGGAACCGAAACAGGGCATCAACACCGCAATCAGCCTGAACAACAGTGTCAGAGTCCGGTCCACCAACAATGCGGTCGTCATCGACAACGCACCGGCTGGCACCAAGTACACGGTCACCGACATGAACGGCCGCATCTTGAGCGCATCCAGGACAAACTCCGCAAGCGAGGAAATCCGCCTCACCAACAAGGGCGCCATGCTCGTGATTGTCGGCAACAAGACCTACAGAGTTTCCAAGTAAGGTTTCACTACCAAAACCTCTCAGGGCGTTCGAACGAGCGCCCTGTTTTTTATTTGCGCACTGTCAGCCAGCTAAACATGAAATCGGGGTATCTGCGATTTGGCATATCCCCCGACAGGGGCCCGTTATGGGAAATGCGTTCCATAGGTAATACTATGGGAAAAATCACGGAAAAAGGAGATTCCCGCCTCCGCGGGAATGACAAATTGAACCCGATTGCGGAATCGGGTATAGGCGAAATCGTACTCTATCAGCCGGAAGGTGATGTCCGGCTAGAGGTTCGTGTCGAAAATGATACTGTGTGGCTTACTCAAACGCAGATGGCGGAGTTATTCGATACTGATAGGACATCGATTACCAAACATATTCGGAATATCTATCAGATTGGTGAATTGGAGGAAGTTTCAACTTGTGCAAAAATTGCACAGGTTCGAAAAGAAGGGGTGAGAGATATAGTACGAAAAATACCTTTTACAACTTGGACATGATTATTTCCGTTGGATATAGGGTGAATTCAATATCCCGGCCTAGAATTGAAAACCATGCGAAACATTTACGATAGGTTCTTGCTGGTTGATGATTCCGTTTATCACTTTGGAGCTTCTTTCAAAGATATGGGTAATGAAATGGCAGCATTTAGTGTTTTGAATTTCGTAACGCCTGAAGAAGTTATTGCAAAAATCCAGGAAAGTATGAAGACTAAATAAATAGGCTATTGCATTTTATGGAGTATATAAGGCTAAAAGCCTCATAAAATTACAAGACACGAACCATATAGCTACACTAACACACAAAAAAACAAATACGCAATATATTGCGCATTACATCGACGAATTTCACTCTATTTCGTATATTTACATCAAAATACGCAATATATTGCACATTTCATCGTCCCTAGTCAGCACTATTGACGATTGACTTCCTAAATCGTATTTTACAGAATGTATGCAAAAAATTGGAGAACAGATAGCGCAACGGCGCAAATACTTCAACATTTCGCAGGCAGATCTTGCGGAAATGGCGGGCGTCAGTCTGCGCACCGTGAGTGCAATCGAAAACGGAAGCGCAAATCCGAGCATCAGCATACTTTCTAAAATTCTTGAAATCCTCGGTTTCGTCATCACCCTGCAGGAGCGAATCAAATATGATTAAAACAAGTCAAGTATAGTTGATCTAGCCTATTCCCTATGTTCGTATAGGTACAGGTTGGCCTCGGGTACTGCGAGGTCGGAGCCCTTGATTTTCCATTCGTCGTCGGTTCCGGTGCGGTATTTCACCACCACGCGGTAGCGGTTGTCGGTCTTTAAGACAGCCTCAGGAACGGTCCAGAAGTTTTCAGTACCCACGACCATCTCGAGTTCATAGAAGTCATGAGTGTCGACACCGTAGATGGCGATGGATTTTACCATGTCCTTCGGGTTACGCACCTGGATTATGCTCCAGAATTCGCTCGCGCCTTCCTTGACCCAGAGTGACGTCGAATCGCCCCATACGCCGTCGACGCATTCGCAGCTCACGAATTCCCATTCGCCGTAGTAGCGGCCCACCTGATTTCCCATGATGTCAGCGGCAGGAGCGCCGCCCAGGTCCACGCCGCAATCAGCATCGGGACAGCGGTCGGTAATGCGCACGGTCACCTTTTTCCAGCCGTCGGGTGTTTTCGCCTTCACGCGCACGCAGCCGCCACAGGCCGCGCCGCCATTCCACGGGCCCTTATTGTCGCCGGGAGAGACGTTCACATGAATGGCCGCATAGTACTGGATATTCGTTTGTCCGTAATTACAGGCACCACCGAGGCTCGTTTCTTTTGCCGTGATGCTCCCGTAGGTGGTCACGGAACCCTTGCCGCCGTTTTCGGTGAGTTCGGGGTCTGCCGCGGTGTAGCTGTCGCAAGCGGTACACTTGCCGTCGTCGCTATCGTTATCGTCGCTGCTGGATTCGGCAGCAACGCTTGACGAAGAGACCTCCGACGCAAGGGACAAAGACTGCGCCGATTCGGAAGAAATTACAGCAATCTCGGAGGAGCTTGATCCTTCGACAGACTCCATGGACGTTTCAGAAGAAACCGGCAAATTCACAGAAGAACTTGTCCCTTCGGCAGGCTCAGGGACCTTGGTTATTTCGGAGGAACTTGACTCCAGCGAACTTTCGCTTGAAAGTGTATCGGCGGCACTCGCCGACGAATCGTCACCGCAGGCAACAAGGCCTACACCCAGCAGGGCGCTGAAACAAAAAGCAAGGGCATGAAGTCTCATACCCTTGAATATAATATATTCTTTTAAGGAAAAAAGGTGATCCCGGCACAAGGCCGGGATGACAAATGATACCTTACCAGTCGTTGCGCTTCGCGCAAGACTCGGCGGCTCGGCCATAGAAAAATGCAAGCATTTTTCTGCGGCGCTCGCCTTACCAATCGTTGCGCTCGTTGAGCGCAAGACCTTGCGGGTATCAAATGCGAACCCACAAGTGGGTTCTCGCTTGATACCCTTACCAGTCTTTGGCCGGTCTTGCTTGGCCGCGGATAGGTTTCCAGGGCTTGCGTTCGCCGTTCTGCTCGTCGAAATCCTTCAACAGCTGTGCCGCGTCTTCAGGGCTCATTTCACCCATCTGCACCGGCTGTTCCTGCGGTTCTTCGCCGCCATTGCTGTCGCTAGATTCACCTTCAGGCTGCTGCTCGGGCTGTTGGCCTGCACCGCCTTCGTTGCTGTCAGAGCTTTCGGCCTTTGAATCGCTGGACTGACCATTTTCACCATTTTGATCTTGATTCTGGTCCTGATTCTGCTGGTCCTTATCTTGATCTTGCTGATCTTTGTTCTGATCTTGGTTTTGCTGGTCCTGATTTTGATCCTGGTTCTGGTCCTTGTTTTGGTCTTGGTTCTGATCCTGGTTATTATCCTGATTCTTGTCGTTCTTCTTGTTTTCGTTCTTCTGCTCGTCCTTGGCCTCGTGAATACGGTCGAGGAGCATTTGCAGTTTCTGGTCGTTCGGATAATATTGCAGACCTTCGTTACAAGTAATTTCTGCTGAGGGCAAGCGGTTTTCGATGTACTGGAAAGCCGCATCGCTGTAATAAGCGCTAGCAGACTTCGGCGCCGCAAATGCAGCCACCGCAAGGAACAAGACCGCGACAATAGACATAATCTTTTTCATTAGATTACCTCCAAGTCGTTATCGGTGTTGCTGGCGTCAATCTTTGCCTTGG
>CAMJHM010000124.1 GCA_946405515.1 uncultured Fibrobacter sp. | reverse complement strand
GCTTGCCGATATTGTCGCAGAGTTCTTCCTTGTTGCTGATCTGGTTGTCTTCCTTATGGAAGTAGTAGCTGTTGTGGAAGGCCGCCGTCGCAAATTCAAAATTCATCGAGAGGGCAAGTTCGTAAAGCGGAATCAGGTCGTTGCTGTTCCAATTGCTGAGCGTCTGGCCAAAGCCGATATCCTTTACGCCCATTTCATGCAGGGTCTTCAGCGTACGCATGCCGCGTTCAAAGCCGTCGTCGCGTCCACGCAAGAAGTTATTGGTGCCTTCAAGGCCTTCAATACTCACACGGATGCCGATATTCGGAAAACGTTCTGCAAGCTTGATAACGCGGTCCACCCACCAGCCGCTCGTACTGATCACGATACGGGGGGCCTTGGTGAACAGCACTTCCACGATGTCTTCCAGGTCCTGGCGGATAAAGGGTTCGCCGCCGGTCACATTTGCAAACTTGAGTTGCGGAAGGATTTCCAGATCCTTCGCCTGAATTTCTTCACTTTTCTTGGTCGGGTTCTTCCAGATGTTGCACATCTTGCAGCGCATCTGGCAACGATAAGTTGTAATCACCGACACGTCTGTCGGCATCTGAATCTTAGAATTACAATGGCTACAATTCGAGCAAGACATAAAACCTCAACAAGCCTCCTTTTCAACCCAAAAACAACACCTATAATTATAGCAATTTAAGCCTGTCCACCAACTTTCCCGCCTTGTTTTTCGCCAGCTTTTAACAGGACTTTCAGAGGCTCCTGTAAACAAAAAATAGCGACACCCGAGACAGATGCGTTCCCCCATTCATCGGAAACGACAATTCCGGGCGAACGATCAAGTTACCCGATTCAATCTCCAGGCCAGCCATGTAACGGCGCTCCACATTCCTAAAATCAGGAAGGTTTTTCACACCGACAAACACGCCGATTTCTTTCAGCAGAAAACTCTGCACATAAGCCTGGTATCCGACCAAACCCTTCAAGGAACTATCATAAAAGGGCATCAAAGTTCCCCCTACCTGCAGGTAGCGGTAACTTTGCCAGAGGACATCCAGACGTGCCCCGACATCATAATAGTCTTGGTCATAGCGCATACCCGCATACAAGGCATAGTTCCCTACAAGTCCCTCGCCCAGATTCCAGCGATAAAAAGGCTCCACGCGGACATACTGCTTTTCCATTCCCTGCGTAAACACCGAATTTTCGACCGCTATTCCAAAACGCGAGGCATACTCCACCCCGACAAATACATAGTGGTTGTTTCTCATTCCCAATAAGTAGGAGAACGATTCGTTTGCAGACAAATTCACGCAGCAAAGCAACAACGCAATCCAAAGAACCTTTCTCATAAGACCCCCTGTATTTTTTGCGACAAGATTTCGTAGCCCTCATCGTTTGGATGCAAGCCGTCCTTAAACAGGTCCTCGCGAATTTCAAAGCCACTATCCAAGAACATGTCAAAGACATCGACAAACCGGCTTCCGGGAATTTCTGTTTTCAGAGCACGCTTAAGGATTTCATTTTGAATTTCGATATTCTCGTTTACGGCCGGATCCTGTTCTCCCCAGGCATTTCTCGGCAAAATGGACAGAACAATCAGCGGACTCGCCTCAATCCTTTTCGCACTCTTGATAAACCTGTCCTTGTATTCTTCACGCAAGTGTTCAATACCATCGGCAGTCGATTTCCAATAGCCGATATCGTTGGTACCAATCAAGAGGATTGTCGTGCGGCCCTTGCAATCGGAGACATCCCAGGAATCCATCTGTTTCAGCCCGGCACCGCTAACCGCATGCTTACTCACAATGTAGTTCGGGAAATAGTACTCGAGATCCCATAGATAGGTAATGGAATCCCCCACGAAGCACAGTTCATCTTCACCTTCTTCGAAGGCACAGCTACCGAAGGCGATTACAAAAAGAAATGACAGCAGGAGCCGTTTCATCTCAAGAGAAAACCGTTATCGATGAATACCACGGAAAATCGTTTTCTTGACCAAGACAGAAAACGCAATCGCACCGGCCAAAGTCAACACCAGGCACACCAAGAAACGAAGAATTCCCGAAGGAACGAAATCCAGAACATGAGTTTTCTCGATAGCCCTAAAGAACATCATATGACACAGATAGACTTCCATCGAGACTCCGCTCAAGAATGCGAAAAACTTGTTTCGCATCAGGGTCCACTGGGCCGGACGCACGCTGTCCGCAATGGCAAAAATCAACCATGACGCAAACAAAAGCATCTTGGCCACGAAATGATAGGAATCCAATGCAAAAAACAGCACCGTCGCCAATACGGCAATCGAAAGCGCCCACAACACAGGAATTTTCTTTATCTTATCGATATAAAGATAGATGAGGCCACCGCCCACAAACATGGGCATACAATAAAGGAAGCTCCATTTTCCTACAGCGCGCACCACCAATTCGGGCCTAGAGAAATACGACGACGCAAATATCGTCATCGCAATCGACAACACAAGAACGATCCAAGCCCTGATCTTATTGTCAATCAGGAATACGAAAAATGGGAAGATAGCGTAAAACGCAAAGATCAGTCCAAGGAACCACCCTACCCCAATCACATGGATATCCGGATTCGGCAAGAAGCCAAAAAAGAGCGTCAAATCCGCAAAGGCCTCGATAAGAGATTCCTTTGAAAAGCCCAAGGCAACATCAATCAAGACCATCAAGGCAAAAAAAGGCCAAATGCGAAGATAGCGCCTTTTATAGAAAGTATTTAAATCAACCTGACGGTCCTTGAATTTCTGGTAATAGGCACAGCACATCGAAAATGCGCTAAGCATCATGAACAGAAAAACATAATCCGCGCCAAACGGCAGAAATGTCTGGAAGAAGAAATTTTCAGGCAGACCAAAGTCAATATTTCCAAGGATATGACAAATTACGATACCGATTACCGCAAGGGCCCTTAAGCAGTCAAGCGATTCAAACCGATTCATAACCAAAAGCCTGTCTACTATTTCCTGACGAGGCTCTTGTACACGTCCATCGTCTGGTCCGCAATCTTGTCCCAATCGTAATGGTATTCGACGATATGTCTGAAATCCCTTTGCACAGGGCTTTCCATAAACAGGGTCATCTTGTCGGCAAGTTCGTCGACATCGCCCAATTCATAGAAGCACTCTTCAGGAAGCGGGACTTCCATATTCGCAGGGATATCGCTCGCCACAACGTTCCTGTTGTAGCCGAGAGCCTCGAGCAACGCAATCGGAAGACCTTCATGGTAACTCGGAATCACAAACAGAGACGCATTTTCAAAAAGGACCTGCAGTTCTTCGCCGTGAATAAAGCCCGGAAGAATCGCACCGACTTCCTCGGCGTCACGTTTCATCTTGGTCGCATACTCCGACTGAAAATCCGCCGATCCGGCAATCACAAGTTGCACATCGACAAGGCTCGCCTTCTTATAAGCGGCAATCAGGTCATGGAAACCCTTTTCCTTGACGAATCTTCCAAGCGCGAAAATATAGCGTTTGCCTTCGAGCCCATACTTGCTGAGCCATTTTTTCGTTGTTTCTTCGGGAAGGGCAGACAACAGGGTCACACCGTTATTGATGCGGACCGTCTTGTTGCAATGGTATTTTTTCTGCAGCCAGTCTTCCAGCAAATCCGAAATCACGATGACTCGGTTCGAGAACTTGGTTCCCACGTATTCGCTCAGGCGGAGAATCGCCTTGGCGAGCTTGCCCCACTTGGCACGGTTGTAGTCCTGACCATGATGGGTATAGACCACCTTGAGGCCTGCAAGCCTGAACAACGGGGCAATAAAGGAGGGACCGATGGCGTGCAGATGAACGACATCGGGTTTCCAGGCCAACACCTTGAGGAAGCACCTGAAGGTATGGACGAACGTCTCCACTCCCGAAATCTTGGGAGCATAGACAGGAACGACCTCGACGCCCTTATAGAAATAAGGTTTTTTCTGGGGCGTATAGGCCTTTCGCGCAAAAATTACGACAGAAGCACCGCGTTCCACCAGGCGTGGATACAATTCCTGACAATGGGTTTCAATTCCGCCCATGATGTCAGGAATTCCGCGAGTGCCAACAACAGCGACTTTCAACTTAAACTACTCCGCCTTGCCCTTACCGATACTGGATACTTCAAATCCAATCTTACGGAGGGCGTCGGCATCCAAAATGTTGCGTCCGTCGAACACGAAGGCGGGCTTGGCCATTCCCTTGTAAATGCGCTTCCAGTCAAGTTCGGCGAAGCACTTCCATTCGGTGCAAACCACCACCGCATGAGCGCCTTCGGCGGCCTTGTACGGGTCTTCTTCGAACTGCACCTGGTCAATCACGTCCTTGAGGTCGCGCTTGGCATCAGGAATAGCCTTCGGGTCGGTCACGACCGGCACCGCATGTTCATTCAACAAATCGCGGACCACGAGGTTCGCGGGACTTTCACGGGTATCACCGGTGTTCGCCTTGAATGCGAAACCGAACACGGCAATCTTCTTGCTCGCAATCGTGTTGAACATCGTCTCGAGCATACGGTCCACCACGCGGTGGGTCTGCCACTCGTTGATCTTCACGACACTTTCCCAGTAGGCGGCCACTTCGGGGAGTCCATAGTAACCGCACAGGTACACGAGGTTCAAAATATCTTTCTTGAAGCAGGAACCGCCAAAGCCGATAGAGGCCTTGAGGAACTTCGGACCGATACGGCGGTCCTTACCCATCACGTAGGCGACTTCGTCCACATCAGCACCGGTCTTTTCGCAGAGGGCACTAATTGAGTTGATGGAGCTGATGCGCTGGGCAAGGAAGGCGTTAGCCGTGAGCTTCGTAAGTTCAGAGCTCCAGAGGTTCGTCGTCAAGATGCGGTCACGCGGCACCCAGTGTGCATACACGTCCACGAGCTTCTGGCAAGCAGCAAGACCAGATTCGGTCTGGTGGGAGCCGATAAGCACGCGGTCCGGTTCAAAAAGGTCGTTAATGGCGGTACCTTCGGCCAAGAATTCCGGGTTAGAGAGCACTTCGAAGTGGAGTCCCTTATCGTTGGAATTCAGGATTCGTTCCATGGCGGCGGCAGTACGCACCGGCAGCGTGGACTTTTCCACGATAATCTTGCCTTCGTCGGCAATTTCGAGAATGTTGCGAGCCGTCTTTTCCCAGTACTGCAAGTCAGAAGCCTTGCCTGCTCCGTGGCCAAAAGTCTTGGTCGGGGTGTTCACGGAGACAAAGATAATGTCCGCTTCCTTGATGGCAGCCGGGATATCGGTGCTAAAGAAGAGGTTACGGCCACGGGCGCGCTTCACCACGTCATCGAGGCCGGGTTCAAAAATCGGGAGGTTGTCGCTATTCCAAGCGTCAATAC
>CAMJHM010000123.1 GCA_946405515.1 uncultured Fibrobacter sp. | reverse complement strand
GCGGCGTTCTTCGGCGAAAGCGCGGGAACGCTCGTGTTCGGGATTTACCTGACGGGCATCGTGATTGCGTTGATTTACGGCTTGCTCTTGCGCCATACGATTTTCATGGGCAAGGAATCGACGTTCATTATGGAACTGCCGCCTTACCATTTGCCCAAGGTGCGTAACCTTTTCCGCCACGCATGGCTCCGTCTCAAGGAATTTGTTTTCCGTGCAGGCAAAGTCGTGCTCATCATGGTGACGGTACTCGGCTTTATGGGCTCCGTCGGCATTGACGGGAGCTTCGGTAACGACAACAACGAAAAGTCGGTGTTGAGTGCCGTGGGTACGGTGATTACGCCGGTGTTCGAACCCTTCGGTGTCGAACGCGACAACTGGCCTGCTTCGGTGGCGCTCTTTACAGGGCTCTTTGCAAAGGAGGCTATTGTCGGTACGCTTAATTCGCTGTACGCCATTGAGGGCACGGGCGATGCCACTCCAGCAGAAAATGCGGATGAAGGCTTTAGCCTCAAATCGACGGTGAAGGAAGCCCTTGTGAGTGTCCCGGCGAACTTGGTGGAAGTCTTTACATCCATCGCGAATCCGTTGGGTGTCAAAAAGGCGATTAAAGAAAGCGAAGATGCTGGAAATGAAGGCGCATACAAGACGATGCAGGCTCATTTCAACCTTGGAAACTTCCAGGTGCTGGCCTACCTGCTGTTCATATTGCTTTATGTGCCGTGCCTTGCCGCCATGGGGACTGCCTTCCGCGAACTCGGGCGTTTTTACGGAACGCTCATGATGGTGTTCCAGACAATCATCGGCTGGAGCCTTTCGGTGCTGTTCTTCCAGGTGACTTGCGGGCATTCTACCGCATGGATCGTGACTTCGGTTGCGCTCCTCGCCGGCGTGGTCGTGAGCCTTGTTTTGATTGGCCGTGACCAACGCAAAAAGAAAGTGTTCGACTGAATGAATTAGCGTCGAAAACCTTTAATTTGGCTAGGCCTAATTTATCAATGCCTGCGGTTACGCGGTTTATGCTGAATAGGGCTTGAATGTCCTCGGATTTGACGATTTTTCTTCGTTTGATTTCTGCTTGTTTTCTCTAGCAAACATTTTTTTTGCGTTTTTTTGAGAAAAGGGGGGCTTTTTTCAATATATTTGTAAAAAAGGCTATTTTTGAGGAGAGAGATATATGAAAAGTCGGTCCATAATCATTCCCATTGTTGCCATGGCGTCTGCTACTTTGGCGGCCACGGCCTATATTAACCAGATTGGCTATCGAACGGGCGATTTCAAGGAACTTACTCTGTTCGAGGGTAGTGGTAACGTTGATTTTGTCGACCAGTCCGGCCAAACGGTGCTTTCTGTGACGCCTTCTGCTGCTGCGAATTGGGAGGGCAGCGGCCAGAGTGTGCAACTCGTTGATTTCTCTGAACTCAAGACTCCCGGAACCTATACCATCAAGGTGAATGGTCAGGAAGTTCGCAAAGATTTGAAAATTGCGGACAATGCCTACGGCGAGGTGTCAAAGGCTCTTTTGAAGTGGTTCTATTACCAGCGTGCTTCTATGGCTCTAGATGAACAGTATGCGGGTAAGTGGAAACGTAGTGCGGGTCACCCCGATATGGGTGTGGCGTTCCATAGTTCTGCCACGGGTGGCAGCGGTACTGTCGATAGCCCAAAGGGTTGGTACGATGCTGGCGATTACGGCAAGTACATCGTGAACTCGGGCATTTCCACCTATACGCTCCTGAGCCTTTACGAGCATTTCCCGGCCTATTTTGATAATCTCAAGTGGAACATCCCGGCCGACGGCAACCTACCGGATTTGCTTGCCGAAATCAAGTACAATCTGGATTGGATGCTGACCATGCAGGCTGCGGACGGGGGCGTCTATCACAAGCTTACGACGCTCCAGTTCTGCGGAACGGTGATGCCGAACGAAGATGTGGATACTCGTTACATCATCGGAAAGAGTGTTACGGCAACGTATGATTTTGCTGGGGTAATGGCTGTTGCCGCCCGTGTGTACGAGAAGTTTGATGCCACATTTGCAGCCAAGGCTCTCGAAGCAGCCAAGAAGGCGTATGCCTGGGGTGAAGCGAACCCGAACGTATTCTACAAGCAGCCGCACGATGTGGCTACGGGTACTTATGCCGACAACAACGCTAAGGATGAAAAGAATTTTGCCGCTGCGGAACTCTATGTGACGACTAAGGATGCTTCGTACAAGAGCGAGGGTGTTTATAAGACGATTCCGGGGTGGGCCGACATGAGCGGTTTGGTCACCTATAGTAAGGCAACGCATCCGGGGGTGTTTGAGGACGCTATTGCTGCGAAAGACACCTTGCTTGTTGTTGCCGATCGTTATGCGAAAAACGCTTCGACTGGCTTTGGGGTGCCCATGACAAAGGGCGACTTTTACTGGGGCTCAAACAGCGTGGCCGCCAACATGGGTGTCTGGCTGCTTTATGCCTACTATTTGACCGGTGACAAGAAGTATTATAACTCGGCAGTGCGTACGCTCGACTACCTGTTGGGCAAGAATCCGATGGACATGTCCTATGTGACTGGGTTTGGTTCCAAGTCCCCGATGCACCCGCACCATCGCCCGAGCCAGGCCGATGGAATCCAGGAACCGGTACCGGGGATGCTCGTGGGTGGCCCGCAGCCCGGCGGCGAGGATATCGGTAAAAATGAATGGGAATGCAAGGATTACCGTGTGAACGGGGCTCCTGCCAAGTCCTACTTGGATGATGAATGCAGTTATGCGAGCAACGAAGTCGCCATCAACTGGAATTCCCCGATTGCCTATTTGGCTGGGGCCATAGAGGCGCTCAATTCGGGATTTGTGCCGTCTTTTGCCGTTGATGGGCTCGATGCCCTCCCGAGGGGCCGCCCGGCGTTAAAGGCCGTTGGTGGCTCTCCGAAACTGCGTTTTGACACCCACAAGGTGTTTATCGAGAGTAACGGAATCCGCTACGACTTGAAGGGCAAGAAACTCAAGTAATTTGTTTCCTTATTCAAAAAGCGCGTCCTGTTCAGGATGCGCTTTTTCTATGCAGAAAATTGCAGCGTTGTGCTTAGGAACAGCGCAAAACCTGGCCCGGACGGATGAGGTTGCCCTTGATGTTGTTCAGCTGCTTAAGGCGCTGGATGCTGATGCCGTACTTGCGGGCAATTTTACCGAGGCAGTCTCCGCTGCGCACTTTGTAGTAGCGGTGCTTGGACAGTTCCTTCTGGAATCCGCCTTCGGCAGCGAGCAGCTTTTCTGGATCGAGCTCGACGCTCACATTCCAGAATGTGCCTTGTTCGAAGTTGAAAATGGTGGCTGGGTCGATATAGATGCCTTCGTAGCGCATCTCGAAGTGCAGGTGTGCCCCGAACGAGCGGCCCGTGTTGCCCCCGACGCCGATGGTGTCCCCGGCCTGGAGTTCGTCGCCGACGTTCACGTTCCAGCTGGCGAGGTGCGCATAAAGCGTCGTGAGCCCGTTCCCGTGGTCCAGGATGACGTACTTGCCATAGCCTCTGCGGCGGCCCTGGTTGCGTACTTTTACGACTTTTCCGGCAAAAGCGGCCACAATGGTGCGGTTTTCACCATGACAAAGGCCCAAATCGATGCCACGGTGCATGCGGTAGGTGCGGATCCCGTAGGGGCCTGCGATTCGGCGGCTTTCGGTCGGGACGATGGCCGTGGTCATGTCCAGTTGGAGTTTCTTGAGTTCCTGGCCCGCGAATGCGGAGTCAGTAAAGGCGGCGAGTTCTGCGTCGGCTTCTTCCTGGCTCATTTCGTTCGGGTTGTCTGCCGTATCGGCGCTTGCTTCGGCAGCAGCGCTTTCTTGAAGCTCATTTTTGACCGTGGAACCGGGGTGCATGTGCAGGCCCGCATCGGAATTGTCAGAAATCTCTTTCAGGGATTCAAGGGCGTCGTCGTCGAGAGTCAGTGCGGCATTCTCTTCGAGTCGCTGGATGGCATCTTCAGCAATGTTGTCTTCTTTCGCGAGAACGGCAAACGGGAGGGCAAGCAATAATATAGATATATGCAATTTCATAATAATCGTTGGGGTAAAGATATATCATTTAGCGGTATTTGTCACCAAGAAATAGCTTATTTAATTCTGTAGAAATAGCCGAAATATTCAAATTGTGTGGTGTATCACAATTCGGGTATGGTGAATGTTGTTTTTGCTCACATTATTAGATTCGCACGCTCAAGACAGCACCTTTATAATTGTCATAGAATACTGGTGCGATGGTGACTTCCCGATGTACCAACCGATGGAGGCTCCCATCAATGTGCCTGCGATGGCATCGGAAAACCAATGTGCTTCGCCTTTGGCTCCTAGCACCATACTTGTGGCGACGTAGCTTGCGTAAAGCCCGCAGCCTGCAACAATCCAAGGGTTGTCGCGGTTGTAGCTTGCGATACTCATGGCTAGTGAAGCGTTTGTCATGGAATGGCCAGAAGGCCAGCCATAAAATACGCCACGCCTGCCGAATCCCCACTTGAAATCGCGTGAAAGTTCTCCGTTGTTGTTTTCGGCATTGGGGTGTGCTCGCCCCGAGATTGCCTTGAGAATGTTGTTGTAGAGGAATGCGACGGCGGTTGCCTGCGCTGCAACGGCTCCTGTATTGTTTAGAACTTTGTTGCTACTGATAAAGTACATGTACCCGGGAACGAGAAAGGGGAAGACGGTTCCCATGGCCATCCCCGGAGTGAATGCGATGCTGAAGGCGACTGTATTTTGGCGTGCGGCAAACCTCGCCACCATGAGGTCATAATCGTTTGTGGAGAGATAATATGTGGCTGCGCTACCTGTCGCATGGAAAAGGAATGGCCAACCAATGATGCTCCAGAGCATATTGCTGCCTAGGTGGTCAAACGGAGATAGCTTTTGAGTTGCATCATTTGTCGCCAAGGAATCTGCGCTTTGAATTGCTGCTGAGTTGCCTCCTTGTGCGAAGGCGACTGCTGTTGCAAATAAAATAACGTAGACCAGATTTCTCATGTTGAAAATATACAACTTTTCAATAATGTTCAATATGAACCCATTGTTTCTAGAATCCTTGGACTTATCAGCTTTTATTAGACGAGAGAACGCCCGCTAGGGCGGGCTACAGACGAAAGACGAAAGAAAAATGCAAAAAAAGCATTTTTTTATACTAGAAAATCTCTCGTCTTTTCATATCATGAGTTCTTTTTCCTTTTTTTCCTAACCACTAACCACCAACCACTAACCACTATTTGCTAAATTTACGCCCCGTCAGGGCCATCATCCTTAGTTAGACGAAAGAACGCCGCTGCGCGGCTACAGACGAAAGACGAGAGAATGGCAGAAATGATGTTTATGGTCATATTTTGCTATATTTAGGCAAAAAAATTACAAGGATAAAAAAATGGCAAAGAAAGTTCAGGATGCCCTCAAGGACATCATCTCCCTCTGCAAGC
>CAMJHM010000122.1 GCA_946405515.1 uncultured Fibrobacter sp. | reverse complement strand
CTCTCGCCGACAAGTTGCAGATTGCGCGAATTCTTGACCATTTCGGTTTTGACTACATCGAAGGGGGCTGGCCCAATCCGAGCAACCCGACCGACGAGGAATTCTTCCAGAAGATCAAGGAAGTCAAGCTGAAGCACGCGAAGATTGCGGCTTTCGGTTCCACGCGCCGCCCGAAGGTGCTGCCCGAGAAGGACCCGCTGCTGCAGGCGCTCGTGAAGTCGGGCGCCCCGGTCAAGACGATTTTCGGCAAGAGCTGGGATTTGCACGTTACGGACGTCATCCGCACGACGCTCGAAGAGAACCTCGACATGATTGAGTCATCCGTCGACTACCTCAAGGACCATTCCGAAGAGGTGATTTACGATGCGGAACATTTCTTTGACGGTTACAAGGCGAACCCGCAGTACGCTCTCGAGACGCTGAAGGCGGCTGAACGCGGCCGCGCGGACTTTATCGTGCTTTGCGACACGAACGGCGGCACGATGCCGTGGGAACTCGAGAAGATTGTGAAGGAAGTGAAGAAGGTCGTTTCGACGCCTATCGGCATCCACGTGCATAACGATGCGGGCCTGGGCGTGTGCAACAGCCTGTTTGCCGTGAAGAGCGGCGCTACCATGGTGCAGGGTGTGGTGAACGGTTACGGCGAGCGTTGCGGAAACGCGAACCTCACGACCATCGCTGCAGACCTGCATTTCAAGATGGGCGCGAAGTTCTTTGCCGCGAAAAAGATTGCAAGGCTCCGCCAGCTGAGCAGCAACGTGGACCAGATTGTGAACCTGCCGAGCGACGTGCATGCCCCGTACGTGGGCGATGCGGCGTTTGCGCACAAGGGCGGTGCCCATATCGACGGCGTGATGAAGGTCAGCCGTAGTTTCGAGCATATCGACCCGCACGAAGTCGGCAACGACCGCGTGTTCGTCACGAGCGACCAGGCGGGCGGTTCCCTCGTCGTGGAAAAGCTCAAGGCCATCAAGCCGGGCATCGACAAGAAGGACCCGGTGGTGGGCAAACTCCTTACGCTCATCAAGGAACGCGAGAACGCCGGCTGGCATTTTGACAGCGCCGAGGCGAGCTTCAAGCTGCTCGTGTACCGCCATTTGGGCATGGTGCAGGAGCCGTTCAAGGTGCTGGGCTACCGCGTGATTGAAGACAAGACCCCGCAGGGCGTGTCTGTTTCGCAGGCGACCGTCAAGCTCCAGATCGGTGACAAGATCAGCCATCAGGTGAGCGAAGGCGACGGCCCGGTGAACGCGCTCGATGCGGCGCTGCGCAAGGCGTTGCTCCCGTTCTTCCCGAACATGGCGAAGGTCAAGCTCGACGACTACAAGGTGCGCGTGCTCGGTTCCAAGGTGGCATCCGACGCTACCGTGCGCGTGTGGACGACTTTCGGCGACGAGAAGGGCTACTGGAACGTGGTCGGCGTCTCGAGCAACATCATCGAGGCGAGTTGGATGGCGTTTGTCGACGGCCTTACCTACAAGATTCTTGTCGATAACAAGGTTATCGAGAGCGCGTACAAGCATATCGACGTGAAGCCGGTTGTCGCGAAGTCTGCCGTGAAGGAAGAACCCGCATCGGTGAAAACGAAAAAATTGACAAAACGCCAAGTGAAGAGAGTTGCTGGCATCTAATGCCCATGACCTAACCACCAACCACTAACCACTGTCTACTTCCTACTATGAAAATTGTAAAGGTTACTCCGAAATCTGCTGAAATTGAACGCATCTGCGGGCGCGAAGTCGCCCCGAGCAAGGAAATTCACGACAAGGTGATGCAGATCCTTGCCGACATCAAGAAGGGCGGCATTGCGAAGGCGACCGAATACGCCCAGAAGTTTGACGGCCTCACGGGCAAGAACCTCCGCGTGCCGGCTTCCGCCATCGCGAAGTCTGCCGCCAAGTGCCCGAAGGAACTCCAGAAGGCCCTGAAGCAGGCCATCAAGAACGTGCGCGACTTCCACCAGAACCAGATGGAAGAATCCTGGCTCATGGAAGGGAAGGACGGCGTGGTTCTCGGCCAGCGTATCCGCCCGATGAAGCGCGTAGGCCTCTACGTGCCGGGCGGCGCGGGCATTTACCCGAGCACCGTCATCATGAACGCGGTCCCGGCTCTCGTTGCCGGCGTGGAAAACATCGTGGTTGTCACACCCATCAAGGGCGAGATCAACCGCGCTGTGGCTTTCGTGCTCCAGGAACTCGGCATTACCGAAGTCTACCACATCGGCGGTGCTCAGGCGATTGGCCTGCTGGCCTACGGCGCGAAGGATGCGAAGGGCAAGACCGTCGTGGAACGCGTCGACAAGATCGTGGGCCCGGGCAACGTATTTGCCGCTATCGCCAAGAAGGAAGTCTTCGGTGTCGTGGATATCGACATGGTGGCTGGCCCCTCCGAAGTACTCGTGATGGCCGACAATACCTGCGATCCGGACTTTGTGGCGGCTGACTTGCTCTCCCAGGCGGAACACGGTTCCGGCTTCGAGGCGGCCATCTGCATTACCGACAACATGGAAACCGCCCAGATGATTAGCGCCTGCGTGGATATCCAGGTCGAAAACTCCCCGAAGCGTGAACTCCTCGAGAAGGTGCTCGGCAACTTCGGCCGCATCCTCGTGGTGAAGGACTGGTTCGACGGCGTGGAAATCGCGAACCGCATCGCTCCGGAACACCTCGAAGTGATGACCAGCGAAGCGGAATCCATGGCAGCGCAGATCGAGAACGCGGGTGCCGTGTTTATCGGTCCGTGGTCCAGCGAACCGGTGGGTGACTACTTTGCGGGCCCCAACCACGTGCTGCCTACGAACGGCACGGGCCGTTTCTTCAGCCCGCTCGGCGTGTACGACTTCCTCAAGCGCATGAGCATTATCCGCTACAGCGAGAAGGCCATCAAGAAGAACGCGAAGGCCATTGCCGCCGTCGCGAACGAAGAAGGCTTTATCCACCACGCCGCCGCGGTACTCAAGAGACTGTAGTTAGGCACGAGGTTCCAGGCTCGAGGCTCGGGGCTAGTGAAAAGAATCACGCACTTCGTGCGTCAATATAAGACGGCGAAGCCGTGATATTTCTCCCTAGTCTCTAGATCCTAGATTCTGACCCCTCATGCTTCACCGCGCAGCGACCTCATTCTTTTCCTTAATGAGAAGTTTTCATTTTACGAACTTCGTTCAAAGGAATTCCCGTGATGATTGCGATCTTTTTTGTGGAAAATCCATAATCAAGCATTTTTTTTGCTTGATTGTGACGTTCTTCATTTACGGCCTCGTCAATCAGGTCGTCAATCATTGCGCTTGGAATCATGTCTCTTACCTGCCTTTCGAGTATCTCTTTCGGGGTGCGGCGTACTCGCAATCGCTCGTATGCATCCCGGATGAATTCGCTTGCCGTATCGGGAATTTCCCGATGTCGTTCGGAATTCGCAATCAAATCGTACCAGGCGAATTCTTCGGGGTGGATGGTTTTCTTGCATGCCTCCACTCTCGGTAACTTGATGAAAATATACTTTATTACATCGCTGACGGGGATGGCTTTTTTGTTCCCGATGTCACTTTTTCTATAGAGCGCCCACTCTTCGCGATAACTTTCTTTGCTCTTTTTCTTCGGAAAGTTGCAAATCCAAATGCAAATAATATGGGGCATTTTGTAACGAGCTGTTTTGCCGAGATTTTTTTTTGCCTTGTCGTAATCACGAAGTGCTTCGCTATGGGCTTCTGCGGCGACGATTCCTGCGTAGAGGACTGCACGGTCAAAAAATGCACCATGCCCGCGCCCTTGAATTTCTATGTCGAAGTACTGTTTTTTCCCGTTCCTTGCGCGAACATCGACCGAAAAAATTTCATCGGAGGCTTGAACAAGGGCAACGTCCTTGTCAAGAATTTCAACTTTCTGTATTTGATCGCTTCCGTCCAGATGCAAGACTGCGTTCAGAAAATTGCAGACGAGACGTGCATCTCCGAAGAGCCGCTTGAAAGCGGGGTCTTTCTTCGCATCTAGGAAAACGCTTTTTCGGAGACTTTCTGGGATATCCTGTTCTGGAGTATTGACGAATAGGTTGTTGAGGTCAACTTTTTTATGTTTAGTCCGTTGCTTCTTTTTCATTTCGTTCATGGAATATCCTTGTATATGGACATCCCTGAATTGAGACGCCCGAATCTATAGACGTAGATGCGGGATTTTTTATCCGAATTTTTTAAAATTTTACAGTGAGTCTTTTGCCTCGGCCTTTACGCAGCGAACGGAACATCCCTGGCTTTTAAGTATAAACTCAATTGGATTTCCAGTTGAATAACGATTTTGCAATAAAGATTTAACACCTTCTGACCCATTCCTTGGATGTTCTTCAGGATAAAGCAAACACGTACTTTCTATCAAATCAGTAAATTTATAATTCCAGTTTTCGCCAGCGCCGACAAGGCTGAAACCCGTATCATTATTACCACCAAAACCAAAAGTCGATCGGGTTCCTTTTACACCGTCTTCGTTACCATTGCTATGGATAACGATATAAAAATCGTTATAAGTCAACAGGCGCCATCCATCGGGGCAAATTCCTTGGTGTTTCGGTTGTATTAAATCAGCGCAGTTTTTAGTGTTACATTCACTCGGCAGTTGCATCATCTCTGCCCACTGATAAAGTCCACCATAATAATGGCAATTTAAGGTGTCATTGTCATAGCAATAACGTTCTATTTTCGAATCATCAGATTGGTCTTTCCTACCTCGTACCATTTCGCCGATATTTAAATTTTCAGCCATCGCATAAATTGTAGAGCTTTTTCCAAGGGTATCAATACCTTCAAACTTTAGATACTTGTAAGTGCGATTATTACGAGAATCTGTAAATTCCTGATATTGATCTGCGAAAACACCCAAATTAAACGGTTGCCATAATCTACTACTGCTCGACATTATTGCCGAACTGCTTGATTCAGCCATTCTACTCGATGACGACTCGTTAGCACTGGAAGATGAAACGGATGAATCTTTTTTGCTACTAGATGAAGATTTGTCGCTTGATGACGAAGCTGCATTATCGCTACTGGTTTCTTCGCTCGTATTAGATTCTTTGTTCGGAGAAGTGCCGCTATCACCGCCGCAGGCAGAGATGGCAAAAGACAATAGAATCAGGAAGATAAGGGAACGCATGTGGTAAATATAGATAGATGTGAGCTGTGAGCAATGAGCTGTGAGCAGTGAGGTATGAGTTGAATCCACGGAGATTTACTACTCATCGCTGACTGCTCAGAGGCACGAGAATAGAGACTAGAGATTAGGCTAGTGAAAAGAATCACGCACTTCGTGCGTCAATATAAGACGGCGAAGCCGTGATATTTCTCTCTAGCCCCTAGATCCTCATCTCTCACTTACACTAGAAAAGCCCCGCATGCGGGGCTTCTTAAGTTTTTGGAGATTGCTTCAGGGCTATTCGCCCTTCGCAATGACAACCAAGGCGAATGCCATGCCAAAACGCTTGCGTTTCGGCATGGCTGAGCCGACGAGTC
>CAMJHM010000121.1 GCA_946405515.1 uncultured Fibrobacter sp. | reverse complement strand
AGCAGCAATCCTGGGTTCCGCAAGCCACATGGGATTTCTTCAACAAATTCTAACGAGTAAAACCATTCAGAATCGGATGTCCAGTATGCAAAAATGTGCTTTTTAGTTCTAAATTAAGAAATAAGCAAAAAAAATCTACTCCAAATGGTTTAATGAAAATCCATTTGGAGTAGAAATAAAAGCGTATTTTTCCAAAATTTGGTTCAGTCCTTTTGGGAGGAAACGCTATGAAAAAGAAATCTCTGCTCTCTTGGATTTTTTTGTTTGCCAAAAACAAGAAAAAATATTACATCGCAAGCATATTCTTTGCGCTTTTACGCGTCGCTTGCGGAATCGCTCCTTACATCATTATTGCAAACATCGTGCGCGAACTGCTTTCGGGCGTGCGCGACTGGGATGTATATCTTAAGGAATGCCTGATTATTGCGGCGTTCTGGTTCGGGAATGTCCTGTTCCACAGCATTTCGACGACGCTTTCGCACGTAGCGACGTTCAACGTTCTCGGCAACATCCGCAAGGACCTTTGCGACAAGCTATCGCGTGTGCCGCTGGGTTCTGTTCTCGACATGCCCTCGGGCGCGCTCAAGAACATCCTGGTAGAACGCATCGACAGCATGGAAACGACGCTTGCGCACGTGGTTCCGGAATTTACCTCGAACCTGATTCTCCCTGTGCTCATGTTCGTCTACCTTTTTCATATCGATTGGCGCATGGGGCTTGCCTCGCTTGGAACGCTCCCGATCGGTATGGTCGCCATGGCCGTCATGTTTGCCGGAGCGCAAAAGTGGTTCGACAATTCTATCCAGAAAACGAAGGCGTTGAACGACACCGCGGTTGAATACATCAACGGCATCGAAGTCATCAAGGCGTTTGGCAAGTCAAAGTCTTCTTACGACAAATTTGTAGTAGCCGCAAAAGAAGGGAGCGACTGTTTTGTCGAATGGATGCGTCGCTGCATTTGGCCGCACGCCCTTGCCATCACGGTCGCTCCTGCCACGCTATTGACGGTTCTGCCGTTCGGCGGTTACTTCTATTACAACGGCTCCATTACGGCCGTCGATTTTATCACCGTCATCATCGTTTCGGTGAGTATCATGATGCCGCTCCTCACCATCATGAGTTACAGCGACGACATCAGCAAGGCGGGCGTCATTTTCGGCGAAGTCGGCTCTGTGCTCGAAATGAAGGAACTTGCGCGACCCGCGACGGACAAGCGTAAACCCGCCGACAATTCAATCACGTTGAAAAATGTCCGGTTCAGCTACCACAAGGGCATCGAAGGCGAAGAAAAGAAGGAAATTCTCCATGGCATCAACATGGTTCTCCCCGAAGGAAGCTTTACCGCATTCGTGGGCCCGAGCGGTTCGGGTAAATCGACAATTGCACGCCTTATCGCCTCGCTGTGGGATGTTGACAGCGGCGACATCGAAATCGGTGGCGTGAACATCAGGGATCTTTCGCTCGAAGAATACAACCGCCGCGTCGCCTACGTTTCGCAGGATAATTTCCTCTTTGATATGTCTGTACGCGAAAACATTCGGCTCGGGCGGCCATCGGCATCGGATGCCGATGTCGAAGAGGTGGCCCGCCAAAGCGGTTGCTACGAATTTATCATGAGTCTCGAAAACGGGTTTGACACAATTGTCGGCGGCTCGGGCGCCCACCTCTCCGGTGGCGAGCGCCAGCGCATCGCCATCGCCCGCGCTATGATGAAGAATACACCCATCGTCATTCTCGACGAAGCTACCGCCTACACCGACCCCGAAAACGAAGCCATCATCCAGAAATCCGTGGCAAAACTCGTGCAAGGCAAGACGCTCATCGTGATTGCACACCGCCTTTCGACTGTCAAGGACGCCGACAAGCTCTACGTCATCAAGGACGGCAACATTGACAGCAGCGGCACGCACCAGGAACTGCTCGAAAAGGGCGGTCTCTACAAGTCCATGTGGCAAGCCCACATCAGTGCCAAGGATTCCGAGGAGGATGCATAAATGTTCGATACACTCATTAAATTCTTCAATTTCTGCAATGCAGAAAACCGCCACAAGTTCTACGGCTCTATCGTTGTAGGAATCTTCAATTCCTTCTTCATGGCGCTCCGCATCGGTGCCATGGCCGTCATGCTGCAGGGCGTCATTCGCCACGTACAGGGCGTCGCCCCGTTCACAATGGATATTGTCTGGCTTTCGCTTGGAATCATGGTGGCAAGCCTTATCGGCGCAACCGTCACCAAGCGCGTCATGAGCATGTGGCAGACCGAGGGCGGTTACCGCACTTGCGCCTCCAAGCGCATCGAAATCGCCGAACACCTGCGTTACCTGCCCATGGGCTACTTCAACAAGAACAGCCTCGGCTACATCACCTCCGTCACCACCAACACCATGGAACAGCTTGGCGATGTGGCAACACGCGTTGTCATGATGGTTACGCAGGGCATTCTCGACACCGTCCTCATCATCGTGATGATCGCCTTCTTCGATTGGCGAATTGCGATTGTCGCAACCATCGGCTTTGCGATATTCCAGTTCATCAACACGCTCATGCGCATGAACGTCCGCGCCGTTTCTCACGAAAAAGTGGAATCCGACAGCAAGGTAGTCGAAAAGGTTCTCGAATACATCCAGGGAATCGCCGAAGTCAAGGCTTACAACATGACCGGCAAACGCTCCAAGGAACTGAACGAAATCATTGACAGGAATACCAGCGCCAATATCGGCATGGAACTCAAGTGCGTTCCGCTTTCGAACTTGCAGACTTTCGTCGCCAAGCTCACGGGCGTTGCCATCATGATGTTCTCGATTCATTTCTACCTGAACGGCACCATGGAACTTGCCAACTGCGCCGTCATGCTGGTGTGCTCCTTCATGCTCTTTGCGGCTCTGGAACTGGGCGGTAGCTACGCGGCGCTCCTCCGTGCGGTCGACATCTCGGTCAACCGTGCAAACGATATCTTGAACAAGCCCACCATGGACATCGATGGCGAAGATATTGCCCCCGCCAATCACGACATCAAGGCCGACGGTATCGATTTCGCCTACGATAAACGCAAAATCATTGACAACGTGACGCTTTCCATTCCCGAAAAGACGACTACGGCTATCGTGGGCCCGAGCGGTTCAGGCAAGACGACGCTTTGCCATTTGCTCTCTCGCTTCTGGGATGTAAACGCAGGCTCGGTGACATTGGGCGGCCGCCGCGTGCAAGATTACAGCATGGATAGCCTCATGAAGAATTTCAGTTTCGTGTTCCAGAACGTGTATCTGTTCCGCGATACGATTGAAAACAACATCAAGTTCGGGAATCCGAGCGCCACGCACGAGCAAGTCGTAGAAGCCGCCAAGAAAGCCTGCTGCCACGACTTCATCGAAAAGCTCCCCGACGGTTACAATACGGTCATCGGCGAAGGCGGCGCAAGCCTCAGCGGCGGTGAACGCCAGCGCATCTCGATTGCGCGCGCCATCATGAAGGATTCTCCGGTCATCATTCTGGACGAAGCGACCGCGAACGTGGACCCGGAAAACGAACGCGACTTGATGCTTGCCATTCAGGAACTGACCCGCGAAAAGACGGTCATCATGATCGCGCACCGCTTAAAGACCGTGCGCCACGCCGACCAGATTGTCGTCTTGGACAAGGGCCGCATCGTGGAACAGGGCAAGCACGAAGAACTCGTGAAGAACGGCGGAATCTACGCCCGCTTCATCGATTCCCGCCGTGAAGCCGTCAGCTGGAAACTGTAATGCAGATTCAGCTTTCGGACCACTTCACCTACGGGAGGCTGCTTCGCTTCGTCTTTCCGTCTATCTTGACAATGTTTTTTACCACCATCTACAGCATTGTTGATGCCGCATTTGTCTCGAACTTTGTCGGAAAGACTTCTTTTGCTGCCGTAAACCTCGTCATGCCGGTCCTTATGCTTATTGCCGCTCCCGGCGTGATGATGGGGGCCGGCGGCAGCGCACTCGTCGCAAAATTCCTCGGCGAAGGCGATAAAGAAAAAGCGAACAAGGCGTTTTCAACAATCGTGTATGCGACAATCGCTTACGGAATTACCGCAAGTATCACGGCATCCTATTTTATGGAAGGATTAGCCGCATTTCTGGGTGCCGACGGCGAGTTCCTTTCGCAGGCGACTCGTTACGGGCGCATTGCGGCCCTTGGCGGAATCGCCTTCGTTTCGCAGCACCTCTTTTACTGTTTTATGATTGTAGCAGAAAAGCCTAAGCTGGGTTTTGCGCTTACGGTTTTAGCGGGCATCACAAACATTGTACTGGACCTGTTGTTCATTGTCGTTTTGGAATGGGGCATTTCCGGAGCGGCCTTGGCGACCGTTATCGGTCAGTCCGTCGGAGGATTCACCCCGTTCGTATTTTTCCTATTGCGAAACAAGACTCCTCTCCGAATCGTAAAACCCGTTTTCGATGGCCGCACGTTGTCAAAAGCCATGTCGAACGGAGTCTCCGAGCTGGTTACAAATATCGCCATGTCCATCGTAAGCATGCTCTACAATTTCCAGCTCATCAGAATTGCCGGAGATACGGGCGTTGCCGCATACGGGGCTATCATGTATGTAAGCTACATTTTTTCGACATTCTTTACGGGCTATTCGTTTGGACGGGCTCCCATCATAAGCTACCATTACGGAGCCCGCAACACAAGCGAACTCAAAAATCTATTCCGTATGGATTGCGTGATTGTCGCGGTTGCGGGTGTCGTGCTCACTGCCTCGTCAGAAGCGTTGGCGTTACCTTTGGCAAAAATTTTCGGCGGCTACGATCCAAACTTGTTCGAAATGATTCGCCACGGCATCGTCATCTATTCATTCGCCTACTTGCTGATGGGCGCGAACTATGCAGGTTCCTCTTTCTTTACGGCCCTGAACAACGGCCTGGTTTCGGCTCTCATTTCGTTCTTGCGGACATTCGTGTTCGAAATCATCGCCGTGCTTGCGCTCCCCATTTTCTTCGGGCTTGACGGCATCTGGAGTTCGTGCGCTGTTGCAGAAATCGCCTCGTTTGCGGTTACTGCAATCTGCGTCGTGGCCTTCCGTAAAAAATATGGCTACTGTTGATTTAATATTCATGCAAAGTTCTACATTTAAATCATGGACAAGAATGTCATTGCGATTGGTTATGCGATAGCGGCGGCCGCATTTTATGCACTGAATGTTCCCTGCTCCAAAATGCTGCTGGCTCACATTTCGCCTGTATTCATGGCGGGACTGCTCTATATTGGCGCAGGGCTCGGAATCGGCATTCTCTACCTGTTCCATATCCGGCGCGAGTCCCAATCGGAACGGCTCTGCAAAAAAGATTTTCCCTACACGCTAGGCATGGTCCTGCTCGACATTGTCGCCCCCATACTGCTCATGTTCGGCGTCAAGTACGGAACATCCAGCAACGCATCGCTGCTCGGGAACTTCGAAATCGTCGCGACAACGTTGATTGCGCTATTCATCTTTAGAGAAAAGGTGTCTACGCGTTTGTGGATTGCCATTTTATTTATAACGACATCCAGTTTCATTCTCTCGTTTGAAAACACCGACAGTTTCAATTTTTCTGTCGGCTCCATCTTCGTTCTCGG
>CAMJHM010000120.1 GCA_946405515.1 uncultured Fibrobacter sp. | reverse complement strand
GCACAAGTCCCGCCGCACGAACCGCCAAAACAGTCGCCACAAATGTATTCGCCGGGACAATCACCTCATCGCCCTGTTGCAAGCGACCCAGTTGAATAGAAGCTTTAAGCATCAAGGTCAGCGCATCGAGGCCGTTGCCTACACCGACACAAGCCTTTTTCCCGCAATAGGCGGCAAAGGCTTCTTCAAACTCGCAGCAACGATTTCCGCGAATAAACCACTTCGAATCAAGGACATCAGAAAATGACTCGCGCAGGGCATCACCTAAAGCACGATTCACATAATCCAGCGAATAAAACGGGACATTCATCATTATTCATGAAAATAGCAAATTAACATTTGCTATTTTACCCACCATGTACGAGATTTTGCCCTACAGCCCCGAACTAGACCAACGATTCGACCATTTTGTAATGCAAGAATCGGCAAACGGGACATTCCTGCAAACAAGGCGTTTTCTAAACTACCATCCGGCTGGACGTTTTAACGAAGCCAGTTTTGCGCTTCAAAAGAGCGGAACCATTGTCGCCTATTTTCCGGGAGTTGAAAAAGAGCAGACTTTCGTGTCGCATGCAGGGTCAACTTTTGGCGGCCCCATCATTGCAAAGCCATACTATACCGGGGCTAGGCTTTTTGAAGTTCTTCAAGAAGCGGACCAATACCTGACCGCAAATTTCAAGCACAGCATTCTTAAAATCACGCCTGCACTTTTTGCAGAAGAATCGCCAGACATGCTTGAATATGTTCTTGAGCACCTGGGCTATACCCGTCACACGGAACTGAGCAGCCAGACGCCCCTATCTACAGGCGTCGACCCTCTAGAAAACTGCAACCGAAATCAAAAAAGACTTTGGGTTGCGGCGAACAAATTTATTGAGGAATTGCCGGAAAAAGACCGTTGGGTATACAGGCCTTTGGAAACAGAAGAAGATATTGCCACCTTCCACAAGTTCCTGACCATTTCAAAAGAAAAACACCACGTAAAGCCCATTCACACGCTCGAAGATTTACTTGATTTGAAAAAGAGGATTCCTGAAAATCTTCGTTTCAGAGGTTTATTCTTTGGCGGTCGATACGTATGCGGGATGCTTCAATTTGTTTTTGAAAAGACAAAAGTCCTGCACGACCAGAACATTTCGCCCGACGAAAGCTTTACTGAATTCCACCACACGACGCCCATGAACCTTTTCGCCTTGCGCGAAGCGGTCCAGGAAGGATTCAGGCATTTCTCTTGGGGCATTTCTACCGAAAACGGTGGAAACTTTTTGAACGAAAACTTATTCCACTACAAGGAATCGTTCGGGGCGCTCCCCTGCGTGAACGTTAGATACGAGAAGTAACTTCTTTCTTGAAGTCTTCGTAATCGTAGATGTAGTCGGATTCATCGTAATGTTCCGACGCAAGCACCATACACACCGCCCCCGACGAGAAGTTTTCGATTTCACGCCAGTGCATGGTCGGAATGTAGAGGCCGTGATAAGAACGGTTCAAAGAATACTTGGAACGTTTCTTGCCATCATCCAAAATCACGTCAAAACTGCCGCTTGCGGCAATAATCAGCTGACGCAAGTTACGATGAGCGTGCCCACCACGGGTCGTTCCACCGGGAACGTCATACAGGTAATACACGCGTTTGATATCAAAGGGGACCAGTTCACCCCCCTCGACCACACTCAGGTTACCCCGCTGGTCGTGGGCAATAGGGATATCAATCAAACGCGGTTCTTTTAGCTGATTTTCGTTCCAATCCATGGCCCTAATATAATAAAGTGGCGACCTAAAGGGGTGGTTCGGGCTGTTTTTGGGGTGATTCAGTTGAAAATCGGCAGATTTATTTCTATATATGTCGCACCAATGAGTGCATGTCGCGCCAAGCTCTGCCAACATGCATGTTAACCAAAGAGCTTCCTTTAACGAGGTAAACATGTCCTCTTTCCGTGGACCAAAAGGTAAGGTAGCCCGTTCTCTCGGACTCGCCGTCTCTCAGAAGACTCAGAAGGCTCTCGATCGCCGTAACTTTGCACCCGGCCAGCATGGCCAGACCCGCAAGAAGTCTTCTTCCGTGTACAAGCAGCAGCTCGTTGAAAAGCAGCGTCTGCGTTTCACCTACAACATTTCCGAAGCTCAGTTGGCCAAGGCTTATGACGAAGCCAACCGTCGCGCCGGTTCTGCTGGTGACAACCTGATGATCTTGCTCGAAACCCGTCTGGACGCCCTCGTCTACCGCATGGGCTTTGCTCGCACGATTTTCGCTGCTCGTCAGTATGTCGCTCACGGCCACTTCACCGTGAACGGTGTTCGCAGCTACTCTCCGTCTCGCCAGATCAAGGCCGGTGACGTGATTGCAGTTCGCGAAGGCTCTAAGGAACACGTTCAGATCAAGGAAGCCATTGCTAACGCTCCGGCTGTCCCTGAATACGTGACTGTCGATGCCGGCAAGATGGAAGGCACGCTCGTGAAGCTCCCGCTCCGCGAACAGATTCCGGTCAAGCTGGAAGAACAGCTCGTCGTGGAATACTACTCCAGGTAGTAACCACTCAAACGAAACGTTTGGGAAGCTCGGCTCTGCCGGGCTTCTTTTTTTATTGAACCGCCACCCGCAGTCACAGGACAATTCTGTCTGTAAGTTATTTTTAAACTTTTTGGATGAATTTTGCAATAAGCCCCCAAAGACCGTGTACGCTATCTCCTTTATTTACATATATTTAAGTCAGATAGAAGGCTTATTTTATGCAAGCTTTTCGAGCGCGACAAAATATTATGGTCATCGAGGACCAGCCTGAAATCCAGGAGACGTTGCAGAACATCCTGGAGGTGGATTTTAATATTACCGTTGTCGGAAATGCTCAAGACGCACTGTTCTTTCTCTCGGAAAACCCGACGAATTATTCGCTGATTCTGCTGGAGCAGGATATAAACGGCATGTCCTGCCACGATTTTCTGATACAGCGGAGCCAGTACGAAGCCCTAAAGAGTATTCCGACCATCATCCTGGCCAACGAACACAGCTCCGATGACGAGACATTCAACCTCGGCGCCGACGAATTCATCAGAAAGCCTTTTAATTCGCCCGCCGTCATACTCGCCCGCTGCACACGCGTCATTGACCTGTTCGAAAACAAGAACCTCATTTCGCAGACGGAACGCGACAAGCTTTCGGGACTGTACACCCGCGATTTCTTTTTCGAGTATCTCAAGCAAATCATTCCGCTCGATATGGGCGCCGACCGCGACGCCATCGTCATTGACATTGAGCATTTCCGTCTGATCAACGAAATCTACGGGCGTTCAACCGGCGACCTGATTATCTCGCAAATCGGCAACTACCTGCAGCAGATGCTTGCAACGCTGAACGCCATCGCCTGCCGCGCAGGCGCCGACGTGTTCTACATGTACTGCATTCACCAGGAAGACTACCAGGATTTGCAGGCCACCCTACAGGACATGCTTGAACAAGTGGCGAACGTCAACAACATCCGTATCCGCATCGGAGTATGGCAATATGTGGACAGGAGCATCGTCGAACCCGAAACCTGGTTTGACCGCGCCAAGACCGCCTGCGACCGCATCAGCGGAAACTTCGCCACCTCTGTCGCCCTCTACAACAGCGGACTGCACAACAAGCACCTCCGCGAAGAGCGCCTTATCCGCGACATCCACGAGGCCGTCGCACAAAAGCATCTCAAGGTCTATTACCAGCCCAAGTACGCCATCCAGGGCGACAAGCCCCATCTTCGCTCCGCCGAAGCGCTTATCCGCTGGATCCACCCCGATCTCGGCTTTATCAACCCAGGCGACTTTATTCCTTTGTTCGAATCCAACGGACTCATCCAGATGGTAGACTACTACGTGTGGAAAGAGGCCGCAGCGCAAATCCGACGCTGGAAAGAAGAATACGGAATGAGCGTCCCCGTTTCCGTCAACGTGTCACGCATCGACATCTACGATCCGCAGCTTGAAAACAAGCTCTGCAACATCATGGAAACGAACGGACTTTCTCCCAACGAATACATGATCGAGATTACCGAAAGCGCCTATTCCGAAAATGCACAAGGTTTAATCGAAGTGCTGGAAAGCATGCGCAGCAAGGGTTTCCATATCGAGATGGATGACTTCGGAACAGGATATTCTTCTTTGAGCATGTTGACCGCACTCCCCATCGACATTCTAAAAATCGACATGTCCTTCATCCGCAACATGGAAAAGGATGAAAAGAACAAGAAGATGGTGGAACTGATTATTGACATTGCCAAGTTCCTCAAGGTTCCGGCCATTGCAGAAGGTGTCGAGACGGAATCCCAGCTACTCACATTGAGGAAAATGGGATGCGACGTGATTCAGGGGTATCTTTTCTCCAAGCCGGTCCCTCCCGAAGAATTTGCGAAGTTCATTGTCAGAGAAAAGGCCCTTTGGGCAAAGAAAAAGTAAAAGCCCAAGTAAATTTTGTATCTTGTGGTCATGAAAGATTTGATTTCCAAGATGACCGCCAAACTGAAGGGATATCTAAAATCCCTGAACTGGATTTTTTTGCTCGGGCTTGCCGCATTCAGCATCGCCCTTGCCATCATCAACAACATCCGCGTCGAAGACTCGCATTCCGTTGAGTGGATCGGCAGCCAGGAAATTCTAGAGAAACCGGACGAGGTGCTGTAATGAAGAAGACAATCTTTTCTGCTGCACTCCTTGCCGTAGCCTCGATTCTTGTCGCAATCGGAGTTGCCGAAATTTCGTTTCCGGAATCGTTTCTGACCTTTACCGATCAGGAATGGTTGATGGAGATTTGGCCCAAGGCATACCGCTATAACATCCATGTGGGGCTTGCCGCCATTATTATTGCCACGGGCATCTGCGTTCCCGCCTACCGCCTGCAAAAGGACTTTGCCATCCGCGCGCTAGAAACACTGTTCCGCGTGGGAATCGGAGGCATGTTCATCTTTGCAAGCGTCTACAAGATTCAGGACCCGCACCAGTTTGCCGTTCTCGTGGCCCAGTACCAGTTCTTCCCTGCTCTGCACCTGGAAAACCTGAACAACTTCTTTGCGCTCGTCTATCCGCAGTTTGAATTCTGGTTTGGCCTCGCCATGATTGTAACGCCGTTCGTGCGCGAATCTGCGTTCGCTATTTTCTGTATGTTCATCAGTTTCATCATCGCTCTCAGCTGGGCGCTCGGCAACGATCTAGGCATCACCTGCGGATGTTTCGAACTTGAAGACGGCGCCGCTCACGACAAGGCCGAAGCCTGGACCAGCCTTATCCGCGACCTCATTCTTATTTGGCCGACACTCTGGCTCGCCACCCGCAAGCACCGCAGCCTAATCAAAGTCTGGACCGAAAAGAAATAAGTTTCATCAAGCCCTGTTCAAGACCTTCAAAATACGCCATTAAATAAGAATACAAAAAGGGCCGCATTTCTGCGGCCCTTCCGTTTTATTTTCTTTCTATGCTACCCATGCATCGCAAGTGTAGCCCGTGCACAAACTAAGTTTGTGCACGACTTATATTATTCCACCGTGATGAGGGTGACAGTACGCTTGCCAACCTTGATCGGCTTGGACACGTCAACACCCTTCTTGGCCTTCTTGGACGGAT
>CAMJHM010000119.1 GCA_946405515.1 uncultured Fibrobacter sp. | reverse complement strand
CCGATGGCAGACCACAGGGAGTAGCGGCCGCCGACCCAGTTCCAGAATTCGAACATATTGGCAGTGTCGATACCGAAGGCGGCAACGGCTTCGGTGTTGGTGGAGAGCGCCACGAAGTGCTTGGCGATAGACTTCTCGTCGCCATTGAAAGCCTTGAGCACGGCAGCCTTGGCTGTTTCGGCGTTGGTCATGGTCTCAAGCGTCGTGAACGTCTTGGAAGCGACGATGAAGAGCGTTTCTTCGATGTTCACCTTCTTGAGGGTTTCGGCCATGTGGGTGCCGTCGATGTTAGAAACAAAATAGACTTCCGGGGAGGTTTCGCCGGCAATCGGCTTTTCAGCATACGGTTTCAATGCTTCGGTGACCATCACCGGACCGAGGTCGGAACCGCCGATACCGATGTTCACGACGTACTTGATGGACTTGCCGGTGTGGCCCTTCCACTTGCCGCTGCGGACGAGGTGGGTAAAGTCTTCCATGTGCTTGAGAACCGCACGGACTTCGGGCATCACGTCCTTGCCGTCGACGCAGATGGCGTCGTTGCCCTTGTAACGCAGAGCGGTGTGGAGCACGGCGCGCTTTTCGGTGGTGTTAATCTTTTCGCCGCCGAAGAACTTCGCACGCATGTCTTCGAAACCGGAGAACTTCAGGAGGTCCTGGAGTTTGGCCATGGTCTCGTCCGTGATGATGTTCTTGGAGTAGTCCAGGAAGAGGCCACAGGCTTCCAGGCTGAACTTCTCGGCACGGGCCGGGTCCTTAGCGAAGAGTTCCTTCATGTGCCAAGTCTTGGCGACTTCGGCATGGGCTTCGAGAGCCTTCCATTCCACAGAATCTGTCAGTTTCGACATAGATTAATCCTTTCCGCAAGCGCGGTAAATTGTTGCGCGCAAAAATATAGAAAAAAGGCGTGAAATTTGCCAAAAACGCCAAAAATTTGGTATTTTTACGCCAGCCATCGACGACCCGGAAAAACCTTCCGACAGCCGCCAGACGAGTAAAACGTAAGGCAACACGATGGATATCAAGATTTTACAGCAGCCCGACGATGTCACCTGCGGGCCCACCAGCCTGCAAGCGGTCTACAACCACCTGGGCTACAAGATTTCGTTAAAACAGCTCATCTCCGAAATTGAATTCCTGGAAGACGGCGGGACCCTGGGCGTATTCCTGGGAATCGACGCTCTGAAGCGGGGATTCAAAGTCACGCTACATTCCTACAACCTGACGCTCCTGGACCCTACCTGGAGCGACCTTTCCATGCCAGAACTAAAGGCAAAGCTGGAACTGCTCCACAAGGCAAAGCACGCCCCCAAGCTCCGCAAGGCCATCGAAGCCTACATACGCTTTATTGACCTGGGCGGCAAAGTCGCCTTCGAAGACCTTCGCGCCGCCATGTTCGAAAAGTACTTCAAGAAGGGCGTCCCCGTACTCTGCGGGCTTTCGGCCACCTACCTATATCGCAGCATGCGGGAATTCACCGGCAAGGACGACCGCTCCGTATTCGACGACATCCACGGCGAACCCATGGGGCATTTCGTGGTGGTGTACGGTATCGATGACAAAAAACAGTTCCTGGTGGCCGACCCCGACGGCACCAACCCGCTACACAAGAAGCCCTACTACAAGGTCGACAAGTTTAGATTAATCCACAGCATTTTGCTCGGCGTCATGACCTACGACGGGAATGTGCTTGTTATCGAGAAGAAATGAAAAAGTTAATTGTTGTAAACAACCCCAAGCACTGGAAATTGCATGTTCCAGGCATCGACATCATTTCGGCACAGGACTACCTGATTTCCAGCAAGTATACCAACGAACGAAACCTGCGCGTATTCAACCTTTGTCGCGATTATAACTACCAAAGCAAGGGATACTATGTGTCGCTCTTGGCCGAAGCTCGCGGACACAAGGTGATTCCAGGCGTCAAGAACATGCGGGACTTCAAGGCCCCCGCAGTCATCAAGCACATCTCCGACGAAATTGACAACCTGATCCAGAAGAGTTTCCACAAGCTTACGGGTACGGAATTCGTACTTTCCATTTACTTCGGTCAGAATGTGAGCCCCCAATACTTGGAACTTTCCCAGGAACTCTACCGCCTGTTCCAGGCTCCCCTACTGCGCGCAAAGTTCGTGTTCAAGCAGAAATGGTTCATCCAGAGCATCCGCCCGATCTGTGTGGACGAAATTCCCGAATCCCACATGGAATTCGTGGACAAGTTCGCCCAGGAATATTTTGAAAAATCCCGCTACGCTTCTAGCAAGGAAGAAGATTACCTGTACGACTTGGGCATTCTTACGAACCCCGACGAAGTGGAGCCGCCCAGCAATGCACAAGCGATTCAGAACTTTATCAAGGCCGCCGAAGAAACGGGATTCCGCGTGGAGATGATTACCAAGAAGGACTACCCCCGCGTAGGCGAATTCGATGCCATCTTTATCCGCGAAACCACCAATGTAAACCACTACACCTACAGTTTCGCGCGCCGCGCCCAGTCCCAGGGCATTGCGGTGATTGACGACCCGGACAGCATTCTGCGCTGTTCAAACAAGGTGTACCTGCAAGAACTGATGCAAGCCGCCAAGATTCATTCGCCAAAGACGATTATCGCCCATTCCGAAAATCGGCACACGCTGGCCAAGGAAATTGGGTTCCCGATGGTGATCAAGTCGCCGGATTCAAGTTTTTCCATGGGTGTGAAGAAGGCCACCAACAAGGAAGAGCTTGAGCAGATATTGGATGAGATGTTCCAGCACAGCGACCTGCTGATTGCCCAGGAATTCACGCCCACCGAATTCGACTGGCGTGTAGGCGTTCTAGACGGCAAACCGCTCTATGCCTGCAAATACCACATGGCCAAGGGCCACTGGCAGATTTACAACTGGGAAAGCGATGACAAGAAGAGCGAATCCTTCTCGGGCAAGTGCGAAAGCGTGCCTATCGAGATGGTGCCCCACGGAATCGTGAAGACGGCACTCCGTATTTGCAGTTTCATCGGAAACGGGCTTTACGGCGTAGATTTGAAGGAATGGCACGGCCACCCCATCGTCATCGAGGTGAACGACAACCCGAGTATCGACGCAGGAATTGAAGATGGCGTGGGCAAGAGCAGGGTTTACCTCGCCATTATGAGGTCGCTGCGTCACCGCATCGAAGACCGCATGAACGCCGCTCAGCATAAACTGCAACAACACGAAAGGGAGTGGTTCTAATGTCCAGCTACAAACTTTGGCAACGTTACGGCATCGAGATGGAGTACATGATCGTGGATCGTGACACGCTAGATGTACTCCCCCGCGCCGATGTGGCTCTCGGCAAAGACAAGAATGGCGAACAGCTTTCGGATGTGCAACACGGACCCATTGGGCTTTCCAATGAGCTTGTGAGCCATGTGCTGGAATTCAAGTGTGCTGAACCCGTCGACAGCCTAAAACATTTGGGCAAAACCTTCCATCACGAAATCTTGAAGGCCAATGAAACGCTTAAGAGTATAAATGCCATGCTCCTGCCGACGGCGGCCCACCCCTTCATGGATCCGTCGACGATGCAGCTTTGGCCCTACGATTGCCTGGACATCTACCAGGCCTACGACCGCATCTTTAACTGCAAAGGCCACGGTTGGGCGAACCTACAATCCACCCACATCAACCTTTCCTTTAACGGCGACGAAGAATTCGGAAAGTTGCACGGAGCCATTCGTGCACTTTTGCCACTGATTCCTGCCGTAGCAGCTTCTAGCCCGTTTTTGGATAGCAAATATTGCGGATTCCTGGATGGACGAATCGAAACATACCGCCATAACCAGGAGAAGATTCCGAGCATCACCGGCAAGGTGATTCCCGAAGCGGTCTTTACCTACAAGGATTACGAAGAGCAGATTTTCAACCGCGTGAAGGCGGACATTGCGCCTTACGACCCGGAACATCTGCTGAACCACTTCTTCTTGAATAGCCGCGGTGCGATTGCCCGCTTTGACCGCGGGGCCGTAGAAATTCGCCTGGTTGACATTCAGGAATGCCCCGATGCCGACATCGCCATCGCTGAATGGGAAGTCGCCGTCTTAAAGGGCCTTGTAGAAGGCGTTTTCGCAAGCGAGAAGGAAATTCGCGCTCTCGATACCGACGCCCTGGCAAAAATCCTGCTCAGCACGACCCATTCCGCAGAAAAAACGATAATCAGTGACTGCGATTTTCTAAAGATTTGGAGAATTGAAGCAAGCGAAATCACAGCCAGCGAGTTCATCCAAAAAATCACCGAGAAAGTCAAGAATAAAATTAGCACGCATTCGCAGGAGCTTCTGCAGAAGATGTTCAAGCGGGGAACTCTGGCCAGCACGCTGGTCAAGAATGTGGGCGCCGACCCTGACCGGGACGATTTTGTATACGAATACGGCCGACTCGCCCACTGCCTAGCGGAAAATAAGCTATATGGGACGGAAGAATGAAATGTGAAATGCGGGATGTGAGATGTGGTCATGAACGAAAAAAACAAACCAGTATTGATTCTCACCTGCGAGCATGCGAGCAATAAATTGCCCGCATCCTTCAAAAGAGCCGTTCCAGCAAGGGTCTTAAAGACCCACCGTGCCTACGACATCGGAGCCGTGCAAGTATTTCGCAAGCTGGTGAAATTCGCGAAGCCCGAATTCTACAGCGAAGGAAAATTTTCCCGGCTGTTCATTGACCTAAACCGCACCATCACCAACAAGAGTGCCTTTAGCGATTACCTGCGCGACAACACCAAAGCAAAGGCACAAGCCACCGCCTACTGGACAGAATACCGTACCGCCATCGAAAAATTCGTTGAATCGGCGCTAAAACCAAGTTCGCCGAACCTGTCGAAACAAGCAGCAAAAGCCGCGCCAAGCGTCGTCCACCTGGGCATCCACAGCTTTACGCCGGAATTGAACGGCAAAGTCCGCAACACCGCCATCGGCATACTCTACGACCCGAGACGCCCGCAAGAACGCGCCTACGCAAATGTCATCAAGGCCGAAATCAAGCGACTCTACCCCGCCATGAAAGTCCGTTTCAACTACCCGTACAAGGGCACCACCGACGGACTCACCACCACGCTCCGCAAAAAATTCGGCCCGCGATATGTGGGTATCGAGATAGAGATTAATCAAAAGTTTTTCTTATAGAAAAAGCCTCGGGATTACCCGAGGCAATTTTTTCATAGATCCCGTCGGGGCGTCGCCCCTCCAGGATGACGTTTAGAATTACACCGTGAGCAAAAAACGCCTGGTATTAACCAGGCGTGATTGCGAGAGCGAGGGCAAGCCGGAGAATATGTTCCCGATTTTAGCCCGAGCGGTCATTATAGGCAATGCGCTCTCAGGTCTTCATCACTCAGCGTGCTGAGGTATGCAGGCGGCACATCGAGAACGGTCTTGCAACCGGTCACTCCGTTAGCCTTCATACGGAGAGCAGCGCGGGCGTAAGCCACGAGAACGCTGGTCGTGAATTCCGGGTTGGAATCGAGCTTGAGGCTGTATTCGATCACGTGAGTGTGTTCCTTGTTCATGCCGGTCTTGCCGGTACGAATCACGAAACCACCGTGAGCGAGGCCGCTGTGGTTCTTGTTGAATTCTTCTTCGCTGATGAAGTTGACGGTAGTGTCGTATTCATCGAAGTAGTTCGGCATCGTCTTGATGGCGTTTTCGATGT
>CAMJHM010000118.1 GCA_946405515.1 uncultured Fibrobacter sp. | reverse complement strand
CGACGCACCCGATTTGCGAAATGCTCAAGAAGAAAGCCGAAGCCAAGGAAGACCTGGGCGACTGGCCGAAGGCCCTTTACGGTCAGGCTCTGCTTGCCGAAGGAAGCCCGCTCCCGAACCCGGCCGAGTACGTCGCAGCAATTACCAAGCTGCTGACCGCTTCCGTCAAATAGCCGTTTCAGTGTCATCCCCGCCACCGAGCGGGGATCTCCTTTTTTATTTGAAATATCAGAAAAAGACCGCGATTCACTCGTGGTCTTTTTCAATTCCGTAATGCTCACTTTATTCGTCGTCTTTTACGCAGCGGACAGACAATGCATTATCCATCGACTCGCCCCAAATACCCGAATCCGTATAACGATCATCCAAAGACATACAGAAAGCGTGATCGACCCGAATCCTATTGCCGTCAAGCCTTGTCGACGTTTCAATATCTTCCGTAGAACTCCAGAAATATGCCAATGCCCCGTAGCCAATAAAATCGTACGACTCAATATTTTGGGTGACAAAGCCGCTCAAATCATCTTCTCTTCTGTAACCTCCGGGAAGTGCGGTAAATCCGTAATCGTCAGTACCGACAGCCTCTTCTCTCGCAGATTTCCAACCGCTTGCGGACTTGAGCTTTATTCCCGCGCTATCTTCACCACCGACCGTTTCTATCAGGGTTTCGAATTCGGCCTTAGAGGGCAAGTGCCAGCCACCGGGGCAAGCCTGCTCTGCCGCATCCCACTTGTAAAGACGACCGTACTTATTGCATAAGCCAGGGTTACTATTTTGTATGTATGAAGGTTCTTCGCCATAGCAGTAGCTGAGGCCCGTACTGTAATTCAAATTTTCCGCCATCCAGACCTGGTCTCCGATTTTCACGGTCTTATAGGTCATGTTATTGCGCGGGTCCGTCATGGTGTTGTTTTCCTCGTCGTATATGGCCTTGGTGTCGCGCGCGCTTGAAGACGATTTCGCAGACGAAGAAGACTTTGCAGAACTTGATGAACTCTTTTTGCTCGACGAAGACTTCGCCTTGCTACTGCTCGATTTTGCGGAAGGAATTTTCTTCACGCAGCGAACGGAGAACGATTCTTCTGGGCTAGAGTTGATTATATCAATTTCATCCAGATCGCTTATCAAATTGACGATGAACGTATCACCGTACAAAATTCCTTCAGTACCCCAGAAAATAGCCCATTTACCTTCGCCGTCGAATTTTCCGTCATGATTCATAGCTCCTGCTGGGAGCGCAGCAAAGGAATATTCATCCGTGCCATTGCCGTTATCTTCCCAGCCGCTTTTTGACTTAAGCGCTAAGCCCGCCTCTGACAGTCCTCCCGCATCTTCGATTAACATGAACCAATCCAAAAACGTCGGCAGATGGAATCCATCAGGACAAACTTCGTTGGCTTCGGCCCAAGTGTAAAGGCGGCCATACTTACCGCAATTGCTTTCTTTGTCTTTATAGCAGACGCTGTTCTCTGTTTCGTAATTGAGGTTTTCCGCCATCCAGATCTGCTCGCCAATCGTCACGGTCTTGTACTTCTGTCCGTCACGAGAATCCTTTAACGAGCCGCTTTCGATATCGTCTGCACTTATTGCACTGCTGCTGGATTTCCCAGAATCACCCTTCTTGCTGCTGCTGGATTTTTTCTCAGTACTGCTGGATACCGGTTCGTCCGGGCTTGCCGACGAGGAATCGTCACCTCCGCAAGCAGCGAACAGGAATGCGGACATGGCGCATATTGCGAATATCTTTTTCATCCAATCCTCCAAGAAGCACTTTGGAAATGTCCCCCTAATGTAAGAAAAAGAAGTAGTAACGTCAAGAAAAAAGCCCCCAGCAATGCGGGGGCACGCGAAGTTGTATCATATGAGAGGGGGGGGCTTTACTGCGTCACGAGCTTGACAATCAATGCGACAAGGCCGCCGACGGCGATTCCGGCAATCACGACCAAAGCGACCAGCATCCACTTGACATACTTTGCCAGACGCACCGCCAAGGCACCCTGATCCTTTGCAAATTGCTGGTAAAGGTTTAGCACAGCCATTGTGGTAAAGCCAAAGTCGTCAAGCCAGCCCAACACGGGAAGCGCGTCCGGAACCGCGTCGATTGGGGACAAGTCGTAAGCGAGCGCGGCCATCGCAATCAAGACGGAGAGCGCCTTCCACACAACGGAGACTCCATTCTGTTCTTTCTCCGCGCCCTTGTTCCTGCGATCAGAACGTTTGTCCATTTCGCTCATGTCGTGAACTTCGACGTCTTCAAAAACTTTACCATTGCGCATTGCAACCTCCGCAATTTCTCTTTAGGTCACTTCTAAAAATTCATTTTTGAAAAATTGGCTGTGGCACATTTACCAAAGCAATTTTTAGAGGTTCCCTTTAGAATATATAAAAAGCCGTACAATTAGTACGGCAAAGAAAATGTAACGCAATGTTGCGCCGATTAGCGAACGTTCTTACCCGTGATACAAGTTACCGCTTTGATAATTCGGTTCCGTCGTCAGGTTCACCCCAAGGCGGCGGAACACGCCCACATCCACCTGCGAGAGAATCACGCTGGAATGCACTTCGCAGTGGCGGAGTTCCGGCAACTTCTCAAGGGCGATTTTCGCGTTGTAGTCCGTGAGGGCACAAACGGAAAGCGCCACCAGAGCCTCGTCCATGTGCAGGCGCGGGTTCTTGTGCCCAAGTTGCTTCGTCTTCAGGTTCTGAATCGGCTCAATCACCATCGGCGAAAGCAAGCGCACTTCGTCGGGAATCTTTGCGAGGTGCTTGAGCGCATCGAGCAGCATGGCAGAAGAAGCGCCCAAGAGCGAAGAAGTCTTCGCCGAGATGATGGCACCGTCGTTCAGCTGGATAGCAACCGCCGGGCCACCGGTCTGTTCGGCCTTTTCCACGGCAGCGGCGATCACGGGGCGGTCGGCATTGCTAATCTGCGCCTGCTCCATGATGAGTTCCTGCTTGTAAATCTGGTCTTTTTCCGCATTGCCCTTGCGCACGTCGCAAAGCGTGTTGTAGTAACGGCGGATGATTTCCTGCTTGGCGGCCTCGCAAACGGCGTCGTCATCGACAATGCAGTTGCCGGCCATGTTCACGCCCATGTCCGTGGGGCTCTTGTACGGGGATTCGCCCAAAATACGCGTAAACAGCGCATTCAACACTGGGAAAATTTCCACGTCTCGGTTATAGTTGATGGTCGTCTTCCCGTAAGCTTCCAGGTGGAACGGGTCAATCATGTTCACATCGTTCAAGTCGGCAGTAGCGGCCTCGTAAGCGAGGTTCACCGGGTGCTTCAGCGGAATGTTCCAAATCGGGAACGTCTCGAACTTGGCATAGCCAGCCTTCACGCCGCGCTTGTTTTCATGATAAATTTGCGAAAGGCACACGGCCATCTTTCCACTCCCGGGGCCCGGAGCGGTCACAACGACGAGTTCGCGGGTAGTTTCAACAAATTCATTCTTGCCATAACCGTCGTCGCTTACAACCAAAGGAATGTTGCTCGGGTAACCCGCAATCGGGTAGTGGCGATAGACCTTGAGGCCAAGTCCTTCCAGCTTCTTCTGGTAGGCAATGGCGCTCGGCTGTTCCTGCCAGCGGGTCAGCACCACGGAGCTCACGTACAGGCCGTAGCCACGGAAGGCATCGATCAGGCGGAGCACGTCCTGGTCGTAAGTAATGCCGAGGTCGCCGCGGACCTTGTTTTTCTCGATATCGCCCGCGTTAATGGCGATGATGACTTCGGCCTTATCTTTCAGTTTTTCGAGCATGCGGATCTTACTATCGGGCGCGAAGCCGGGCAACACGCGGGATGCGTGATGGTCGTCGAACAGTTTTCCGCCAAATTCCAGGTAAAGCTTTCCGCCGAACTTCGCAATGCGCTCGGCAATTTTTTCGGACTGCGTCTTGAGGTACGCCGCGTTATCAAAACCTACTTTAAACATCTTTCTTTTCGCCTTCAGACAATCTTAAAATTAACCACACAAAAATAAAAATTTTCGAGACAAACACGGCACCCGCCCCGATGCAAAACAAAGCAGTCTCGAATCAGCATAAAAAAGTGCCCCCAGGGTAGGAATTTCACGATAACCCCAGAGGCACCATTGTACGGAGATCTTTAGCCGATTACGAGACCTTCGTTCGTGGCAATATCACCTTCAATGTGGAAAGAATTCAGTACCGGATGTTCGCGGTCCTGTAAAGAAAGGATCAAATAGCTCGCCCTGCTATCGTAGGCAAGGCGCTTGTCTTCTTCCGACGGGCGCGAAGGGGATTCCGGATGAGAATGCCAGTTGCCCAGCGGCGAGAGGCCGTTTGCACGCATGTCCTTGATGGCGGCAAGCTGTTCCTTGGGGTCCAGCGAAAAATGCTCGTTCGAATGGTCGATATTCGTGAGCAGGTAGACCTTCTCGATATGCTTGTCGCTACCTTCGATGCGCCCCGCAATCAGCCCGCAGGCCTCTTCGGGGAGGTTATTCACAGCATGCGCGAGGATTTTTTCGTAGTTGTCTTTTGAAATTGTAATCATTGAAAACCTCTAGGAATGAGGTGTGGGCGCTTCAGGTGATTAGTGGTTGGTGGTTAGTGGTTAGGATTGCGACAAGAACGTTTCTTTTTGCATTCCTGTTTACTGCATACTGTTTACTAACCACTAAATTTATTCCTGCTTACTAACCACTGCATACTAACCACTTTCTAATGCTTCAAGTCGCAAACCGCCTGCTCGTAATCAATGAGCTGCGTGATGGTCGGGTGCGTGCCGCACACGGCGCAGTCTTCGGTATGCGTCGGGAGCTTTACCTTGCGGAATTCCATCGTAAGCGCATTGTAGGTAAGCAGGTAGCCCGTGAGCAAATTGCCCACGCCGAGAATGTACTTGACGGCTTCCATCGCCTGCAAGCTACCGATAACGCCGCCCATAGCGCCAATCACGCCCGCCTGCTTGCAGGTCGGCACGGCATCTTTCGGAGGCGGTTCCTTGAACACGCAGCGGTAGCAGGGGCCCTGGCCCGGAACGTACGTCATGAGCTGTCCCTGAAAACGGATGATTCCCGCATGGGAGAACGGTTTCTTCGCCATCACGCAGGCGTCGTTAATGAGGAACTTCGCCGGGAAATTATCCGTGCCGTCGATGATGAAATCGTAATCCTTGATGAGGTCGAGAATGTTCTCGCTCGTCACGAAAGTGTGGTACGTAACCACTTTCACGTCGGGGTTCATCGCTTCCATCGTCTCTTTCGCGGACTGCACCTTGGGCTTGCCCACATCCTGCGTAGCGTGGATAATCTGGCGCTGCAAATTGGATAGATCGACCACGTCGGCATCGACAATACCGATGGTGCCCACGCCTGCTGCAGCAAGGTACATGGCTACAGGCGCTCCGAGGCCGCCAGCGCCAATCACGAGCACCTTCGCATTCAAAAGCTTCTTCTGGCCCTTCGCGCCCACCTCTTTCAAGATGATGTGGCGCGAATAGCGCTCCAGCTGTTCGTTAGTAAAAGCCATTAGCAGCCGCCTCCCATGAAATAGAGGAACTCGACGCTGTCGCCATCCTTGAGCACAGCCTTGTCAAAAGTTCCACCCTCAACAAACTCCTCGTTCACCGAAACGGTCACGTAAAGCGGGTTGTCAATCTTCTCGGCTTCAATCAGTTCTGCGACGGTGAGGCCGTCCTTGTATTCTTTCTTGTTTCCTG
>CAMJHM010000117.1 GCA_946405515.1 uncultured Fibrobacter sp. | reverse complement strand
GCATGGACCGCACGCATAGCCCGGAATTCACCGGCCTCGAATTCTACGAAGCCTATGCCGACTACAACGACATGATGGTGCACTTCGAAAACATCTACGAACGCGCCTGTATTGCCGCTAACGGCACCACCAAGATTGAATACCAGGGCAAGGAAATCGACTTCAAGGCCCCGTGGCCCCGCTACAGCATGATCGAAGCCATCGAAAAGTTCGGCGGCCTCAAGGTGAACGAGATGAGCGACGACGAAATCAAGAACAAGATGGAAGAACTCGGCGGCCACCTCGACGGCGAATTCAGCCGCGGCCGCGGTATCCTCGAACTGTTCGAGCTCACCGTGGAAGACAAGCTCATCCAGCCGACCTTCATCAAGGATATGCCGACCGAAAGTACTCCGCTCTGCAAGAAGCACCGTACCATCGAAGGCCTTATCGAACAGTTCGAGCCCTACGCTAACGGCTGGGAACTGGGCAACGCCTATACCGAACTTAATGACCCCATCCGTCAGCGTGAGCTCCTGGAAGACCAGGTGCGCCGCGGCCGCGGTGGTGAAGGCGAAACGCACCCGATGGACGAGAACTTCATGCACGCAATCGAATCTGGCTTGCCGCCTACCGGTGGCGTGGGCTTCGGCATCGACCGCATGGTCATGCTCCTCACGAACCAGCAGACCATCCGCGACGTGCAGCTGTTCCCGCTCATGAAACCGGAGAACTGCTAGTTTAGACGAGAGAACGCCGCTTCGCGGCTACAGACGAGAGACGATAGACTTTTTAAGATGGCTATGTTTGCGTATAGAAAGCTAAAAGTTTACCAGAAGGCCCTCTTATGGGTTATGGATGTCTATAGGTTATGTAGTTCTTTTCCTAATGAAGAAAAATTCGCTCTTGTAAGTCAAGTCCGTCGTGCGGCAGTGTCTGTAACGTCGAATATAGCTGAAGGAATGAGCCGTACTTCTAATAAAGAAGTTGTCCATTTTCTTGAAATAAGCTATGGATCGTTGATGGAAACACAAAGTCATCTAGAAATAGCTCAGTTGTTAAACTACATTACAAAGGAATCGTTGGACGAAATAGACCCGAAGACAGAAGAAATTGCAAAGATGTTATCTGGTTTAAAATCATCGAAAATGCAGTGATCTCTCTCGTCTCTCGTCTCTCGTCTCTCGTCTAAGAATGAACAGACTCGAACTTCTCATCGCCTGGCGCTACTTAGGGGCTCAACGTAAGAGTCTCTTCGTTTCGCTTATTGGCATTTTCAGTATGCTCGGTGTCTCCATTGGCGTGTTTGCGCTGGTGGTGGCTCTTGCTGCGGTCAACGGCTTCGAGGAAGAGGTCACTGCCCAGATGATTGGGAAGGATGCTCACTTCGAATTGATGTCTTACAATGCGCAACCGATTGTCGCTTACGATAGCTTGATTAACGAAGTGCGGACCCGCGATTCTAGCGTGATTGCGTCTTCTCCGTTTATCATCTACAAGGTGGGCATCAGCTCCAAGAGGGTGAACGACGGCATTGTGATTTATGGTATTGATGCCGAGACCGCGAAGGGCGTGACCGACATTTACAAGTACATCAAGTTCGGCAATTATTCTGTGGACAGCCTTGAAGACCTGAACGGCACGAAGCGTCCTGGGATTATCCTCGGTTCTGGCTTGGCGAACCGCCTCCGCGTGGTGGTGGGCGATAAGCTTGTTTTGCAGACGTTCCAGAGCCCGGACGAGATGATTGGCTCGGCTGGCCCGAAGATGATGATGTGCGTGGTGAGCGGCATTTTCGAGACGGGCACTTACGAGTACGACGGAAACCTCGCTTATGTGGGCATCCCTGAATTGCAGCGCCTTTTGAACATGGGCGATGCCGTGACGGGAATCCAGTTCCGCATAAAGAACCACTGGCTTGCCGAGACTGCGGTGGACAGTGTGTCAAATTGGCTCACGTACCCGTACTACGCGATGGACTGGAAGTCTAAGAATATCACGCTCCTCAAGTGGATGAATTACGAAAAGTTCATTGTGGCAGCGGTAATCTGCCTGATTATCTTGGTGGCGGCGTTTAACATCATCAGTTCCCTTATCATGGTGGTGATTGACAAGACGAAGGAAATCGGCATTCTCCGTAGCATGGGCTTCAGCAAGGCTGGCATTATGCGCGTGTTCATGCTCATGGGCAGTTTTATCGGCGTGGGCGGCACGGTTGTGGGCGGTTCTATCGGGCTTATCCTGTGCAAGTTGCAGGAAGCCTACCACTTTATCAAGTTGCCGGGCGATGTTTACGTGATTCCCTATTTCCCGATTTCTGTGCACCTGATAGACGTCATCCTGATTTTTGTGATTGGCATTGCGCTTTGCGTGCTCGCAACAATCCTGCCCGCATGGAAGGCGAGCCGGCTTGATCCGGTGGGGGCGATTAGACATGAGTGATTTAGACGAAAGAACGCTCGCAAGCTCGCTACAGACGAAAGACGAAAGAAATGCTCTTTTTCTATCGTCTATCGTCTATCGTCTATCGTCTATTGGAGTTTTTTATGCCTGAGTCTTTATTGCAAACTATTGACCTCCGTAGAGTCTTCTCCGAGACGGGGGAGCAGCTCGAAATTTTGAAGGGCGTGAATTTCTCGATGGACGAGGGTGAGCTCGTGGCGCTTACGGGTTCCTCGGGTTCGGGCAAGTCCACGTTCCTCAATTTGGTCGGGATGCTCGATACTCCGACTTCGGGCGAAATTTATTTCAAAGGCAAACCCCTTTCGAAGTTCAGTGGCGAAGAGCGCGACATGTACCATCGCGTGCAGGTGGGCTTCGTATTCCAGTTCCATCATTTGTTGAGTGAATTTTCTGCTCTTGAAAACGTCTGTGTGCCGGGCCGCATTTTGGGCACGAGTTCGCATGAATGCCGGGAACGCGCTGAGATGCTTTTGGAAACGGTGGGGCTCAAGGACCGCCTCAAACATCTGCCGCGTGAACTTTCGGGTGGCGAGCGCCAGCGTGTGGCGATTGCGCGTGCCTTGATGAACCATCCGGACCTCGTTTTTGCCGATGAACCTAGTGGCAACCTGGACGAGGCGAATTCGGATTTGCTTAACCAGCTCTTTTGGGACTTGAATCAAAAATTCAACCAGGCTTTCCTTATCGTGACCCATGACGAAAAGTTGGCGTCTTTTGCGAAACGTCGTGTTGTCATGCATAATGGATTGATTCAGGAGGCGTAAAATGTCCGATATCAACGGTATTTTTTCGGCTAAGGCTAAGGCCGTGTTGCAAGCGGCCCGCATGGCCGCCCATAACCTGAGCAGCGACAGTATTACAGTTGAACACTTGCTGCTCGGCCTTGTGCGAGAAGAATCGGGATATGCTGCCGAGACGCTCCGTGCGCTCAAGGTGAACCTGAGTGATTTGGGTGAAACTATCCAACGGTCGCTCTCCACGAATGGTGGGTTGATGACCATTGGTGGTGATAAGCGTGGGGGCCTCCTCTCTTTTACGGCCCGCACCAAGGCCATTTTGTTCAATGCGGCCAAACTGGCGAAAAACGAAGGCGACCAGTATATTGGCCCGGAACATTTGATGCTCGCCATTCTCCAGCAAACCGATACTCCGGCTGCGGCAACGCTTTCTACGTACAACGTTACGTTTGATAACTACCTGGAAATGCTCCAGCAAATCAAGAGCAAGAATATCGACCCATCTGGGATGGATATAGATAGGAATGTTCCGCCCATGATGCGTAATGAACCGCGTCCGGCTGCGGCGTCCAAGTCCAAGACTCCAATTCTTGAACATTTCGGTCGCGACCTTACTGCTATGGCTCGCGCGGGCAAACTGGACCCGATTATCGGCCGCGAAGCCGAAATTGAACGCCTGATCCAGATTCTTTGCCGCCGCAAGAAGAACAATCCGGCGCTTATTGGTGAACCGGGTGTGGGCAAGACCGCGATTATCGAGGGCCTTGCGCAGAAGATTGTACAGAAGAAAATTCCCGACCTGCTGGCGAACAAGCGCGTCGTGACGCTCGATGTGGCTGCCATGGTGGCTGGCACCAAGTACCGCGGCCAGTTCGAAGAACGCGTGAAGGGGCTGATTATGGAACTCCAGCGCGTTGGCAATTCGGTGATTCTTTTCATCGACGAATTGCATACGATTGTGGGGGCGGGCGGTTCCGAAGGCAGCCTTGACGCTTCCAACATTTTCAAGCCGGCGCTTGCTCGTGGCGAACTCCAGTGCATCGGTGCGACGACGATTGATGAATACCGCAAGTACATCGAGAAAGATGCCGCTTTGGAACGCCGTTTCCAGACGATTATCGTGAATCCTCCCAACTCCGAGGATTCCATACAAATTCTTGAAGGACTGCGTACAAAGTACGAACAGCACCACAACGTACACTACACCCCGGATGCGATTCGTGCTGCAGTTCTCCTTGCCGAACGCTATATTAGCGAAAGGTTCTTGCCGGATAAGGCCATCGACGTTTTGGACGAAGCCGGTGCCCGTGTCCGTCTCAATTCCATCAAGGTTCCCGACGACCTGAAACAGATGGAAGAAGACTTGGTCAAGACGAACCAGCTGAAAGACGAATGTATTGCGAACCAGCTTTACGAAGAAGCGGCAAAACACCGTGACCATGCCGAAGAACTTGAAAAAAACATCGCTGAACGCAAGAATTCCATAGCCGAAGATGCAAAGGCCAATACGCCTGTGGTCGACGAAAATGTTATTCGCGATGTCATCAGCAATATGACGGGGATTCCCGTGAGCCGGCTTGCCGGTGAAGAAGCGCAAAAACTCCTGCACTTGGGCGAAGAAATCAAACAGCGCGTGATTGGCCAGGATGCGGCTGTCGATGCTATTGTCAAGTCTATCCGTCGTACGCGTGCGGGTATCCGCAGCAGCAAGCGCCCCATGGGCAGTTTCCTCTTCCTTGGGCCGACTGGCGTGGGCAAGACGGAACTTGCGAAGGTGTTGAGCCTTACGCTTTTCGGAAGCGAAGATTCCATGATCCGCATCGACATGAGCGAGTACATGGAAAAGCACAGTGTTTCCCGCCTTATCGGTGCGCCTCCGGGATACGTTGGCTTTGAAGAAGGTGGTGGACAGCTCACCGAGAAGGTGCGCAAACACCCGTATTCTGTGGTCTTGCTCGACGAAATCGAGAAAGCTCATCCGGATATCTATAACATTTTGCTCCAAATTCTCGACGATGGTATCCTTACCGACAGTTACGGCCGCAAAATCAATTTCAAGAACACCATCATCATCATGACGAGTAACGCTGGTGCTCGTGAAGTGCGCCATAGCAGCGGTATGGGATTCACCAAGATGGGGGAGACCGACGACTACGATCGCATGGAAGCTGCCATCAGGGACGAAGTCAAGCGCGTATTCTCGCCGGAATTCCTGAACCGTATCGACGAGCAGATTGTGTTCCGCCCGCTTTCGAAGAAGGACTTGGTCTCGGTGGTGGATATCCAGATGGGATTCTTGCAGAAGAATATCTCCGATCGCGGAATCCTGCTCGAAATCAGCCAGGAAGCGAAGGAATTTATCGTGAATCACAACTACGATTCGGCTCTGGGCGCACGTCCCATCCGCCGTTCTATCCAGAACCTCGTGGAAGATGCCATCGCCGAAGGCCTCCTGCTTGGGGACCTCCATGACTTCACGACAATATCCATCGGCGTCGAAGACGGTAAACTCAAGTTCACCTCCGAGGCATTGCCCAGCTAGTTTTTTTCTATCTTTGTTCCCGAATTTCAACAATCAAACCCAAGAGGTCTAACAATGGCTAAAATTCCTGCAGTCCTTATCTTTGGCGCTCCCGGTTCCGGCAAGGGTACCGTCGGTGCAAAGCTCGCTGCTACCACTTCCCTCAAGCACATTTCCACGGGCGACATCTTCC
>CAMJHM010000116.1 GCA_946405515.1 uncultured Fibrobacter sp. | reverse complement strand
ATTTCTTTTGCTGGGTGCGCTTGCCGCGTTCTCTTTTGGAGCATCCTCTTCTATGGAAAATCTTCAGTTCAACGGGCGCTGGTCCCACGCCGATGGCGTAAGTCGTGCCAGTGCTCCAGCCTCGTCCATTACGTTCAACGCCAAGGCATCCTCGATTACGTTTACGGTCGAAGGCCATTCCCGCTGGCGTCTTGACCGTGACGGCAAGCAAATCGACCAGTTCGAAGTTGATGCCAAGGAAGAACACACGACCAAGGTCGATGACGACGGTTCGTTCCACAAGTACCGGTTCATCAAGATTAGCGAAAGCGGCGTTCCCGAAATCAAGTTCTACGGCATCACGCTTGACGGCGAGTTCGGCGATGCCCCCAAGCCGTCCAGTCGCCGCATCGAGTTCATCGGGGACTCCTTTACCGTGGGCTACGGCTGCGAAGGCTCCTCCGCCGAGGACGCTCCCGAATTTGACAAGACGAACGCCTCCAAGGGCTTCGCCTACCTCCTTGCGAGCGGCTTTAATGCGGACTACCAGGTGAACGCGTTCAGCGGTCGCGGTCTCGTCCGCAATTACGATAACATCGTGCCCCAATGGACTCTCGAAAAGCTCTATGACTACACCGTCATGGGTTCCGTGGCCGAATACCCGAAGCCGGAACGCTGGAATTTTGAAAATTTCCATCCGCAAGTGATTGTCGTTTTCGTAGGCATCAACGACTTCCAGGGGAACCCTCCGTATGCAGACAAACGAAAATTCAAGAAAGCCTACGCCAATTTGCTCGTGAAGCTCCGCAAGGCGCATCCGGGCGTAAAGTTCCTGCTCCTTTCGACAAAAATCTGGCCCAACGACGACCTCGGTCCGACAGTCAAGGAAATTTACGATGCCGAAATCGCTGCCGGACACAAGGATTTGGAGTACAAACACGTCTATACATCGAATGTTGCCTTGCACGGACACCCCGATATACACTCCCAGGAAGAACTCGCGAATACTTTGAGACCCATAATAGCCCGTCTTGGACGATGGCTTTCGAGATAATTTAAAATATGTAATGGGCTTTTTTATATATTTAAATTGTCAGTTGTCTCAAGTGGATATGTGATTATGTCTTCAAAGGTTATGCGAAATGTTTATGCTCTATTCAGGATGAACTTCCTGATTGTGGTGCTGTTGATGGTGACCGTCATAGCCATGTTTGCATATCAGCATTTCCTGGACGATATTCTGGACATTAATTTAGGGACGTATCCACAGGTGGTTGCCAGTGCTGATTCCGTTGATGGCGGTACTTCGGCAATCTCCATGACGCGTAGCGATACTTCGGTCGTTATCGAATATGAACTCCGCGAGGGCTACGCCTACCCGTATGTGGGCATCAAGATTTATCTCGGTGACGGTAAGTCCAGAGGGCTTGATCTCTCCAACTACGACAGCCTTTTCGTGTGGCTCAAGCCGCGTAACGAAGGCTCTGTCCGCCTTTACATGCGCGGTTACGACAGCTTGCTTTACCGCAAGAACGACGAGACCTCCCTCAAGTTCAACGAAATTGAATTTACTCCGACCAAGGAACCTTATCCGGCAGTGTTTGTCCCGCAGGAATTCCGCGTGGCTGGCTGGTGGGTTTCCCAGAACGAAATCAACGTCCACAAGGCGAGAGTCGATCTTTCTAACATTCCGCTGATTGAAATCCAGACGGGCACGAACGCTCCGCTAGGCTACGGCGGCATGGAAATCAGCAAGCTCCGTTTCAAGGGCAAGAAAATTTCCAAGGTCGATCTCGTGACGACGCTAGTCGCTCTCTGGTTCGTCACCTTCCTTATCATCTTGATTATCAGGTTCTTCGACTACAGCCGCGAACGTGCCGCTAACAAGAAGAAGCAAGAAGAACTCAAGAAGAACCTCCGTGCTTTGGAAATCGAAAAGAGCGAGTACGAACGCTCCAGCAAGGAAGACCCGCTGACCGGCTGCCTCAACCGTGCAGGCTTTAGCAGCGTGCTCCTCCGCGAACAGGAAAAGCTGAACCGCACCGGCTGCCCCGTGTCGTTCATGATTTTCGACATCGACCACTTCAAGAACATCAACGATACCTACGGACATCTTGTCGGTGACGAAGTTCTCGTGAATCTCGCGAAGCTTGTGCAGAGCATGATCCGCAACACGGACTCCCTCGTGCGTTGGGGCGGCGAAGAATTTGTCGTATTGAGTGACGACACGAGCATCCAGAATGGCGCTTTCCTCGCCGAGAAGTTGCGCAAGGCGGTCGAAACCGCGACGCTCATTACGCAGCAGCAAGTGACGTGCTCCTTCGGCGTGACCGAGATGGTGCCTGGCGAAGACCCGAAGTCCCTCATTGCCCGTGCGGACAAGGCTCTCTATTCGTCCAAGGAAAATGGACGCAACCGCGTGACTGTCGCGACGTTCAGGCGTGCGACCCGCCAAGACCATTAATGCGTGTCCGTTCCGTTGACGTATGGGATTTTTGATGAACATTTTTTCCAAGGGTTTCTTCTTGAAATCAGGAGCTTCGGCGGTCGTTTGCATTATTGCTTTTGCAATCTTGTTTACGTCGTGTACAAAAAAGCCTGAGGTTGACGGTTTCAAGCAAATCCAGCTCAACTGGAACGCCGTTGACGAAGAGGCGGAGAACGCCGCGCAGAAAGACAGCTGCGTGATTGAAATCACATCGAAGGTCATGCGGGACCCGGTGGTCCAAGCTTCCAAGCTCGTCGAAATCACCTATGAAGTATTCTACCGGCTGGGTGAAAACGGAGAGATTGTTTTTGATGGACGTTGTGGCGATTCGCGTTTTTCTGATTTTAAAGAGTGTTCTTGGCGTGCGACCTGCGGTGCTGGTCCGGCCTCCGTTGTAAAATTCCACAACGAACGATAGCGATGTACCCTATCCTATTGAGCTATATAAAGATATCTTTATATATGGTTCAAACCGCCCGCACTGTCTAGTTGGATGAGGATTGGGAAGTATCATTTAGATAGTGAAAGGATTCGGCGAACTTGAGGAATTTCTGTGAAACCGATTTTTGAATACACCGACTATCGCGAATGGATTAGGGACGCTTTTGAGGATTTCAAAAAGCGTAAGACTGTTATATCCTGGCGATACATGGCGATGAAGCTCGGTGCGGATCCCGGAAACCTTCTGCGTATTTCCCAGGGCAAAATTCACCTTGCCGTGAATTTCATCAAGCCCATGGCGGATTTTTTCGAACTGGACGAAAAGGAAGCCGCCTACTGGACGGAACTTGTCTATTTCGGTCGTGCCAAGAGCGATCAGGAAGCTTTAAACCATTATGAAAAGATGCAGGCGCTCAAGGGCATCCCATTGAAGCGTCTTGCCAAAAAAGAACTCGAATTTTATCGTCATTGGTATTATAACGCTATCCGTTCCGTCATTGGTATTTGTAATTTTAAAGATGATTATGAGGGTCTTGCGGAATGCTGTACGCCGGCAATCACGGTGGAGCAGGCCAAGGATGCTATCAAGCTCCTGCATGACCTGAATATGATTTCTGAGGGGAAGGACGGGTTCTGGAAAGTGAACGATACGTTTGTGAGTACTGGTGGTAACTGGAGGTCCGAAGCTGTTCGGGCTTTCCAGAAGGAGACGATTCGCCTCGCGGGCGAATCGCTTGAACGCCATGCGCCGCCTCTCCGCGATATTAGCACCGTGACCATGACGTTCAACATGAACGATATCCAGCTCCTTCGCGAAAAAGTCAAGGAGTTCCGTGCGGACTTGCTGCGCTTGTCGCAGGACGGCACGGGCGACGATACGGTGTTCCAGCTGAATGTGCAGCTGTTCCCGCTTGCGTTTACCAAGAAGTTGCAGGAGAAGTCAAAATGAAACGGCTAGCCTGCATATTATCAGCTTTTTTGCTCTGGAACTGTTCAGAGCCTGTTGCCGGCGGCCCCGGCAGCGAGACGACGAACGGCATTGCCTACGTTGGCGAAGGCCGTGTGGCGTCGTATGCGAGAGTCGCGGTTCGAAGTGTTGATTTCGTTTCGTCTGTTGACAGCGCGACCAATGAACTTGTCAATGCCGATTTCTATGCGGACTCTCTTGGGAACTTCGCGTTCGAAGCTCCGGAAGGGCCGTACCGCTTGACGATTGTACACGGTGGTTCTGCATACACTGGACTTTACACGACCAAGGGCGATACGAGTATTGGTTCTGTCAATCTCGAACCGACTGCGTCGCTTGGCGGCGTTGCCGATGTTCCTAAAAAATGTGAATTTGTCTGGGTTGGCGTGCGCGGTATGGACGTGCTGGTGCGTTCTGATTCGATGGGCCGTTTCCAGCTTACGCAGTTGCCGTCGAACGATTCGCTTCAGCTTTATTTCTTGCGCGGTGACAACAACAAGGTCTATGACGACTTGTCGGTGAAGCTCAACCCGAACGAAGCGGAAATAATCGACTTGCAACCGGATACGCTCAAGAATAAAATAAAGTTCGTCGCCGTTGCCGATGGCAAGGTAGTTCCGTTTGCCTCGCTTGCAATTCGCAAGTCCGATGCCCGCATCGATTCACTGCGTGTGAACAACGTAGTCGTTGAAACGGATGTATATGCCGACAAGGACGGCATGTTCGCAATTGATTCTTTGAAGAGTGGCAATTACCGCGTGACGGTTTTGCATTCGGGCATGGCTTATTCCAAGGTGCTTTCGGCAAAGCAGATTGCGAAACTCGATACGGTCAAGCTTACGGAAACTTCAAATTACATGAGCCGTGTGACGCTCCATGCAGGCGACAAGTATGCGTGGGTGGGCGTGTATGGCCTTGATGTGATGACGAAGACGAATGCGGATGGAACCTTCTCGCTCCCGATGCTCCCATCCGCCGATTCTCTTGAAATTTACGTTGTAAGTCAAAAGAAAAAGTTGTATGTAACAAAGGATGTAGAACTCTCGAAGGGAACGGCTGATTTCGATTATCCTTATGTCGTTATGCAGAATTTTGAAAATGTTAAGGATACCGCGAATTGGTATTTTAGCATGGATTCTGTCGGCTCCAGAATTTTCTCCAAGTCGTTTGAAACGGATAACGAACGCAAGTCCAAGGTGTTCCACGGGAAGTACAACTTGGTGGGGACAAATAATATTTACGCCTGGGTCTTGACCGGCATGATGCTCCGCGACGAGGCCTGGAATCTCTCTTCGCTCGACTCCATTTCGTTTTATGCGAAGGGTTCAGGCCAGATCCGAGTGTCGCTCGAAAACTGGGATAAGGAATCAGAAGTCGCTGGGCTTTCGCTCAAGGCGGCCTCGGAATGGAAAGATTTGAATTCGCAGAAGTGGACACGTTACGTCGTGAAGTACGACGATTTGTGCTATACCGCGCAGGATGTGAGCAACTGCTATATCGCCTGGAATACGCTCAAGGATGATGTGCGCCAGCTGCACTTCTTCGTCCGCAACGGAACGGAATTCTATCTAGACGATATAACGCTTTATGGCGTTCTTTTCTAAAAGATTGACTACTGGTCGTTAGTCAATGGTCATTAGTCATTGGTTTTTAGCTTTTCGCCTTGCAAAATTGCATTTGTGATGAAAGTTTTAAAACCATACTTTTGACATAAAACCCTTTTAAGTGCTCCTTGAATTAAGTATCTTTGTAGGCATGCAGTCTATTGAATCAGAAGCAAAAATTGCTCAGGAATATCTCGCCCGCATCGCAAAAGATGCCGAGGCGAAGTTTGATGAACATCTCCCCCCGGTAAAGGACCGTCCGTGCCGTTTGCACGAGGCTATGCGTTATTCCATGTTTGCAGGCGGCAAGCGTCTGCGTCCTGGACTTGCCAAAGCGGCGTTCGACATGTTCGGCGGCAAAGGGGATAAGATTTGGCTTGCGACGAGCGCTCTCGAAATGCTCCACACGTTCAGCCTTA
>CAMJHM010000115.1 GCA_946405515.1 uncultured Fibrobacter sp. | reverse complement strand
TGAATCACTCGGTATCGTTTTCTTTAAGCCTTTTTGGCCGATTTTGCGTGGATATACTTATATTGAGCGTATAAGGAGAACTGGTATGGACATCCGGAAAAGCAAGGTCGAAAAGAATCGCGAATGGTCGGCAAATACCCAAAAGGTGTTGGCCTCGTTTTTGGGGGTTTCTGCGATTTCGATGCTTGCCGCGTGTGTCCCGTCCGATTCGGTGACGGGGGGCGAAGTTGATGCGACGCATCCCTCACCGGATCCTGCTCAAATGATGTCGGGGGATGTTGCTTATCCGGAGTCTTCCTCGTCCATTTCATCTTCTTCGGAATCTCGGCCTCAATCTTCGTCAAGCAGTATCAATGTTCCGCCCCTCACGGCCGGGATTGTGGCGCCTGAATCGTCCATAAGCAACGAAGTCTCGTCGAGTAGCAGACATGTAGACATTTCCTATCCGATGTCGTCGGGCGGGGTGATGTACTACACGAGTAGCTCCAGTTCCATGCGGTCGAGTTCGAGCAGTCTCGTGCCTCCGGCTAGTGGCGTTTCTTCGTCATATGATGTTATCAGGTCGTCTTCGTCCTATAGGGTAGATTCCCTGGAAACCACTGCTGGCGAGATTGTCCCGCCGCTGGAATCATCCAGTTCTTCTTTCAACAACGTGGAACCTCCGCCTTTGGCCGGTATCCCGGAATTGTCCTCCAGCAGCAGCGAGCCCGAACCTTTGCCTGGCGATCCGATTGAACCGCCGGAACCGCTGAGTGGCGACGTCGCCGAACCGGATCCCGTAATTCGCATCGACGACCCGAAAGACTGATGAATCTCGTCCTTTCCCTTACGGAACGGTGTAACCTGCGTTGCACCTACTGCTATTACAAGGTGAGCCACGAGGCCCGTTCTTTGGTGATGTCCAATGAAATTATGGAGGCCGCCATCAGGCTCGCTTTTGAACGGACGTTGTTTCTTGGGCAGCGTTTTTTGAACATCACGTTTTTTGGCGGAGAACCGCTCCTTTGCATGGATTCGATCCGTAGGGGAGTGGAGTTCGCCAAGAGTCTTGTCGCCGGGCGTTTCGGGGATGAATTCGTTGTGGGCGTGGGATCTGCCGAATCTTCGTCGGCTAAATTTCGGTTGCGTTTTGCGGTGAACACGAACGGCACCCTGCTAGATGACTCTATCATCGAATACCTGAAACAGGAAAGGTTCCGCATCTATCTCTCGCTCGACGGCCCGGAGGCGCATCACGACATTTGCCGCAAGCAGGTGGGCGGGGCGGGCTCCTTCAAGCTTATTGAACCGCACATTCCCGCATTGCGCAAGCTCGACACGGTCGTGCTTTCGGTGGTGACCCGCGAGAATATGCGTTCGCTTTCGGATGCGGTGCGCTGGATACAGGCTCAGGGTTTAAGGAACATGACCGCCGCCGTGGATTTTGACGGCAAGTGGACAGGGGAGGAATTCGACGTTCTTGCGGCTGAATATGTGAAAATGGCCGGATTCTGGATGGAACTCAAACGCAAAAATGTGCCATTTTACCTGGGGACAATTCAGGATAAGCTGAAATTCCGCCTGACGGGGCAACGTCACCGTACATCGAGTTGCCATGTGGCCGAAGGCATTGTCGCCTGTGCTGCGAATGGTAACCTTTTCCCCTGTACGCGGTTTATCTCCAGCAAAAAAGATACTCCCTATATCATGGGCAACGTTTACGACGATCCGGCGAAAATTTTTGGCGGGGCCGTCGCCCGAGACGTCCGCGATTTCTTTGACCGCGACAAGGAAGACTGCAAGGGTTGCGCCCTGCGGTTCCGTTGCCATGCACACGAATGTGCCTGTACTTCGTTCTACTCCACGGGCAATATCCACGAGGTTTCCCCCGAGGTTTGCACACACGAACGTATGCTCGCCGCGATATGCGACGATGCCGTGTCAGAACTTACAGATGTTTTAGGAAATAATTAATTTCCACCCAATCCAATCCGATTCAATTTTATGGCTTGAACGGCGGGATGTAATCATCATCGTCTTTTTTATTTTCTGTCTTTGCCATAAGACACTCCTTTTTCACATACACAACAGAAATATAGATTCTTTGGTATGCCTTGGGGCGTGATTTACAGCGTCGTGTGATTTTGTTCACACGTTGTCGAAATGGAGCTAAAATGGCTAATTTAGGCCATAAAGGCGATTGTGGGCGAGGCAATCAGCGAGCTTCTTGTATTCTGTGACGAAATCTTTACGGCTAGGTGCATCGCCGAGCGCTCGATAGAGCGCGCTCGAAAGCGTGCCGCGGGCAAGCATCTGTTCCATGATGTTGCGGGAGACTTCGGTGAGGTCAACTTTCACTGCATCAAAGACGTGTTTCCAGAGGTCTCCGGCGGTGCATGAGCCTTCCATGCCGAAGACAGCCAGGAATTCGGGCCAGTCGATGACGGTGTTTTCGGCATCGCGGGAAGTCTGCGTCAGCATTTCCGAGAGCCTTGCCGTGTCGAAGTCGCGAAGCATTTCGCGGTAAGTTTTTGCGGTGACAGGAGCGCATCCTGCGGCAGGCTTGAACAGGCGTCCGTTCGCAATAGCCTTGAGCGTCGCAACTTCCATTTCCACGATGGCGATGTCTGCGTTCGGGCATTCCTGGATATCGACGAGTCGGATTTCGATGGCCCCGCGGTCAAAGCGCGCAATGGCGCCACGGCTGTTCAAGAAGAAATGGTTCAGCAGGTGTTCTGGGTCGTAGGGCGCGATGGCCTTCTTGACCTTGTCGAAGATTTGCGTATTGTACTCGTCGTAGGTGTACGCCTTTTCGGGAATCACTAGCCCAGCGATTTCGGGGACTTTGTCCTGGTTGTGGCGGTAGACCTCGATGCGGGCGTCCTTGAAGCCCGTGTATTTGCCGTCGAGGTAGGGGCTGCTCGCCGCGATGGCGGGAATGAGCGGCAACAATAGGCGGATGGCTGCATGGAGCTCGCCGAATTCGTCGTCGCCGTCAAAAGAGAGGTTCAGGTGAGTGCTTTGCAGGTTCGCCCAGCCGTGGCCCTTGCAGTTGAAAATGCGGTCGTAAGTCTGGTAGATGTCGTTGCAGTCGTAAGGCCAGAGCTGCATTTCGGCCGGGTCCATAAAGGGGTGCGCGGCACTGGGCAACAGCATGGCGCCAATTTTTTCAAGTTTCTTGTTCGCGCGGCGGATTTCGTGGAAAAAGCGCTTGCCGAGCCCGTCAAAGGTGGACTTGGGGTGTGCGCACTTGAATTCGAGCACGTGGCTCACGAGTTCGTTCGAAAGACCGATATCGTCGTATTCCACGTCGGAAAGCTGGTTGCCGTCCTTGTCCTTGCCGAGCGGGATATCGGCGCGGGGCAGCACCTGCAACGTCTCGCGGTCCACGATCATGAATTCCATTTCGACGCCGAAGCGTTCCCAAATCTTGTAGTTAGTCATAATAGTAGGAAGTAGACAGTAGGAAGTGGTTAGTGATTAGTGGTTGGTGGTTAGGGCGTAGTGGCGTTCTCTCGTCTAATCCTCATGCTGATGTATCTTGTGTTGTGCGGCGTGCATGCGTTCCTCGATACGGCGGCGCAGGCTCTTCATGATGGTAAGGTAGATTTTTTTCTTGCCGACCAAATCCTCGATGCCGTGGTCGATACTCGGGTTGTCGTTCACCTCGATCACGACCGGGTGTCCGTGGATTTCCTTGAGGTCTACGCCGTAGAGCCCGTTGCCGATGAGACTTGCTACGCGGAGCGCCGTCTTCACGACGCCATGGGGCACGCTCTCGATGGGCAGGCAGTCCCATTTGCCGCAAGTGCCCTGCTTGTTTTTGCTGTCCCAGTTGTAAATCTGCCAGTGATTCTTGGCCATGTAGTACTTGCAGGCGTAAAGCGGCTTGCCGTCAAGAATGCCGATTCGCCAGTCAAAATCGGTGGGGGTGAATTCCTGCGCGATGAGTAAATCGCTGTGCTCGAACATCGTATCAAGAATTTCTTCGAGTTCTTCTTTGTTGTTCGCTTTCTTGACGCCGAGGCTGAAACTCGAATCGGGCGTCTTGATGACCATGGGGAAGCCGAGCTCCTTCGCGAGCGTGTGACGGTTTTCGCTGTGCACGATAATCGTCTTAGGGGCGGGAATCTTGCCTACGGTCATGAGTTCTTGCAGATAAACTTTATTTGAACAGCGCAAAATGCTGTCGGGGTCGTCGATGACGGCGATGCCTTCGCTCTGGGCGCGGCGTGCGAACGCGTAAGTGTGGTGGTTCACGTTCGTTGTCTCGCGGATGAATATGGCGTCGAATTCGCCTACACGGTGGTAGTCCTTCTTGGTGATGAGTTCCACGCGGAATCCCGTATCTTGCGCAGCCTCGATGAAGTTATGGATGGCCTGCTTGTTGCTCGGCGGTTCCACTTCGTCGGGGTTCACAAGGATGCCGAGGTCGTACACGTAGTCTTCGCTCTTGGCGGAGGTGTAGCGAGTCTTCTCGAAGTACTCGATGGCGAACTGGTCCACCATCTCTTTGTGCGTCTCGGGAATTTCGTCGACGCTGATGGGGCGGATGCTCTGGATGAACCATTTTTGCTTGAACACGAACTTGGCGCGGAGCAGCGGGGCCTGGAAAATGCGGTAGAGTTCTTGCGAAAGTTCCAAATATTGGGCGCTCACGTTCTGGCCGAAGTAGATGGAGAGCACGAATTCGGTGCCGGTCAGTTTGTGCAGGCTCTTCTGGATGAGCTCGTCGATGTCGTCGCTGATGATTTTTACGACGGCCGGGGCCTTGAAGTCGCGGATGTTCTTGACGTTCGGGATGACCTTGTGGCCACGCGCCTCGGCAAGCAGGCTCACGTAGTAGCCCTTGCTCTGGTAGCTGTAGTCGCGGCACAGGTTAAAAACGCGCACGCTCTTTTGCGTGGTGAACTCCGGATTGGTGAGGTAGTCTTTCGCCGATACGATTTCGGCTTCGGGAATGTGGAATTTCCAGTGTTTTGGATTGTTTACGACAATTATTTTTTTCATGATGGTGCGCGTGTGGCGTGCCCGAGTGGGGTTGCGTCGCGCGTGCTATAACCTCTTTGGTTTATGCACGATAAAATTACGAAATAAAATCCCCCGTGGCTATATAAAACTGTGTTTTTTTAGCAATACCCAAAGACAAGAGTATTTCATTACTCCTTCACGATATCGTGTAGCAAGCGGGAAATTCATTCAGTCATTGAGAATGGATGTTGTCGTTGTGAGAATAGGAACTCCAAAAACGCCTTTTTTCTATCTTTTTCCCTGTTCAAATATACAAGTGATTCCATCACAGGATTATTAATTATGGCAATGCAAGATATGAATGATCAGGTGCAGGCTCGCCTCGCGAAGCTTGCGAAGTTCAAGGAAATGGGCATCGAGGCCTATCCGCACAAGTTCAACCGCACGCACGATTCCAAAACGCTCAAGGAAAACAAGGAAGCCCTGATGGCGTCGGGCGAAGAAGTCGCTTTTGCCGGCCGCGTGGTCCGCTTCAACCGCAAGGGAAAGATGTGCTTTATGCACCTGAAGGACCGCTATGGCCGCCTGCAGGTGGTTTGCGCCCGCGACGAGGTGGGCGAGGAGAACTACGAAGTCGTCAAGATGACTGACCTCGGTGACTTTATCGGCGTGAACGGCTTCATGTTCGAGACGCAGACGGGTGAATACTCCGTGCATGTGAAGAAGGTGACGATGCTCTCCAAGGCCGTGCGCCCGCTCCCGGTCGCGAAGGAAAAAGTCGATGAGAACGGCAACAAGGTCGTGTTCAACGAATTTGCCGACGTGGATACCCGTTACCGCCAGCGCTACATCGACATGGCCCTGAACGACGACGTGAAGGAAGTCTTCATCAAGCGTTCCAAGATTATGCAGGCTATCCGCGAATACCTGATCGAAAAGGGATTCATCGAAGTCGAAACTCCGACGCTCCAGCCGATTTACGGCGGCG
>CAMJHM010000114.1 GCA_946405515.1 uncultured Fibrobacter sp. | reverse complement strand
AGACGAATCTCAAAATTTCCGGTCGCTCCGAACCATTCGGTACGGGGCTATGTCAGCGATAATATAAATAAAAAACGTAGGAAGGTGATTGCTTCTCCCCATAGGGGATAACTCTACTAGGGCAATAAATTGCCAAGTATCGTATAGCTTCGCTCGCAATGACAAAATAGGCCGAACGGCGATTGTCATGGGTTCTACGAACCCTCGCAATGACATGAGATGGAGATCCCCGCCTGCGCGGGGATGACAGGAAAAAGGGAGACCCCCGACCAAGTCGGGGGTGACAAATGGGAGTGGAGATTGCTTCGGCCCGGCAACTAGTTCCATTTTGGAACTAGTTCAAAAGGAAGGACGACGAACTGACTAATTCTCGTCTTTTAGGCAATTGTTGATTTGCCTGCGGATGAATTCCTTGTGCTTGTCGAGTCGTTCTTGGTAACGCGGGTTTACAATCGTGTCGCCATCGCAAATCTGCTTTTTGGCGAGAATTTCTACGCTAGAGTAAGAGGGACTGACGTGTACACTTGCCAGACAGCTGGAGTCTTGCACAGAAAGGCTGTCCCCGTTTGCCTTCTTGGTACTGTCCAGAAGGGCGTCCATGTCTTTTTTAAATGCTTCTTTCAAATCAGTATCAGTTGCAAAGTCGTTCTTTTGGCAGAGCGGGGACGGGGGCGGAGCGCTACTGCTAGATTCTGGCTCCGGTTCTGAACTGGAACTCGTTTGGAATTTTTCGGGGTACTTTGCTCTATATTCTTCTTCGGTATAAAGGAAATACGTCTCGTCTTGATAGAAACCGTTGGGATAAGTTTGCCCATCAGAACATTCAAATACCGAATATCCTAAATCTACGTGTGTGCAGGAGTAACTGCGTACTCCATAAAGGGGCTCGCCAATTTCGTCCCGGACTTCTTTTGTTGCGTCTTCGAGAGAATCCAGCTGCTCTAAGGTCAGTGTCTGGTTTTCGGCGAGTTCTTTCTTAATCCTTTCTACTGTGTATTGATGGTCTCGCGCGTCAAGGCAATCATAGGTGGCCCCGACGTGGTGTTTCCAAGCGCAGCGGACTGTTGGGTCGCTGGCAAGCCTATAGGGCATTGAAGGGTCAAAGCTGGAGCTAGACTCGGTTTCGGAGGAACTTGAACTTTCACAGGCATCCGAACTTGAAACGGCTCCTGAGTCGGCGTTATAGACGGGCCTGATTCCGTAAAGGGTGTCGGTCTTGATTCCGTCAAGGTCGTCGGGATTGATTGTGGGGTTGGTACTTGTTGCGTTGTTCGGATCGCTTGTAACGTAAATAGGGTCTTCGCTGTCGCCGCCACAGTTCGCCCAAAAGATGGCTGTCGACGTGAGCAAGAGCCTTTTCCAGTGCTTGCGAATGTTCATAGGGCCTCCAAACGGAATCTTTTAATTTGTTATACCCCCAAAATATCTCTTTTTCTAGTTCTATGAACGAGAAATGCTTTTTTTCCGTGGATAATTTGTACAACGGAAATTTTATTGCTGCTTCGAGGTGGGAAAATATGCGCCACGTGCGGCTTTGCTCGGAACGTTGCGGCCTTTGAGGTCTGTGATGACGCGGGTTTTGTGGCTGCTGTATCTTATACGGGCCCTCTTGATGGCTGTGGAACCTTCTTCGTCAACGAGTCCTTCGATGACTGCGGCGCTCCCGTCTAAGTTTGCCTTGTAGGGGATGGTCGCATCTTTCAAAAGTTTGTCGCTGGTGATGGTGACCTCAGGCGATTCCTTGCTGCTGATTTCAATTCCCGAGATGGTGTAGGTGGCTTCTTCGCCGGGGAGTAGCCCCTTGAGCGATTTTTCGCTGCGCACGCCCTTTACGGTTACGTAGGCATTGTGGTACAGCGGGGCGATGCCGATGTTTTTCACGCGAACGGCCGCCGAGACCTTGTTGACTGCGTAGCCCGTGATTTCGAACTTGTAGCCCGCATAGGAACTGGCTTCGTACACGCGGTCCTTGGTGGCGTATTTGCCTTCGGGCGCATCGTTGCCGATGACGTATGTCATGTGGTACTTCTCGGCGGCCTTTTCCCAGGTGACTCCGTAAAGGCCTGCCGGGTTCAGGAACTCGTGTTGGTCCTTGTCCTCGTAGTAGCTGATTTCACCGCCGGCGGGTGCTGTTTTCCAGCGGTCCTTGCCTATGGCTTGCCAGTTTTTCTCGTTGTCACCGTCACCCTGCGAGATGTCGTGTTCCTTGTGCATGAAGGAGTCGTCGAAAAGCCCGAAATGGAGCTTCATCAAATCCTTGCTCGCGACGATGGGCGTGTATTCATCGTCTGCGGCGTCAATCGAAATGCTCCAGGGAGTTTCTTTAAACTGCTTGTCGACATGCTTCAGGAATTCGGTCTGGTAATCCTTGCTTGCAAAATTCGAGTCCGTTATGGCGGTGCCGTAGATGTGGTATTCTGCCCAGTGGCCAAAGCCGACCTGCACGAATGCGATGCGCGGATCGGTGTCGTATTTCGCAGCGAAGTCGGTGTAGAACTGTTTGTAGAACCATTTGAGTTCATCGAAGTTCCAGTTCGCATAATAGGTGACGCCGTCTCCGTCTACGTCGTTTTTCGATTCCTTGTAGCCATCCATCTCCTTGATGTATTTTGGGACGGCTGTGGCGCCTACGACTTTTTCGGTGCAGTTGGGGGCGTTTTGGATGGATTCTCCCGGGTATTCGATGCGGAACCGTACGATGGCCTGGTGTCCGCGACTCTTGATTCTGTCGAGCAACTTTTCAAAGCTACTCCAGTCGTAGTCAATTTTGTCGCCGGTCTTGCCCGTCACCACGGCGCAGGGGAGGCAATACGAAAATTCGAGCGAGATTGCGCTCTGCAAATCTTTCTGGTCTTCCGCCTGGTCGGGCCAGAATACGATTCCCTTCAGGGGCTCGAGTGATTCGATGCTTTTTTCAAGCGCGACGGAGCGGTCTTTCGCGAACGCTGCCGCTGTCAGGGTGGCAAGCGCGATTCCCGAGACAATCCATTTGTTCATCTCTTACCTCCGACGTCGAGTAGAATAATCGGCCGCTTGCCGCGAATCTTGTGCCCGAGGGCGTCTACCTTTACGGCGTTCTTGGCGGAGCCTATGTTGCGGGCTTTATGTATGGGCCGTATGGCGGTTGTTTGGTCGTCGCGGAGTGCCACGGTGATGCTGTCGAGAATCGGGTTGCCGGTGCCTTCGATGTAGTCGTGCGAGACTTCCCACACCATGATGCCCGCGTAGCCGTTTTCCTTGACCCAGCGGCTCTTGACGGCAGAAGAATGCGGGTCTTCAAAGGTCACGTATCCGGTTGAAGATACGCCGTAAGGTTCCACGGAGACGCTGTCGAAAAAGTATTCCCATTCTGTATTTGCGACAATGTCCCTGTATGGTACTTGTTTTGCGGTGCCCTTGGTGAAATCGGTGCCGGGACCCGTGGCGCCTTCAAATTGAAATCCGAACGAGGGGATTCCGAAGACCATCTTTTCTGTCGGGACGCCGCGCTTTTTCCAGTAGTCGCGGGTTTGTTCCCACGACCATGTGGTGTAACCTTCGTGCGGGTAGAGCGGCGAATCGAACATGGCCTTATCGTCCCAGTCGCCGGTCATGTCGTAGGTCATGAACCCGAACCAGTCCAGGTTTGCGACGAGGACTTCGGGCGTAAAGTATTTGCCGTAATACTGCGAGCAGGGGAGCGCCGCAGAAAGTGTTTTGCCTTCGGGGAGTGCTGTGCGGAGTTCGGTGAGTAGCTTGTTGTAGGCGATGGTGTCTGCATCGGGCACGGGGTTGTATTCCCATTCCCAGTCCATGTCAAGGCCATCCAGGTTGTGGTCGGCGACGAACTGAACGAGGTTTGTGATAAACTTCTGGCGGAGCGCGTCATCCGATGCGACGGGCACGAAGTTTTCACTTTGCCCGCCACCGCCGAGCGAGACGATGACTTTTGTTCCGACGGCGTGGGCGAGGGTCACCATGGAATCGAGGGCGCTCGGGTCGTCAGCGGCATCGCCCTTGAGGGAACCGTCCGTATTCGGCGTAATAAAGCTCCACAGCACGTGCGTCAACTTGTTGTATGGGACTTTGTCTACGGTGTAGGCAGGCTTGTGCCATTTTCCCCAGTCGGGGTAATAACCGATGAATAGCGGAGAACTCCATGCGGAGCAAACTCCCGCTATGGCGAACGTTGATAGTGCGAGAAATTTTTTGCAAAGATTCCTGTCAGACATGCCACACTCCTCCTTCACCAATATATGTTTTTTTTGTGAAGGGGAGTTGGCTGCCAGTCCCTTGATTGCGGCTATGGATTCCCTGCTCGGAATTTTTGATTGTATTCTTCGCGAGAATATATAGTGGAGTCTTTTAAGACGTGCGTGCCGCTACTGTCGGCAAAGGTTGTGTAGGTGCTGCCGTTGGAACACTCGAAAGTTTCCTGGAAATTGTATCTCCTGCAAGAGGGCATTTGAACACCATACAGGGGGGCTTCTTCGAAATCGGGAGAGTCTTCAAGCTGGCCTTTAAGATTTTGCTGGGAAGGCTTAAATGAACGGGTCGATGTTGTTTTAGCGAATTCAATGCAGGAACCGGTGGGAAGGGTACCAGTCATTTTGCAGGTCACATTTGGGTCGCTTGCAAGTTTGAAGGCCATGGTTCCGTCGCTGGAACTGGACTGCACTGCATCGCTGGAGCTGGACGGCATTGCATCGCTGGAACTTTCTGTGTTGCTGCCGATTTCGCTTGAACTGGGGGCTGCATCGGACGATGCGGGTTCCGCCATTTCGGATGAACTGACCGCAGCGCTAGATTCGGGGACTTGTGGCGCGGTGGAGCTTTCGCTGTCGCCACCGCAACCGGCCCAGAAGAACGCGGTTGAAGAGAATAATAGGTATTTCCAATGCTTTCTAATGTTCATAGAGACTCCAAACGGGTTGTCTTAATCAGGTTACCTATATAATATTTCTTTTTTTTGAGCCGGAGAACAAAAAAGAAATATTTCTGTGGACAATTTGTACAACGAAAAAAAACGCCGGGCATAAGCCCGACGTTTTAATACCACTAACCACTATCCCAGCAATTCTTCCTTGCTGATGGCCTTGAAGTGCGTGGCTTCGAGCGCTTCAATGGCCTTGTCCACGTCCTGGAAACGGAGAATCATGATGTTCGAACCGTTCAGGGTGGAGGGGTAGGCGTACATGTAGTCGATCTGCTGGCTGCCCACTGCAGTGGAGAGCAGTTCGGCGAGGCCGCCGATGGCGGCGTTCACGGGGCAGGCGACCACGTCGGTGATGGTGGCGCTGAGGCCCGCCTTGGCGAGCACGTCCACGGCCTTTTCTGGGTCACTGACGATAAGGCGGATGAGGCCGAATTCGCCCGAGTCGGCGAGCGTGAGCGAAAGGAGGTTCACGCCGGCGTCGGCAAGGGACTTGCACACTGCCTGGAGACGGCCCGGTCGGTTGGAAACGAAAACTGAAACCTGTGGGATTTTCATTTGAGATTCTCCTGTTTTAAAACTTTTTGATAGGAAGGGGGGGGATGAGTTGTCAGTTATGAGTTGTCAGTTATGAGTTGTCAGTTATGAGTTGTCAGTTATCAGTTGTCAGTTATCAGTTGTCAGTTGTGAGTTGTGGGTGTATAGTTTGGTGCCAAGGACGCGAAGCACCGACTCATATTGCTCACCACTCACTACTCATTACTCATTACTCATTACTCATAACTCATTACTCATTACTCATTACTCATAACTCATTACTCACTACTCATTACTCATTACTCATTACTCATAACTCATTACTCACTACGCCTTCGGCGCTACATCTTCTTCCTGTTGTCGATAACTCTCTTGGCTTTGCCTTCGCTACGCGGCAGCGAATCGGGTTCGCACAGCGTGACGATGACGGAAATGCCGAGAATCTGCTCGATGGAGTGCTTGAACTTCTTGTTCAGCTGTTCCATGGCGCTCATGGAGTCGCTCACCATGTCGCGGGAAACTTCCACCTTGACTTCGAGCGT
>CAMJHM010000113.1 GCA_946405515.1 uncultured Fibrobacter sp. | reverse complement strand
CTCACTCCTCGCCTAAAAGCGCGACATTTTCAAAAGAATACAATACACCCGCAAATGTCGGTCGGAGATTGCTTCGCCCATACGGGCTCGCAATGACACGGCACACCACCCTAAGCGTACAGTACGCCCAGGGTACACTACGCCCATGCAACTCACGGGCGACGGCGAGTTATTGTCTTATCCTTAATAACCTTGAAAGTGTCTAGTTTTCAGATGAAGAACAAGAGCAAAACTCAGCGAGCGTTCGCCCCTGTTCAAGCAATCAAAGTACGCATTTTCTAAAAACAAAAAAGGCGTGGAGTTGAATGCACTTACCATCTGAAGGCCTAGACTGCCCGGTTACAATAAGCACAAACAACTCACGCCCCAAAAGGCCGCTTGCATACAGGCAAACTGCGATAAATCAATAAGCCATGTAGCGAGACGATGCGGCTGGCATTCGCCGGTCGCAGACGTGAGCGTTCGTCTTATTCTCCGTAGCCTTGAAAGTGTCTAGTTTTCAGATGGAGAACAAGAGCAAAAACTCTATTTTCACCTTGAAATATAGATTATTGGAATGGCAAAAGATGACAACCACCTCTAGAAAGCCTGTACCAAAACCTTGGAACCGACATTTGTTGAGGTGAAAGAAGAAGCTCGTACCATGCCGAACACAACAGCACGCCTATCTACACGCTTGAAGAAGGCGAATTGATTCTTATCAAAGAACTATTTAAATCTCGCTCGCGAATTCTTCCATGCTCTTGCGCACGGGGTGGCGCGGCGAGGGGCCTCCGTTTTCGGGGTCGGCATAGCCGACATCCAGGAGGCAAGCGAGTTTCAAGTTATCCGGGAATTCAAAAGCACTTTCGATGTTTGCCGCGTTGAAGCCACGAGCCCAAAGGGTCGCAAGCCCAAGGTCGGTCGCCTGCATCATCATCGACGTGGTGACAATGCTTGCATCCATCACGCCGCTATTGAACTTGTCGTCGTACTTATCGGCGGTGTAGCAGTTGGGTTCATCGTAGCAGACCATCAAAACCACGGGAGCATTGTAAGCCATGCGGGTAATGGCGCGAATCTTTTCCAAAGCCTCAGGCGACTTGATGACCTTCACGGTCACGGGCTGCGCATTCACCGCCGTCGGGGAAAGTCGGCCCGCTTCGAGCATCTGGGCGAGTTTTTCGGGTTCTACCGCCTTGTCGGTAAAAGCACGGCAACTGTAACGGTTTTTGGCAAGATCCATGAACGACATATAGGCTCCTTTGTTTTCTCCCAATATAATTTTTTGGCTCGGCAAAACTTTGCACTAGACGCAAAGCAACGCAAGCACGGTCGTAAGCGGGGCGCTCCAGTTGATGGCAACTTCGTTACTGGCAAACGAAACTTGTTCGTCCGTATAACCGAATCCAGGCAAGGAGCTCGGATAGTGCGGTTCGCGATGTTTGTCTTGGCGGTCGGCGTTGATGCCGCCGACAACAAGACCCGGAATCGGGTCAACGATTCCGTCCGCACCCGAAAGACGGTGGTGCGGGAACATCGGCGAACTCCAGGCCGAACCGGTCACAAAGCTCACGTTCACCGGATTGCGGCCATAGATAAAGTCGACTTGCGCAAAAGCCGCGTTGAGATATTCCGGCTTGTCTTTCCACGACTTCACCACGAGCAATGTCAGCGCGTAGTTGGCGAGCACGCCGTTACTCCCCCACGGGAAATAACGCAGTGCAACTCCATAAGCATCTTCTGTAGCCAGGGCGACAATCTTGTCGGCCTCGTGTTCCAAAGCCTCGCGCGCTCTATCGCGGAGTTCCAAATCGCTGTCTTGCAAGGCAAGTGCAATGTAGGCCAGGTTCTCGGTGTCGTGCCAGTTGATATCCGGCCGCGCCGGCATGTCGGCCATGTCTTGGTAAAGTTGGTCGTGGACCTGGATGCAATCCTCAAGAGGCATGTCGCCCATCTCGCGGAACAGCATCGCACGGGCCCAGAAAAACTCGTCGCTATACCGCGCATCGCCGTACGGGCCACTCCCTTCGGTGTACGGAGGGAACCCCACATCGAAATTTTCCTCGGCCCAACGATAAGCCTTGACCGCAGCCGAAAGGCAAGCCTTCGCAAAATCGGGATCGGTCTTGGCAAACACACGGTGCGCCTGCGCCAAAGCCGCCGCAAAGTTAAGCGTCGAAGTCGTAGACTTGCCCAGCACAACGCGCTTTTGGCTGTGGTCCGAAACAGTAGGCGTTACAAAGGTGTCCCAGTGTTCCGGAGAGACCTTGAAAAACACGCCGCCGTCGTTGTCTTGCATGCGCAAAAAGAATTCCAGTTCAAAACGGATTTCGTCGCGCAAAGCCGAAAGCGAGGGAGCTACTTTATCCGAACCGAGTTCCAAGGCAAGCATCAACGTCGCGACACTCACGCCACCATTCACGATATACTTGCCATAGTCGCCGGCATCGTACCAGCCACCATGCGCATTCCACGTTCCTTCGCGGTTCATGGAAGGGTGAAAACCAATCTGGCAATCGAGATGCGCCAAAGGGCGCGCCCACTTACCCGCCGTATCCGGTTTCAGTTCCACGCCGCTGCGCTGGAAATAGAAAGACTTGATGTTCGCGTCCAACTGGGACAGCAACCAGCGGTCCGAGATTTCGAAAAAATGCGATTCCGTTCCGCAGCAAATCTTGTAACGGCCAGGCACTGACAACGCAGAGAAATCGCCGACAAGCAAGACTTCCCCACTGTACTCGCAAGGGCCGCGATATGCGAGATTCCCTTCCAAGGCGACCTCGCCCGCTTCTGAAACGATCTGGAACTTGGGCCCCGAGACAACGTCGATATCCTCGGCCGAAAAGGTGAAATATCCCTCGGCAAGTGCATGGTTGCCCGCAGCAATTTCCAGCGGTTCGCCCTCGTTAATGGCGACAAAGAAATGCTTGGGAGCGCGGCATGCGTAGCCGACATGATTGTAACGGAGGTATGCGGTCAGGCCTTTAAAATCCATGTGACAAGGATAGAATTTTTCAAACAACTCATAAAAAAAGGCCGCCCGTAGGCGGCCACAAATTCGCATCTCGCAAATTAGATGTCCATCAAGCAACGGACAGATGCGCCGATGCCCTTCGGAGACGGATTATACATCGTGTTGTCCCCAGAGTTTGTAAACACAAGTGTATAAGCCTTTGTGAAAGCGTTGCTACTGTTATCTTTGTATTCGGAAGCAATCCAGAATACAGCCAATTCATCACTTTGAACAACACTGATTTCTGCATCACCTTCAACAGGAGAGAAACTTCCAGACGGCATGATATTCAAGCCTAACAAATCTTCTCCGTTTCCATCCACGTCAGCAGACGCTTCAGCCCAGCCCGTTGTGGACTTGAGAGCCTTGCCCATTGTCAAAGAACTCATGCCATTATCATTTTGGCCATTATAGTTGAGCAAGTTGTAAAGTTCCACTTCATTCGGTATGTGCCAGCCATCGGGGCAAATACCCTGGTAATAGGAATGCGTCATCTTTGGCTTGGTATTCGATTCCGAGGTAGCAACATTTGCAGCAGCCCACCAGTCATAAAGGCGGCCGGCCTCATCGCATTTATCTTTGCCATTGCTACAAATGGATGCACCTTCCAAATCAGTGCCATAAACCAAGTTCTGAGCCATCCAGACCTGACTTACGCCACCAAATTCGAGCACAACGTAATCATACGCATGGCCACCTTCACGCGGGTCGCAGAACTGCTTACGCTGGTCAATTGATTCACCAGCGCAAGTTGCGTTCAATGCGACAACCTTGCCCAAAAGGCAGAAGCTTTCGTCCGGATCGTATGCGGTAGAACCACAAAGGGCCTTGCTCAGCACAACATCGCCGCCTTCGCAAGCGAACGTCACAACGCCATTTTCATCGCTCACGAGCGTACATCCGCCCTCAACCGTAGTCACACCGTTAGCACCATTGTAGAGCGTATCGACATCGGTACCGCAGGTAATCTGGACACCACCATCAATGGAGTCAAGCGTGCAGCTTTCACCGACCTTGCCATTTTCAAGAGTATCTATAATCGTACCGCCGCAAGAGACTTCGATCCCCGCCTTGATCGTCTTAGCGGAGCAGCTTTCGCCATCATCACCGTTCCTGAGCGTGTCTATGACCGTACCGCCGCAAGAAACCTGAATGCCGTCCTTGATTTTCTTGGCAGAGCAGCTTGCGCCATCATCACCCTTTTCACCTTTTTTACCTTTTTCACCGGGCTCGCCCTTTTCGCCCTTTTCACCCTGTTCACCCTGTTCACCTTCAGGGCCCTTCCAATTGTCACCACCAAACGGCAGCCATTTCTTATCGGCAGAGCAATAGTAAGCCATGCTGGAATCAGCCACAAAAATGAGCCTGCCCTCGTGGTCGGCATCGCAATCAGGCAATTTATCGCCTTCAGCAATAAGATCCATACCAACGGTCGTATTGTTGGTTTCGTAAACCTTTGTAACATCATCGCCACTACAAGCGAAAAGCGCCATGGCAGCAGCAGACAAACTGATAGAACGTACTAAATTGTTCATACTTCTCCTTTTGACAAACTTGTTTTCGGAAATATAGTTTATTCTTGCAAAAATCTGTGTCCGATATTTTATTTTCTACACATTATATGCAAAAGAAGCTCCGTATGGGCTTAAATAAAAAATTCATTTTGCGCAAAAAAAAGACCGTCAATCGAATTGCGTATAATTTCCCCTCTTTGTTATTGATACAGTTGATACAGACATTATTCATTCTTCACTTGTAAACCTTGTTTTGCCCCCTTTCAGAAAGTAAAATTAGGTTGTGTATGGGTTTGCAGGGGGCTATATGACATTGAAAAAGACTTTAATATTTGGACTATTGGCGGTAGCTGCTGTGAGCGCAAAAGACTATTCAGGTGCAGAACTTTATACCAGCGAAACCTGGATGTACGGCAAGTTCGAAGCCCGCATGAAAATGGCAGCCGGTTCGGGAACCGTCAGTTCCATGTTCTTGTACCACAACGATTCCTACCTAGGCGGAAACGAGCCCTGGGTCGAGGTGGATATCGAAATCTTGGGCAAAAATCCCAACAGTTTCCAGTCCAACATCATTACAGGCTTTGGCCCCGGAGAGGGGCAGCCAGACCGCAAGGTGACCAGCGAAGACCACCACGCGATTAACCCCGCATCCAACGAATCATTCCACACCTACGGCATGGAATGGACTCCGGATTATGTGGCGTGGATTCTCGACGGCAAGGTCGTCCGCAAGACAGTCAAGGGCCAGGGAGACAACAACCAAGTGCAGGACCTTGGCAAGAAGGAACAAGGTCTCCGATTCAATCTCTGGTCCCACGAAGATGCAGGCTGGGTCGGCGCTTGGAACGACAATATTTTGCCGGTTTACCAGTTCATCAACTGGGTCAAAGTCTACAAGTACACCCCGGGAGCAGGTGAAAACGGTAGCGACTTTACTCTGGACTGGAGCGACGACTTCGACACCTTCAACAGCAGCCGCTGGCTAAAGGGCGACTGGACATTTGACGGCAACCGAGTCGATATCAGCCCGAGCAACATCTTTACCAAGGATGGCATGGTCATCATCGCCCTCACCAAAAAGGGCCAAGAAGGCTTCAACGGCCAGATGCCCACCGATCCCGAAGGAGACCTGAAGAGCCAGCAGAACCCGCCGGCTCCGGAATCGTCCAGCAGTGCGCAGCAAGAAAACCCGCCAACACCGGAATCTTCTAGCAGCAGCGCTCAACAGCAAGTCAATCCGCCAACTCCGGAATCCTCGAGTAGCACACCGCAGCAGGACAACCCGCAAACTCCGGCATCGTCCAGCAGCATACAGCAACAGGCCATTCCCAAGGCTCCGCGCACCCACGAAGCCTACAACATCGACCTGCGCTACTTCAATGCCAAGGGAGTCTCGGTGAAGAAGGACAACAGCCAACACATCAAGGTTTTCTCCAAATAGCATACACATAAAGAATCCCACCCCCAAACAACCAGCCTGTGTGGTCACGTGCCACACAGGTTTTTTGTTTCGTGAATATATACAAGAAAGGGCCGCATCGCTGCGGTCCTTTGTTAATGCTGGTCTGGATCCTATCGGGGCTACGCCCCTCCAGGATAACATAGGGAACGAGACGCCATCTC
>CAMJHM010000112.1 GCA_946405515.1 uncultured Fibrobacter sp. | reverse complement strand
CAGAAATGTTTACATTTCTATTTTCGAGCGACTGGTTTGGTACTTGTACAATGGGTCTGTGAGCAGCCCCGCTTCGTTCGCCTTACGCAAAAGTTGCTAAATTTGGGGCATGCTAGAATTTACGACACTTCCGTATGTCGCTGACCGCTTCAATGCGGTTCGCAGGGAAACTGTACAAGTCCGCGTTGGCGAGGCTTTGATAGGGGGCAACGCCCCCATTTTAGTTCAGTCCATGACCACGACCAAGCCAAAGGACGTCGAAAAGACGGTGGCCGAGACTTTGGCACTCGCCAAGGTGGGATGTGGCTTGGTCCGCATTACCGCCCCGACTTTTGCCGATGCCGCTGGCCTCGAAGAGGTGATGAAGCGCGTGCGTGCCGCAGGTTGTACCGTGCCGGTGTCCGCAGATATTCACTTCCAGCCGAAGGCCGCTTTTGAAGCGCTGAAGTGGGTGGAAAAGGTCCGCATCAATCCGGGTAACTTTGTCGATACGGGCATTTTGACGCTGGATCAGCAGACGGACAAGTCTTTTGACGAAGGTAAGGAGAAGGTTGCCGAAGCGTTTACACCGTTTGTGCAAGAGGCTAAGCGTTTAGGCCGTGCGATTCGCATTGGTGTGAACCACGGTTCGCTCTCGGCCCGCATGATTTACCGCTATGGCGACACCGTGGAAGGCATGGTGGAAAGCGCCATGGAATACTTGGCCGTGTGCGAAGCCGAACATTTTGACCAGGTTGTCTTGAGCCTCAAGTCGAGCAATCCGCGTGTGGCAATTGCTGCTTATCGCTTGCTTGCCGCTCGCTTGAAGCAGGAACATTTTAAGCCATACCCGTTCCATGTGGGCGTCACAGAAGCGGGCGCGGGTGCCGACGGACGACTCAAGTCGGCTGCGGGCATCGGCGCACTGTTGCTCGATGGCCTTGCTGATACGATTCGCGTGTCGCTGACTGAAGATCCGGTGGCCGAAGTCCCGGTGGCGCAGGAACTCATCAAGGCGTGCGCTTTGCCTTCTGCGCCGACGGCCTACAACGTACCGGTTCTTGAAAAGGATCCGTACCATTACGAACGCCGCGAGACTGAAGTCGTGAAAGTGTCCGGCGTGGAAATCGGTGGTTCTAGCCCGGTGAAGGTCGGCGTGAAGGCTGACGCGATTGCACTTACCGGCGAACGCCGTAATGCGGAATTCGCACTCCCGAGTTTGGATGCTGCCCCGGTGGTGCAGTTCAAGGATGCGATGGATATCGCGGGGTTCGCCGCAAACCCGGCTGCCGTGCCCGCAGGTTCCGTGTTCTGCTACACTGGCGATGAGATGGTCTCTGGTGTGCGTGCGTTAACTGCGGCTTTGGAAGCTGCAGGTCGCCAAGACCCGATTTTGCTCTACGCGAAGATTAATGACAACGAAACCGAAACGCTCCGCGTTTCCGCCGACATCGGAAGCCTCGTGACCGACGGTCTTGGCGATGCCGTCGTTATCGACGGCTACAAGGGCGCCAAGGAATCCGTGCTTTTGGCATTCGACATCTTGCAGGCTGCCTACTGCCGCCGTAGCAAGACGAACTTTATCAGCTGCCCGAGCTGCGGCCGCACGCTTTACGACATCCAGCAGGTCATGGGCAAGATCAAGGCTCGCTTCGGACACCTCTCGGACATTTCCATTGGCATCATGGGCTGCATCGTGAACGGCCCGGGCGAGATGGCCGATGCCGACTTCGGCTACGTGGGCGGTGGCCCCGGCCGTATTACGCTGTTCGAAGGCAAGACCGCGGTCAAGAAGAACATCCCCGAAGAGGACGCCATCGAAGAACTGGTGAACCTCATCAAGGAACGCGGCCGCTGGCAGGAACCGTAAAAGTTTTAAACTCAAACAAAGGACTAATATCATGGCAACTATTAAGACGATGAACAACATTTCCAAGAAAGGCTTGAGCCTGTTTGGCTCGTTCTATCAGGTTTCCGACTCCGTCGAAAAACCGGATGCCATCTTGGTGCGTTCCGCTCAGGTTGATACCGATAACTTCGACGGCCTCCTCGCCGTCGCCCGCGCCGGTGCTGGCGTGAACAACATTACCATCGACAAGGCTTCCGCAAAGGGCATCTGCGTGTTCAACACTCCGGGTGCAAATGCCAACGCCGTTGCCGAACTCGTGATGACCGTGCTCGGCATGGCCGTCCGTAACGTGGACAAGGCCGCTGCCTGGGTGAAGAACCTCGACACGACTGACCCGGACCTCGCCAAGACCGTTGAAAGCGGCAAGAAGAAGTTCGCCGGTATGGAACTCGCCGGTAAGACGCTCGGCGTCATCGGCCTCGGCAAGATTGGCGTGCTCGTCGCCAACTATGCCCGTTGGAAGAACATGCGCGTCATCGCTTACGAACCGTATCCGAACGCCGCCAACATGCACGAACTTTCCAACAAGGTGGAAATTGCCGACCTCGACACCGTGATTGCGAAGTCTGACTTCCTCACCGTGCATGTCCCGTTCATCAAGGGCGTGACCGAGAACTTGCTTAACCGCAAGAACCTCGCCGGCTTCAAGGGCAGCTACATCATGAACTTCGCCCGTGGCGGCATCGTCGAGATGGCCCCGGTCAACGAGATGCTCGCTTCCGGTTCCCTCCAGGGCTACCTCTGCGACTTCCCGGATGCCGACCTCATCAAGAACGACAAGGTGACCTGCTTCCCGCACCTCGGCGCTTCTACCGAAGAAGCCGAAGAAAACTGCGCCGTGATGGCTGTCGAAGAACTGAAGGACTACATCGAATTCGGCTGCGTCCGCAACTCGGTGAACTTCCCGGCCCTCGTCGATCACCCGCACGCTGGCGTCAAGAGCCGCGTCGTGGTCATCAACCAGGACGTCCCGAACATGATTTCCGAAATCACGAAGGTGTTCGGTGCCGAAGGCATCAACATTGCCAGCTTCTCTAACAAGAGCAACGGCAAGATTGGTTACAACCTCGTTGACGTGGAAAGCAAGGTCGAAGACTCTATCGTCGAAAAGCTCTCCAAGCTCGACAAGGTCATCAAGGTCCGCGTGATCCATTTCTAGACGAAAGAACTGTGCTACGCACCTATAGACGATAGACGAAAGATATATCTTCCTTTCGTCTACCAGCTATACAAAACTTGGCAACTTGTTGCCTTAGTTGTTGTTATCCACCTTGTGGAGAAGCGGTCTTTCGTCTAATTGTACATCTTTTCAATTTCTTCGGCGTATCGCTTTTCTGCAGCGGTGCGCCGAATTTTTAATGTGGGCGTCAAAAGTCCCGATTCGATAGTGAGCTCGTCACCGACTAAAGTCCATTTGCGAATTTGTTCCCAATGGTTCAGCTTTTTGTTGATATGCTCGATATGGCGCTGAATAGAAGCGCGGATAATCGGTGATTCCAGAGCGTTCGCAATGGAGTAGTTCTCGTTTTGCGGCTTGAGCATGCGGCGGGCGCCAACAGGATTTAGCCAAATGATGGCCGAAACGAATTTATGATCGTTTGCGATGACGAGTGCCTGCTCTATCAGCGGATGGCGTATGATTTCAAGTTCGATGGGGTTTGGACTAACGTATTTCCCGGTACTCGTTTTCAATAGTTCCTTGATACGGCCCGTAAAGTACAGATAACCGTCATCGTCAAAATAGCCTTGGTCGCCAGAATGGTAGAAACCGTCTTCGGTGAAGATTTGCGCATTTAAATCTGGACGGTTGTGGTAGCCTTTGAAAACGCTTTCTCCGCGAACTTGGATTTCGCTGTTTTCACCGATACGCACGTCGAGGTGGGCGATGGGTTTTCCGATGGAACCGGGCCTGATATCTTGTTTGCAATTTGCGGAAACGACGGGTGAGCATTCCGTCATCCCGTAACCTTCAAAAACAGGAAGCCCGATGTTTAGCAAAAAGCGTAGAATAGATTTGTTTAAAGCGCTGCTGCCCGAAATAATCATGCGGAAGTTGCCACCGACGGCATCGCGCATGTTCTTATAGACGAGCAGGTTGAGAAGTCGCTGCATCAGGCACGGGCGTTTGTTCGGATCCTTTATTTTGGCGAGCTTGATGGCGTGCTTGATGAGAATTCGCTTGAGTCCCTTTGCGCGGTCCGCAGATGTCGTCATGCTTTCGTAGAGGCGTTCGAGAATGCGAGGAACGACAATCATGATGGAGGGTCGGACTTCACGTAACATGCGCGAGAGGTTCTGGGGGTTGTCGCCAAAGTAAATCGGGACCGCGCTGAAAATGTAGAAATAGACCGCCATGCGTTCGAGAACATGCGCTACCGGTAGAATTGTAAGGCTCGAATCCTTTTTGCTGTTGAAGCTGAACATCGGAAGCAAATTTTGAATTTGTACTAACATGTTCCTATGCGTGAGTTCGACACCCTTGGGCTGCCCCGTAGAACCGCTGGTATAGATGATGCTGAATATGTCGTCGAGACGGATGGATTCTAGTTGCTTGTCAACCCATTTAGCTTGTTCTTTATCGGCGAGAATCTCGCGCCCTTCCCTGATAAGTTGGTCCCAATAGATTCCATTGGCTGGGAGGAACGAGTCATTGTCAAGGCAAATGATTTTGTTGAAAATGGACAATGAGTCGAGCAGGGGAAGATCGAGTTCTTCGATGGAATTGATGACGAGAAACTTGATGTTGGCATCGTGGCTCTGGAACGCAAAATTTTCGGATGAAATATTGGGGAAGAGCGGCACGACGCATGCGTGATTCAGTTGGATGGCCATGTCGGCGATGAGCCAATTGGGAGAACTGGGCGCAATGATTCCGACGCTTTCATTATCTTTGAGCCCGAGGTCGCGTAAAGCCAGCGCTAGCGCCAAGGTGTTGGTCTTCAATGTTTTTTTGGAATACGGAATCCACTCACCGTTGTTACGGTGATACCACCCCTTGAAATCGGCTCGGTCGCAGTTCGCAAGGAACATGGACGGTAGAGATGTAAACTGAAGTTCCTCCATGTCTTTAAAATAACATTCTATTTCTGAATATTGCATTTTTTTTTGAAAAAAATGGGTTTTGCATCCTTTGTAAAAATGTGGAAAGGATTCTTTTTGAAAAAGATTTCTTTATATTTAGAGTATGTTGAAAAAATTGAAAGATTACGAGAATGAACTTTTACATTTAGTGTCGTTGGGGAGTCCGCTGACGGCGGAACAATTGCTGTCGGTGCGGACGCATATCGGCTTTTTTCAGCATGAACGATTGGTTCACGAACTGGTGATGATTTTATTTGCGATTCTGACTGTGGGCGGGATTCTTTTTGTGGCTGTCGTGCCGGAAATCCCTGTGATGGTGCTGGATGCGCTGTTCTTTGCGCTCTTGGTGCCGTACGTGAAGCATTATTACGGGCTGGAAAACGGGGTGCAAAGGCTGTACGACATTTATGAAAAACTGGAAAAGCTAAAGTAAAATGTGACTGGATTCTTCGAATGCTGCGCATTCTCAGAATGACATGCAAGGAGTCCGGGATGACGACGTAAAAAAACAGCAGGTCTGTGAGGACTTGCTGTTTTGAAATTGGAGATTCCCGCTTGCTTCGACGTTGCTCAGCACGGGCTCTGGCGGGAATGACATAGGTGCCGAGAGTCGCGGCGGTTTGCTGCGATTACTTCTTCGGTTCGATGCGTTCCATGCCACCCATGTACGGGCGAAGCACTTCAGGAATCTTGAGCGAGCCGTCTTTCTGCTGGTAGTTGTCGCAGATACCGACCATCACGCGCGGAGTGGCGAGGCCAGAACCGTTAAGCGTGTGGAGGTAGACGTTCTTGCCGTTGACCTTCGTCTTGATGTTGGCGCGGCGTGCCTGGTAGTCTTCGAAGTTCGAGCAGGAGCTGACTTCGAGCCACTTCTTTTCGACCGGAGCATAGACTTCGAGGTCATAGCACTTGGCTGCACCGAAACCGAGGTCGCCCTTGCAGAGTGCAAGACGGTGGTAGGGGAGGCCGAGTTTTTCGAGGAGCTTTTCGCCGAAGCGGGTGAGCTCTTCGTGGTCTTCGTAGCTCTTTTCCGGGTGGGCGAAGTAAACCATTTCGACCTTGTTGAACTGGTGCAAGCGGAGAAGACCGCGGGTGTCCTTGCCGTAGCTGCCAGCTTCGCGGCGGAAGCATGCGGAGTAAGCGCAGATGCGCTTCGGAAGTTCAGATTCCGGAATCACTTCACCGGCGTAGAGGTTCGTGAGCGGAA
>CAMJHM010000111.1 GCA_946405515.1 uncultured Fibrobacter sp. | reverse complement strand
CCTTTTGAGTCTTCTGAGAAACGGCAACGCCGAGAGAGCGTGCTACTTTACCTTTTGGTCCACGGAAGGAGGACATATATACCTCTTAGAGGAAGCTCTTTGGTTTTGCTTGCAAGTTGGTAGAGCTTGGCACGACTTGCAAGATTAGGCCACAAAGATAGCATTTTTTTTTAGGATTTCAATGTTTTTCTGGGGAGAGATGGTTCATTTTTTCGCAAAATTCGGCTTATTTACTTGATTCGTTGCGTGTTATGATGCGGGAGGGGACCCAGCTCGGAGTAATGAAAAAAGGCGCGGGGGCGCCTTTGGGGTTAATTTCTGATTTTTTTTGTGCTGCCTGGGCTATTTCTCGCTGATGGAGAGGCTCAGGGTGTCGCGGGCGGTCGGGTCGGCGAGGCTCTGCGCGATGATGTGCGGGGTCTTCCCGAAGGCGCTGTCCTGGACAACGAGGTAACTGCTGGAGTAGATTTCCAGTTCGTCTTCGCAGTTGTCCAACGTGGCAATATAGGCCGATGTCCCGAGGTAGGGGACGTCTTCGCAGGAGAGGAACCAGCGCACGTTCGTGCTTGCGATCTTGGGCATTGTCCTGAACTTGAAGTTTTCGAAGCGGAGTGTGTCGCCCACCTTGGCTCGTAAGGCTTTTTCTCCATAGACTTCGTCTTCTTCTTCGTCGAAGAAGTTGAATTCCTTGAAGAGGCCCGGCTGCTGGATATAGGTCTTGAGCGTGAGGACCTGGCTTTCGTCGGTGGGGTAGATGTCGCCGGTACGGACGTAGTGCAGGTAGTAGGCGCCTTTCTTCATCTTGCTCGTTACCTTGAGGCTACCCCCGTAGAGGCAACTGATTTCCTGGACGGACTTGCGCTTGCTGTCCAGAATTTCGCAACTTGCGGGGCAAGTGACTTGGTTGTCGCAGTAACCTTCCATAAAGTGGTACACGTCGATAGAATCCCCTGGATTGAGGTCGGCAAGCCAGATGTATTGCTCTTGGTACAGGTAGTACTTGGCCTGGTCGTTGCGCGGGCGCACCACAGTGAGCGTATCGCCCGGAACACTGATAGAATCCGGGTTCCTGAAGTATTCGCCTTTATCGAGCGGACGGCTGATGGATTCAATTTCGAATGTCGCGTAAGGGCCGGTGAGATAACTGATGACCTTGGTCGGGACAATCTTGATGGACCAGTCAGTGGTGTCGTGGGGCAGGAGCAAGGCGTCGATTGACGAATCGTTCTTGCTGATGAGGCTCGTGTCCTGTTCGTAAAGTTCGAACTTGCCGATAGATTTTCCTTCTGCATTCAGGGCGATGCTGACACCCTCGTTGCCTGAGAAGAGAACTTTCACGGAACTCGGCCCTTCGCCTATGGTGAATATGCCGCGGATCGTGTCTGTCAGGTTCATATGGATGCTGTCTTCTTCACCGGTGTAGACAAAGTAGGCTGAATCAATATCGACGTAAGCGCGGATTCTCGAGGACTTTTCGAATTTGGCTTTCAAATTCATGTAATAGAAGCCGTCACTGAATGCAACGAAGGAATTTTCTTGCATCTTGCCGTCATGACCGGGCATCATGTAGTTGCCAAAAACGGAATCTTTCTTGGATTCGTTCCATACGGGTTTGAGTGTATTCAGCTCGTCTCCGATTTCGTTTTGGATTCTTATGGAGTCCTTGCTCATGCCCGATGACACAATGTGGACATTGATTCGTGTCCCCTTGACGAACTCGCCGAGGAACAACCTGATGGACTTTGTCGTATCGGTGATGTAGATGTAGCCACTCTCCTCGTCAATGTCCTTCTTGCTTTTCGGAATTTCAAAATCCAGCGCAACGGTATCGCCGAGTTCCAGCGTGTCGTTATAGGCGATGTCCGCGCGGTTGCTCAGCGAGGAACTAGACTTGAAGGAGGCAATCCTGGACGAACTGCTTTCTTCTTCCGGGGATGCCGAAGAACTGTCGTCGTCGCCGCAACCAGCACAGAATGCGGCAAAGGAAAGGGCAAATAGAATCTTGTAGAGTTTCATATTATCTTCCTTAGTTCAGGATGTAAAATTTTTGTTCGGCGGTGAATGCTTCTCCGATAACCTTGAGCGTGTAGCGCCCGGTGGGGAATGCCTTGGCCTTGAACTTGAAGTTTGTCTTCTTTTCGCCTGCGAGTTCGCGCGCTGCAACGGTGAGCATCCTCTTGCCGAATTCGTTGAGAATTTCAATCTGCACGAATTGAGGATAACCTACGGTCAGGTCGAAATCGCAGTCCAGGTTATAGATGTCGATATTCACCTTGGAAAGTTGGTAGCCACCGTCCATCGCATCGCCGCCGATGGAACGCGTGTTGTCGAAGTAGCTCACGTAAAGGGCTGGAGCGGCGTTCTTGCCTGCCGACTTCGACTTGATGAAGTATTCTCCTGCATCGACGCTTGTAAGGATAATCGTATAAAGCCCAGAGGCGTGCTTGCGCTTGAAGAATTCCGTGAAGTTCGGGGTGCGGAGGAATGCTCCCAGCGGGGACTTCGGGTTGATGGTGATGGTGCCCAGGTAGTCTGCATACTTGGTGTCCACGCCACCGCCGGAATTTTTGCGGATGTTGAACTGGCCGCCCGCCTTCTTGGGGTCGTTGGCCGGGGCGTTGTCCCACGTGATGTCCGCTTCGCTCCAGTCTACGCTCAACTTGCTCTCACCGAAATCCATGTCTTTGGATGTTTCCTTGAGGCCGAAAATGTTGAACGAGATGGGCTTCTTGATGGAGTCTGCGATGTAGTCCAGTTTGAGGCCTGCGTCGAACAGCGGGCCGGGCAACGCGGAGAGGTCGAACTTGAGGTAAATCTTGCCGGCCTTGCCCGGGAGGGTGGAGGCGCAAAGAGTCGTATCGTAGTTATGCGGGCTGTAGTTGTCGAATTCCGAAATCCAGGCGTCTTGGCCACGCCCGCTCGGGATGCCGTCGCCGCTATTGTCGAGCGTAGTGTATTTCTTGTCGAACACGTAGATGCGGCTGGTGTCGGCTCCGTCCTGGTAGCCGTCGTTTGCCGTGAAGATTACGTTGTAGCGTCCGCTTGCCGTGAACGAGAGGTCGGTCTCGTATTCCGTGCTGTCGGAGAAGGTGGCCCTGCCTGGGCCGGTCGCCTTGCGCCAGACTGCGGGGATTTTGCAAAGTCCGTCACCGCGTCCGTCGTCTTCGACAGAGCCTTTCATGCGAATCTGGTTCTGTTGCAGCAGGATGATTTCCTTTTCAACTTTGACCTTGGGCTTTTCGTTCGCACCGCTCTTGGGCGCATAACCAACATAGAGCGGGAGCATCACGCCACCGGTCGGGTTGCGTTGGAGTTCTTTTCCCTCGAGCGAGTAGATGGCAGAACCTTGCCTGGACTCTTCTACAATCTTCAGGTAGGGGTTGCCCTTGACGAGTGTTTCGCGGAGCCCTTCGATAGAAAGGTTCGAGTTGTCGTTGATGAACATCGGGCGGTTTTTCGCCTTGTCGCTTGCGATGACGTGTACGCCGGCAAGTTCAGCCGAACCTTTGTTGAAGTTTTGCAGTACGGTGTTTCCGTCTTTCGCGGTCAAGCCGAGAATCCAGATGGTTCCACCATTGTTCTGAATCTTGGGACCCTTCGTGTCGCCAGTCATGGTCACCTGGCGGCCCCACAGTTTCTGGTAATTCAGCTGGATGGTTCCGATGGATACGTCTTCCATGAACACTTCACCGGCTCCGGTTTCGGCGGATTCGTAAGACTTGAGCGTGATATCCTTGAGTAGTACCGCGCGCTTGCTTTTGTGGATGATGCCACTGCCGAATTCGGAGAATCTTTCAATAGTAATTTCGTTGAATGCGCCATCCTCGATGATGAACTTGCCTCGGCCGTCGATGCGGGCCTCTGTACCGAGAATGCGGCGGACGCGTTTGCGGATGTAAATGTCGCGATTGATGGTCCAGCGGCCTCCGGGCGGGAAGTAGATGGTTTCTGCGCCATCGTCGATGGCCTCCTGAATGGCCTTGGCGTCGTCGGAACCGCTGTTCATTTTTCCGCCGTAGTCCCCAGCAATGGTAATCCAGGAGTCTGCCTTCTGTTCTGCGTAATCCGGAGTTTCTGCCACCGGGATGCGCATAGACTGGCTCGGGCTGGAACAAAGTTTCTTGACGGGCTGCGTAAAGAATTCAATAATTTCGCTACCGATGATGCCTTCGCCGTAGCCTTTGAGCGAACTGCGAATCTTGGTGTGGAACTTGCTTATCATGACGGAACGGGCAAACAACTGGCTCTCGTTCACGATGGCTGTCGCCTGCTTGGCATTCCGTTCTTTGACGAATTCCAAAGTTGCGTCGACGAGGGTGAGCGAAGCGCCTTTGCCATGGCTGTAAACTGCGGGAACGGAGCCCCTGAATCTAAGTCCACGTGCGGCGACGGATTGGTTGTCCACCTCAAGGCCGTATTTACGCTGCCCGCCAAGTGTCAGGTGCTCGAGGGTGACACCGTTGACTTTGCCCCCGATGTAAGTACCCACGTTGAACCCGCGAACTTCCACGTTCTTCACCATGAGCGGGCCCATGGTCTCGGCATAGCCCATGTCGATGCCATACACGCCCGAACTGTCGTTGGAGTAGACTTTCACGTTTTTGATGGTGCCCTGTTCGTTGGCGAGGAAGCGGATACCGATGGCGCCGGGGTTCCCCTTTCCGGTGCGGATGGTCATGTCGCGGATGGCGTTGCGGCGCCTGAGTTCAGGGCCTGTACCGGTGTAAATCATGGCGCGCGGGGCATCGGGATTATCAAAGCCTTCGCAGCGGTTGTCCAACTGCAAAATAGTGCCGCCCATGCTCTGCCCTTGGAGGATGGTGCGGTTGTAGGAGTCTGCGGGCTTGTCGGCTTGCGGCCAGACGAGTCGCCCGGTTATCCTGTAGATTCCGTGGGGGAGGTAGATAATGTAGTCGCCGTTAGGGTGGTCGTCCAGGGCTTGCTGGATGGCCTGCGTATCGTCGGTCTTGCCGTCGCCTTTAGCCTTGTAGGGCGGTTTGGTTACGTTCACCACGGTGGAGCCAATAGGAAATTCCACCTGCGCTAGTGCAGCACCAAAAAAGCAAAATACAAACGCCAAAAAGACACGACGCATAAAAACCTCGTATTATGAACTATTCTTCCGGCCCCCTCTAAAAATGCCTGCACTCGGTCTCGCTCAAATTTTCTTTATCAAAGCAATTTTTAGAGGTGGCCTTAACAAATATATATGATTATTTCTCGCCGTGCGGTTCGGAATAGTGCAGAAAACGCAAAAAATGCCCTTGCCTGTGAAAAAGGACACATTCCGCTATCCTCATTCCTTTCAGAAGTACGTTATTTGGGGCATTTCTCGTAAACGAACGGATTATGGTCGCCTTGCACCTTGAAAATGCGCCGGTCGCGCTCACATTCCTTCTCGGTGACGGGGTACATCTTGTCCCATGCCTCGAATAACTTGCGGTCCTGTTTGGATAAACTAACTCCGTATGTCTTTTCCATGTAGAAACTCGCCCGTGCGACAATGCCGCGGGCCTCCTCGCGGGGCTGCACCTTCTTGTCTTTGAAGTCAACGATGGTCTTGCAGCCACCGTACATTGGAACAGGATCGTTTGTCCACTGGCTGTACATGAAGTTGCTGCGGTCACCGTTCACCTCGCCGATGGCGGGGTAGAGGTTGTGCATGTCGCCTTCCATCAACTTGAACGTCGTGTCGTTTGCGCTACAGTTCTTGCGGCCTCCGTCCTTCCAGCAGGGGCGGAAGTGCCCCATATTGTGCGCGGTGACCATGTGTTCCCATTCAATTTTCTCGGCGCGCTTGAAACTTTTGCGGTTCGGGTTTTCGCGAGGTTTGAAGTCGCAACTTGAAAAGTCGACGTTTTTCTTGTCGTCGTATTTGCAGCCACAGTAGAGAGTCTCTTGCAGGTCCCCGTAGTATACGCGGCGCAGCTGTTTGCTTGCATCGCGGTAGTTGTAATGCTGCGGAGTGGCCGTGGGGTCAACGCGGGCTTCGGTGTTGGGGGCGAAAACGGTGACAAAGAATGCGAGTGCAAGAACGGTAGATGCCTTGGCAGAAAATACAGCTAAAACGCGCTGAAACGGGGCGAGAATCATAACAATAAGTACTTTGAGGGTGGTCTGAGAGTAAATATATGTTTTTTAGGCACGAGGTGCGAGGCTTGAGCGATGAGCAGTGAGCAATGAGCAATGAGCGATGAGGCTAGAGACTAGAGGTTAGATGCTAGTGAAAAGAATCACGCACTTCGTGCGTCAATATAAGACGGCGAAGCCGTGATATTGCGTTTCGGCATGACTGAGCCGACGAGTCATGCGCCTGCGAATGACAACTTTTCCCTCTCGTCTCTCGTCTGTAGCCGCGCAGCGGCGTTCTCTCGTCTAATCCCCCCCCTAACCACCAACCACTAATCACTTCCCACTTCCTACTTCCTACTTACCTCACAGCGCAGCGCCCTCAAAGGCACGAAGTGCCGACCT
>CAMJHM010000110.1 GCA_946405515.1 uncultured Fibrobacter sp. | reverse complement strand
AGAACAACAACGTCCCGACCGTACAGAACCCCTACGTTCGCATCACGGGTGACGAAAATATGCGCTTTACAGTAACACTCACGAAACCGGTTGCATCTCCAAAGGCCGAGGCGTACACAGGCCGTCCGGAATCGTTAAAGGACAAAGCATTTGTGACATCGGCCATAGTCAACGGCAAGAACAATTTCATCGACGAAAAAGGAACCCTACTGGGTCAAGCCGACACATCGATCTACGCCAGTTCCGGTCCAAATTTCGAGGTCGAAATTACTATGCCCTCTGCAAGTTTCGTGACCCACGAGGGTATGCCAATGTACGATTACCACCTAAAAGTCGTCATGGACCTCTATGACAACCTCGGGCAATACGTCAACACTTATAAGCTTGACATCCCAACGGAAAATTTCGCCTCCATTCGCGGCCTTGTCGATAACGGAATTTTCAAGTTCAATCTGGAATGGGCAGCCAAGGACAACGAAGCCCCTGTGGCAAAAAAAGGCAACAAGATTGGCACAGGCGCCTACATCGCCAAGTTCGATTTCGAAGCGGAAACCTTCTGCGCTACGAAATTCGACGAATCCAACAACGATTACAAGCTAAAATGCGAAAAAAAGGGAATCAAGGCCGATAAAGCTACAGGTAGCAAAACCAAGACATTCGGTTTCAAGAGAAAAATCTAAAAGAATCTCCTGGATTTAACGATTCAGGAGTCTCTTTTTCTTCTTGTTTGTAAATTTTCAGATACATCGCTTAGTTAAAAAGAAAGCTCATTGTTTTCAATTACTTTATTTTTTCATGTTCTTTTTTCATATGATACACTTTGAAGAATAAAAAAGCAATCTGAAGAATATTTTGAGAACAAAAAAGGAATATATCATAATACATTTTTGCATAAATAATCTATTTTATCTTTTGAGAGAATATAACTAGAGGGCAAGACGTGTTTTGCCCGCTTTTTACATATGTAAAAGGAGACAAAGTGAGTATCAGAAAGTACCTGTTTGCATTATGTGCCGCTGTTGGATTTTCATCAGCACAGCAGCAACAAGCAACTCCTTATGACTTGATTCGACCGACATACCCACTCACCTGGGACAGTACTGTTTTCAAGAATTTTGACACCTCGGTCACCAAGAAAAAGAACATGTTGCCGAAGAACCTAACTCCGGCATCATACGCTCCGAATGCATTGATTCCCGATACGCTGAACCAGGCGTACTTGGATGCTATCAACTACCGCATGTCTCCTATTCGCGTGAACCAGGCGGGCTACCTTGAAAAAGACACTGAACGTCAATTCTATTACGTCGGTAACGCAACCACCTTCGAAGTCGTCGATGTCGATGGGAAATCTCTTAGCCCCGCAGTCACCGGCTCACTAAGAGCCTCTGGCCAAAGTACATCTTCTAACTGGACGATTATCGCCGGCACAAACGCCGCCACAAACGACCAAAAACGCTATCAAGTCGATATCAAGGGCCAATCCGGCAAAATCATGATCGGTAACATTCCGCAGGGAGTTCCGACGGATACGCGTCTCCGCATCAAGGTTGGCAACGATATTTCGAGCACATTCATCGTCTCCGACAACGTCTATTCCATGGTGAAAGATGCCGCCCTCAAGTTCTATGGCATCAACCGTAGCGGAAACGGAGAATCCTGGTTCCACCCAGCAAGCCACACGCTTGATGGCGGTGGCCCTATCGTCACAGGAGCTGACGACGTTCGTGGACCGTTCAACGCCTCCCTTGCCGGGACTCTTGAAGGCGGCTACTACGACTGTGGTGACCATCTGAAGGAATCACAGACGCAGATGTACGCCTTCATGGTGGCAGCCGTCATGGCGGCAACAAACTCGGATGCAGACGAAGACCACTACGCATTCAACCAAGGCGAAACGGTCAATACTGACGGTATGCCGGACATGCTTCGCGAAGCAAAACATGGCGCTGACTTTGTTCTCCGCGCTTACAATCGTGCCAAGGGCGTCATCGACGACATGGCTCTTTCCGTCGGTAACTTCGGCTCGGACCACGCTTGGTGGGGCCGCCCCGAAAACCAGGACAAGCTGCCCGTGGATAATTCCGCATCAGCAACAGACCGTGGCGGTCCAGCCTCTAGAACGGTTCGTCTTGGCGAAATCGGAGCTAATATCGGTGGTGAAACGGCAGCCGGCATGGCCCTCGTCGCAAAAATGTACAGCGAATATCCCGAATACAAGGCGTTCGCCGATAGCTGCTTGAAGGTTGCCAAGGAAATGTACGCTTTTGCAAAGTCCATGGCTCAAGGCAGGACATACAAGAACAACACGAAAGCCGCTGGTTGGTCTAGCCCCGCTTACAACGGCAACAACGAATTCTACGACGATATGGCGCTTGCCTCCGTGGCACTCCTTTACGCCACCGGCGAAAAGACTTACGCCGACGACATGATTCGCACTAGGAACCTGGTCCAAGGTCAGGAATACATGGACGGTGCGGGCGCCTTTGCTGGCGGTTGGTTTGTTACCAATGACAAGGGCTTCTTGAAGAACGTGAAGAATACGAGCTGGGCAAACGCATACGCTTATGCGACTTACGCTCTTTACAAGCTGATTCTGGCCGACAAGAACAAGGCTATCAACGAATTCGGGCTCACCGAATCGGAATGGCTAAATGCGGTGGAAGACTGTATTACGAGCATGATTCTGAACTTGGAAGACATGTCCGGAAACGGTGCGGGTTCCATTGCACTGCCAGGCATTCCCAACAACCAGGGCCCGGCTTGGAAGTTGAGAGGAGCCCTGACGTTCGATCCCACTTGGTATAACATGATGACAGACCAAACCTGGATTTACAACCGCTACCAGATGGGCAACGTATTTGAAGTTCTCGCCTATGCCGATGTCGCAAAAGATATCGAAAAGCAGGGAATCGCTCTTCCGATTATGGGAACACCCGACTGGAAAGCCGACGAAATGTTCCAGCTCGGCATCAATCAGCTGAACTACATGCTGGGCGTGAACCCGTGGGATGTTTCGTTCATCTTGGGCGTGGGCGACAAGAACGACGCTCATCCGCACCATCGTGCAGCAAACCCCGAAGGCAAGAACATGCCGGGCGCAAGTTACAAGTACAATCCGCCGACAGGCGCCCTCTTCGGTGGCGTAACTCCCGGCATGGCAAACTCCTGGGTTCCCGACAACAAGAGCTGGGAAGACTACCACCTGTCCGAGACCTGTATCGATGCCGCTGCAACTTTAGTCAGCGCGGGCATGATCGCTTCCAACAAATTTGACAAGACCCTTGCCCCAGACATCAGCGTAGAAATCCGCCATGTGAGCATGGACTCTGCCATTGTGACTGTCAAGCTCACCCAGCGTGGCACGACAACCATCTCCTATGGCACGACCGAAGGCCAATACAATTTAACAGCAACCAGTACGGCCGCAGGTGTCCGCCATGACATCACCCTCAAGGACTTGAAGCCGGGCACCACCTATTACTTCTTCGTCACAGGCGCCAACGCCTACAAACCGGAGAACACCAAGGAAAAGTACCTTGTCGATAGCACAAAGACTCCGTTCACATTCACGACTCTCAGCACGGTCGAAAATGCGAATATCGCCAACGTGACCGTCTGTAACGTGACCGGCGACAGTGCCGAAATCATGTGGTACACCCCCAACGGTGAATACGAATCCAAAATCTATTGGGATACAAAGCCGCATTCCAATGCATCTGAATTCGCCTTCAACTCCGGTGCCGGTAACGCAGATGTCTCTGGCATTCCGACGCAGTTCCACTACGTGAAAATTGGTGGACTCAAGGAAAAAACGACCTACTACTTCATGGTCGAAAGCAACGGAGCTCAATCCACAGTCGATGACAACGGCAACCTGCTCAAGTTCACGACCCCTGTGACATGGTACGATTTCAGCGTGAGAACATACCAGTACGAATGGGATGGAAAGCCGGCCATCAACATGAACATCTTCAACAACGAAGCAAGACCGTTCGACAGCCTCACCGTTCGCATGTACATGCGCGGCGATGACGACCTCTACGACGACGTCGCTATCCGTACCGACATTTGCCAAGCTTACGACGAAGCGGGCTTCAACAAAGCTTGCGACCCGACAACGCTAGCCCAGTTAAATGAAGGTTTCCGTCATGCACGTCCGGTCAAGATCGAAGACACTTACGACGAAAAAACAAAGACCTGGCAGTGGTACTTCCCCATCCCGCTCGGTTCGACCGTCATCAAGTCCTCCAGCCGTTTCCGTGTCGATGTGCTTTTTGTCGCACGAATCAGAGCTGTGGGCCAGGACGACCCCCTCGACATTCCGCCGCAGAACAAGAAACTCTACTGCCGTTCGGGCAACAAGTGGCACTGGGTCACGGACATCACCAGCAAAGAAAGTCTCAACGAAAATCCGGGTGACTGGAGCTGGATGCCGCACTCCCGTACAAACAACGAAGAAAAAGACTACCCCGGTATGCCGTGCGAAGAGAAGGACGCTGGCGATATCGACCTCGACCTCGCCATCGAGAACCCGTACGTATCCGTGTATCGCAAGGACGAATTTATTTGGGGTTATAGCCCGTCCAAGAGCGAAATGGACAAGAAGAGAGCAAACTACAAGATGGACATCACGCTCGATCCACCGTTCAACGTCTCCAACGGCTCCCATATCGATATCGACCAAGCGAACAGTACCGTCCATGTCACGGGTAAAGCCCACATTACCGAAGGAGGCTACATCACAAAGGTATGGGCGAACGGCGTGAAGATTAGTGGAATGGTCCTCTTCGATGGACTGGACAAATGGATTTTGGACGAATCCGGCACAAAGATTATCGCCAAGTACGACATTCCGACGGACATGTGGGATCTCGACATTCCAGTCAAGATGACGCTCGGCAGCAAGAAAGTCGACATCACCATCTTTGCTGGACCAAACCCCACTTGCGATGAGTGCACCGAAAATGGAGGCTGCGCATTCGAGAACAGAACCTACTACATAAACTTCTCGAAGGGCGACGCCACCGCATCGACGCTCGTTCTTAAAGATGCCACGGGCAATCCGATTGCAAGCCCCGCCAATCCTGATGGAACTGTATTCTTCATCGACTTGATGGACAAGGACAAGATAAAGAAGAACACGCAGTCTGTTGAAGTCCAGATTACCAACAGCAAGAAGAACGACGCTCTCACCGTCACCTTGAACGCCGACCCAACGAACCCCGGACACTTTGTCGGAGGCCCGTTCACGGCAATCAACCACTCCAAGGAAACGAGGAACCAGACTACTGAAATTTCGTTCTATGCCGGCGACACTGTCCAGGTAACTTATACCGACCCGAACGACGAAGACGACGTTTCCAAGCAATCCTTCTATGCCGTATCCAAGGTGCCTGTACCGCAGAAAGTTCTCGCCGAAGATACCGACTGCGACAACAAGACTGACCGGTTGAAGATTTCATTCTCGAACAAACTTGCAGATGGATACACGCTGGACAGCATCAAGTTCTTTATCGAAGGCATGGCCGATTCCATAAAGGTTCCGCTCGACGCCTCGAAATACGCGAACTTGGACGAAATCATCATTCCTATTGACACAAGCCTCATTCCGGCGACCCCAAGTCCGTCCGGAAAGATTACGACTTACGTCACCGATCATGGGGCTGCACAGATTTCAACAAATGCCGAAACAGCGAAGATTACAGACGGCATCCTCCCCACGCTCGAAAGTGTATCCATCCTCGAAAAGTCGGACAACGACAACAGCGGTTACGACACTGTCATGGTGGCCTTCTCTGAACCGGTTATTCTCTCGTCCCAGAGCGAATGGCCGCTCGCCATCGCGGGTACTGTAGACATGCCGACGGTTGTCGGAAAGGGAACCACGACGAACAACGGAAAGAGCTGGACATTTATCATCAGCGGAAACACGAACAATTCACTCGTGCCGATTGGAGCGCAGGTCACTCCAAGAACATCAAACGACTTCACCATCACCGACCAAAGTTTCAACGGAGTCAACGCCGCAGGCTGCAAGACCGTCACGGTTACACTCATTTCGAGACCGGTTGGCATCTATCACGCCGAAATGATTGACTTGGAAGGCGATGGCGTTCCTGATAAAGTCTATATCATGTTCGAACAAAAGCTCAAGACAAAGGATATGTTCGATAGTATCGTAACGGTCTGGGGAAATCCGGGCATCACGCGTTCGTTCATCATGAATGCGGATACGACGGGCGGAACAATCAAGCCTCAGGCAGGCAGTTTCTGGACCATCCGAGACTCCGTCTCTGCCCCGTTCACGGTGCAAATTGACTCCGTCACGACAAAGGATTCCGTCAATACGTACAGCATTATCGAAATCAACATTCCGGCTAACCTCGCCTATCCTTACGGTTCTACAAGCGGCGAAAAGGACGGCAACGGAACGGTTTCCCCGCACAAGGGTGTCGCAAACGGATTCTTCGAATCGACATTCACGCTGTATGACAAGTGCGCTCCGGTCATTGCCAACGCAC
>CAMJHM010000109.1 GCA_946405515.1 uncultured Fibrobacter sp. | reverse complement strand
AACAGTTCCCGCGCAGCGAAACGGTCAAGTACCTGACGCACACCATCCCGATGGCGAACGAGATTGCGGCAAAGCCCATTACCGATTCTACGGAATTCTACGAGTTCGAAAAACTCAAGCACAACAACTTAAAGAATTTGTCTGTAAAGTTCCCGAAGGGCGCGATTAGCGTGGTCTGCGGCGTGTCGGGTTCGGGCAAGAGTTCCATGGTCATGGACGAAATCTTCCCGCGCCTCAAGAAGAAGTTTCAAGCCCGTGGCCGCAAGAAGCAGAGCGGTGAAGTGTTGCTGGTGGACCAGAGTCCGATTTCGGGGACGCCTCGCAGCACGCCCGCGAGTTTCACGGGCGTACTTGACGACATCCGTAGGCTGTTCGCCAAGTTGCCGCAGGCCAAGTTGAAGGGCTTCGATTACGGGCGGTTCAGTTACAACTTGGCCCGCGGCCGCTGCGAGGCTTGCGAGGGCCGCGGTGCAGTCGCCATCGAGATGCACTTCCTTTCCGACGTGTGGGAAGTCTGTGACGTCTGTGGCGGCAAGCGCTACAACCAGGAAACCCTCACCGTCACCTTCAAGGGCAAGAACATCGCCGATGTGCTCGATATGCGCGTGGCCGAAGCCTGTGAGTTCTTCAAGGACCAGCCGAAAATTTTGCCGAAACTGGAATGCCTGCGCGACGTGGGCCTCCCGTACGTAAAGCTCGGCCAGTCTGTTACCACGCTCAGTGGCGGCGAATCCCAGCGCCTCAAGCTGGCGGCGGAACTTGCCCGCAAGCCCGCCCAAGAAATGGTCTACCTGCTCGACGAACCGACTACAGGGCTCCACCTCAAGGATATCCAGATTCTTTGGAACATGTTGCGCAAGCTTTCGGCCCGTGGCGATACCGTTATCGTCATCGAACACCATCCCGATATCATCCGTCTTGCCGACTGGAAGGTGGAATTGGGCCCCGTGGGTGGCGAAAAAGGCGGATATTTGCTCAATATGGGGGCAAATGGGACTGTTCTGTAACTTTCATGTAAGCAAAAATATATCTTTAGTCCGTAAGACCACAAAGGAGTTTTTATGCGCTTCCTTCATTTGTTTGCGTTGCTTTTAGTTGTGCCGGCATGTCTTTTTGCTGCCGGCGATAACAACTATAAGATTACTTTGGACAAGTTCAAGGTTGGCGCCAAGATGGAACCGACGGCGGGCCAGATTATCGAGCTCGAGAAGAATGCTCTTTCTATCCAGCCGGGATTCCCGCTCAAGGAAAACGCCATGTACCTCCGCCAGAAGAAGGGCGCGAAGGAATACAAGTGGTTTGTCGGAACAATAAATCCTGAAAATTTTAAGGAAGTCCATGCGTTCAACCTCTCGGAAAATCGGTTGAAAGTGGGCGAAGTGGTCTTGATGCGTTTTTACGCTGCCACGAATTCCAAGGCGTTCCAAGACGAAACGGATGTCTATTTTGACAAGGAATACATTTATTCTACCCGCCTGCCTAAGTTGTACTTTTATAAGAACGGCCGCTGGCAGATGTTGAAGGAAAACGAGACTCCTTCTATTATCGAATTGAACTGGGGTGATGGAAAGACGGAAATTGCATCCGAGGACATTTCTGTCAAGAAGGGCGTGCGCTATGTGCATCCCGTCGATCCAGGGCTCTATACCTTTATCTACATGAAGAATGACTGCATGCCTTATGCAGAAATGGTATCGGTCAAGCCAGCCTCTGTCCACGTTATTGCACCGAAACTTGTTCCCGCTACGGTTTCGGGGAACGCCGCCCCCAAGTTGACTGTGAACAAACAGATGTTGGACGCTGCGGCAAACTTGCAGGAAACAGAGGAATTGTACGACCGCTTTACGGCCGAAACTCAGGGCACAGAAAAATCGGCGGATTCCTCTGCGTTCTACAAAAATTATCCGAAGCAGATGAGCGCCTCTGCGTTCATGACATCGCCGTCTTCCATGGAATATCGCAACTACGTTGCTCGCTACACGTCGAAGCGCAACGAATCGTACGCCATGTGGAAGAAGGGACAGAATGCAGAAGTTGTTGCGCTGGAAGCGGCCTTCAAGCACAAGTTCGACAGTTTGCAGGCGTTGCCCAGCCGCATGTATGTGTGGCCGAACACCGTGAACCCGGTTTACCCGATTGCCATCCCGGAATATTCTGCGGAACTGAGCCCTGCTGCGGTTCAGACTCCCGATTCGACGAATACGCCTGCTCCGCTTCAAGAACCGGTTGCACCGCAGGAACCTGCAACTCAAGAAGGCGTTGCTGCGGTTACTCCTGAAGTGGCTCCCCAGCCGGCAGCGCCTCAAGTCCCGGCAGAAAAGATTGAGCTTGTCATTGGTCATCCAGGTGACCGCTATGATTTCCGGTGGACTGGCAAGGCTCAGGGAATCGATACTGAAAACTTGATTGCCCTTATTCGGAACGGTAAGGTGAATATGATTGTCACGCTCCAGAACGACAAGCCGGTCTGGATATACCAGAACGATAAAGTTTCTAGCCGTCACCATTACCGCTATGTGAAAATGGAATTCGAGTTCAATGGTCAAGTTTACCCGAGCGAAGGTGACTTCATCTTGCCGACCTATATTTTGCGTCAGACCGAAGTTCAAGATTGGCTGCACCCGAAGCCAGTCGAGTCTTCTTCGTCGGCACAGCCGGTTTCCTCTTCTTCTTCTGTTCCTGAGCTGGTCGTCATTCCGCCGTCTTCTTCTTCCGAAGATTCCCGTGTTATCCATGATGCTTTCCGCGGCGATGTCGTGATGATTGATTCTGGTTCGTTCCGCTACAAGGGGCGCGTGGTGGGCATGTCGCCGTTTGCAATCCATGTGACAGAAGTGACGCAGAAATTCTTTGCCACGACGATGGCCCGTCGCGATTCTGCAGAACGTGTCGAGGACCGCTCCAAGTTCAAGGGCGATGAAAAGCCCGTACACAATGTGACGTGGACTGTCGCGAAGGAATTCTGTGAACAATTGGGTGGTGACTTGCCCAGCGAAGCCCAATGGGAATTTGCTGGCCGCGCCGACAACAACGAAGGCGCGCTCTGGGTCTTGGACGATGTTCCCGATCCCAGTAACTATGCGGTTTACAGGGACAATTCCTACAAGCTCGGCAAGGAATCCGAAGCCTATGGCCCGCAGCCTGTGGGCAAGAGAAAACCGAATGCCTGGGGTATTTACGACATGTCGGGTAACGTGGCCGAATGGACTCGCGACAAGCATTTCCCGATTGCGTTCTGGATGGAAAAATCCAACCCGAGCGGTTCCATGTTCGGGTACCTGAAAGTGTTCAAGGGCGGTTCCTGGAAGGATAGCGAAAAAGACATAAACCTCGTCGAAACCGATGACGAAGATCCGCGCTACTGGTCCGATAGAATCGGGTTCCGCTGCGTGTTCCCCCAAGATGTAATCAAGAAAAAGAATGGAAAGTAAAGTGGAAAAAAAACAAGGCGAAAATTCCCTCAAGGATTCGAAGGAATTCAAGTTTTTCAAGAAGTTAGCGGCGGTTCCTTATTTGCTCGTGTTGCTTGCGCTGTTGATGCCGCTTGCGAATGTGTCGTGCTCTTTGGATGAGGCGAAAACAAAACCGATTCTGGAGGCTAGCGTCTACGAACTTGCGACAGGGATAGATTTGGACAAGTCCCTTGCGCCTGATGCTGCCAAGCAATTGCACAACATGATTGACAAGAACGAGGCAACGCAGAAAAAGCTTACTGCGGTGATGCCGAATTTCCCGAAGATGGAACCAATGACGTACCTATGGGGAATTGCGATTGCCGTGCTGCTTGCGGCTGCATTTGTCTTTATCTCGCCGCTCGGTTCCCTGACGATGGGAATGCTGGCCATGTTCTCGTTGTGGGCCATGCTGATGCAACTAGGAGGGCTGTGCTCGTCTTTGGGAATCCCGATGCTGAAGGTGGATCCCGGAGTCGGCATCTATGCTGCGAGTGCATTAATCCTGATAGGTTCTGCGATGAACCTTGCCGTGATTATACGCCCGATTGTCGAGGAAGTCAAAGCGAAGCGCGCTGCGAAGAAACATAGCTGAAAAAGGGGATAGGACCATGGAAAAATTGTTGGTGATAGGCACCCTTGTGCTTCTTTTTGCGGCATGCTCTGAAAATTCTAGCTCCAGTTCTTCTGAAACCCAGGATGATTCCGGTTCGTATGATAACTCCGCATATTGCCATGACAAATATGGCATTACGGAGGAGGATTCTTGGACGACCGACCTTTCTGACAGCAGTTATGTCGTAGATGGTCTCTGTGACTATATGTCTATGTACATGCGTAATATGTTCTCCTTTTTTGCAAATTGCGTGTCTTCTAGTTTCAGTGAATCTAATAACCGTATTGAAATGGAAATTTCCACTGAAAGTGGAACTAAGCATATTTGGACTGATATTTCTGGGTGTAAGCATAGGATAGGAAGTGCCGGAGATTTCAAGGATTGGGTTGCTAGTTTGAGCGATTGGACATTTGATGATTGCGTTTGCAAAGAAGAAAACGGCGAGACCTACTATTTAAAAAGGAGCCCAAGAAAAGAGAAAAAAAGTTCCAGTTCTTCGACGGTAAGTTCGGAATCTTCGACACAAGTTTCATCGTCTAGTAAAAAAACGGCTCCGGCTGTGCAAAGTTCCAGTGCCATGAGTAGTTCAAGTGAAGCGCAGAAAGACAGCTCTGAAACAGACTACTCGTTTATTAAGGAACAATGTACAAGGAAAACTGCTAATCTGAAAGTTTCTTATGACGGGACATATTATGAATGCGAATACTGGTATTTAAATTGGACCAAGGTTGATGAAGATTCTTTGCTGCCGCCAGAAAAAGAGGGGAAAATCTGTAAAGAAGATTTGTTCAATACGATGGAAGTATATGACAAAGATTTTTATGTCTGTGACACAATAAATGCATGGCGTTTGCTGAAAAGCATAGAGTCTGCTCCGTATAGATATAAGGATAGTCTCGGAAACTGTGATACGATTTCTAATAAGGTTCTTCACTGGAACGAAGCGGATAGCGCGTTTTTTGGTTGCACAAATGTTGACGGGGTTGAAGAATGGAAACAGGTCATTGTGGAACCGTACCCTACTTACCTTTTACCGGTGTCGTTTGATAGGGAGAAAATTGCGGGTCAGAGTTTAGGTGATTCTTTGTATAAAGTAACTATAGATGGAATCGAATATCGCTTTTATTCCAAGATTAGGGGTAGTCAATATTACTTTTTCTTGACAAATGTGGTGATTGATGACGTTGATTATGCAGCAAGTACGCGTGGTCGTCAAATATTTTTGCATGGCGAACTGGGAAACGATACTATTTTGTTGAATTCGATTCAAAACAAAAGTTCCTCGTTTGATGATTTTTATGCTGGATGGACGGAGCGCATCAGTCAAGATTGCCGTTGTGGCGGTAAAACCGTCGAAGTGAATGATTCTTTAGTCTCTGTCGTGCGCTATAAGGAAAGCGTCTATATGGATTATGAAACGGCCAAGACGTCATGCCCTAGAGGGTATCGTCTTCCCGACACGACCGAATTTAAGAGCTTCTTGAAATACAGAACATCCTACGCCCAATATCGAAATGATGCTCCGATAATTTGGATGTTTGGGTTAGACAGAGTAGCTTCTTGTTCGCCGCATTATGAAATATATGCGGATGTATTTTGGACAAGTACCGAAAAGGATTCCGGAACGCAATATTGCTTTGAAACATCGATGGATGGCGTTACTATGGATGAAAAAGCATCGCGCATTGTAGAATGCCCCAAAGACTTGTACCCTATGGTACAAACCCTCTGTATTCAAGAATAAGTAAAAGCCTAAACATAAAGGCTCGAGCTTCGAACCCCGAGCCTCTAGCCCCTAGATCCTAGCCCCTAATCCCTAACTACACATTGAACAAGAAGTACATGATGTCGCCATCTTGTACCAGGTAGTCCTTGCCTTCGGTGCGGACGAGACCTGCTTCCTTGGCGGCGTTCCAGCTGCCGTGCTTGAGGAAGTCTGCGTAGCTTAGCGTTTCGGCGCGGATGAACCCGCGTTCGAAGTCGGTGTGGATGACGCCTGCGCACTGCGGGGCCTTGTAACCTGCATGGAACGTCCAGGCGCGGCATTCCTTTTCGCCCGCGGTAAAGAACGTGCGGAGACCCAAGATTTCGTAGCCCTTGCGCACGACGGCGTCGAGGCCCGATTCCTTCATGCCGAGTTCCTTCAAGAATTCGGCCTTGTCTGCGGGCTCCATCGCGGAAAGTTCTTCTTCGATTTTTCCGCTGATGACGATGACTTCGTGGCCATTCTTGGAGGCGTAATCTTTCAGCTGGTCCACGTAGGCGTTGCCCGTGAGGATGTCGTCTTCCTTGACGTTTGCGCAGTAGAACAGCGGCTTGGCGGTGAGGAGAGCGAGGTCCTTGACAATGCCGATCATCTCGTCACTGTCGTTCATGACGGTGCGTGCGGAGCGGCCTTCTTCGAGGGTCTTCTTCAAGAGTTCGCAGGCGGCGAGGCGGGCCTTCGCTTCGGCGTTGCCGGTGCGGGCACCCTTGGCTTCGGTGGCGAGACGTTTCTCGACGGAGTCGAGGTCCTTGAGGATGAGTTCCGTTTCGATGACTTCCACGTCGCGGACCGGGTCCACGGAACCGCTCACGTGTACGATGTTTTCGTCGTCGAAGCAGCGGATGACTTCCATGATGGCTTCGCATTCGCGGATGTGGG
>CAMJHM010000108.1 GCA_946405515.1 uncultured Fibrobacter sp. | reverse complement strand
CGGTGGAGGGCTTGACATCGTTGCCCGCGACGGGGAAACCATCGTTTTCGTGGAGGTAAAATCCGTCTGGAACAACCAGCAAGGGAACCCAGCAGCGAGAGTGAACGCCAAGAAGCAATACAAAATATGGCAGACGGCATGTCATTTTTTGTACACGCGCAAAGACGTCGCCCCCAAAGGATTCGATCAGCCCTGCCGCTTCGATGTCTTGAGCACGAGAGCCTACCATCGACCATTGCAGTTCGAACACTTCAAGAACGCATTCGAATGCTCGCAGGTCATCCCGAAGTGCTAGAGGCAAACCCTAGGGTTTTTACCATCTTTTTGCTACATTTCCAACATGCGATTTGAAGTACATCCAGACAACCCGCAAGCCCGCATCGTCAAGCTTGCCGCAGCAGCGCTCGAAGACGATGCCCTTGTCCTCTACCCGACCGAGTCTGGCTACGCCATTGGGTGCAGCGCGGAATCCCCGAAGGCCATCCACAAGCTTTATGCCCTCAAGAAGCCGATGAAGAAGTTCTTCATGGCGCTCATCGTCCCTGACATCCGTGCAGCGACGGACTACGCCCGTATCGACAACTTCGCGTTCAACATCATGAAGCCCCGCGTCCCGGGCCCGTACACGTTCATCTTGCCGGCAGCACCCCACATCGCAAGGCGGCTCGATGTCAAGCGCCCCGAAATCGGCATCCGTATGCCCACGCACCCCTTCTTCAAAGAACTGTTCCAGCACTTTGACAAGCCGATACTCAGCACAGCAGCAAAGCTAAGCGAGGAGGACATCTACGAAGTGGACGAACTCTGGAAGACATTCCAGCATTCCGTCGACATGATGGTGGACTGCGGCAATATCGAAATCAACCCAACGAATATCGTGAGTCTCGTCAACGGCGACATCGAAGTACTCCGCGGAGAACTGCAATAAGATTTCTTTGCGCTATACTACGGTGCAAGTATAAATCAAAGAATCAGAAGGTCACTAGCGGGGAATCCCTTGCCAGTATCTTTTATATTTTGAATTTTGCGGATCAAGTTCTTTTAAAAGTAGATGCTCATAATTACACTCGCCCAGTAGCCCTAAAGTGAATGGTATTTCTTTTGAAAACCTGCTACTATCACATTCCAATTCAACCACCCATTTTGCATCAATTCTGTCATGAGTCAAAAAGAACTCAAAGTCAGCACTATCAACTTCCAAAAATGAAGGTTCCGGCAAAAGAATCGCCGATTTTATTTCATACTTGCGGCCAGCAGTTCCTGATTCTACTAAAGAAAAAATTTCTTTCTCTGAATTCTCCATTTTGAGATAAAGGATTTTGTTAACCTTATAGGAATCGTAACAAAGACGAGAATTCTCCGAAAAGAATCTATTCAATCGATACGGAAGCAATGTATTCTTTCTGGAAAGGACCCTATCGCCAGCAGAAAAACAATAGTCCGCAATCTTTGGCAAACTTTTACACTCCCCCACTATTTTGGCATAAAGCGGTTGATTATAATATATAGAATCGTCATATCGCTGTTTGACGGTCCATTTTCCCTTCAACAAGCGTCCATAATATTGCGGCAAAGAATCATGCGCATTCGGAAATTTTATTTCAAGTTTTTCGAACTGCAACGGATTAAGAGACAAGAAGGAATCAATGGGACTGACCAAAGCCTCACGAGTATGCGGGCAACTCAAACAGAATTTATCGCCAACCCAAGGACGTTGGACAAGTTCCCCCTCATGAGGAAAGTCAATCGAAGCCGAAGGAATCCATTCCGATTTGCAATAACCAGGGAAGTTACACTTTACCTTTTGGGGGTACACCCAGTGTGGATCAGGAATCAGATGGACATTTTTTTCAAGATGCAGCTGATATTCATCTTTGTTGTCAGTAAAGGTTACGCAAAATTCCGCAAAGTAATCTTCAGGCGGATTAATTTTTTCCTCCGAACACGCAGCAAAGAGAAAAAGAAATGCCAGCAACCCGATATAATAAAGATATTGCATAAAAAACTCACCTAAGTTTAGAACAAAATCCAGATGGCAATCCAGAACACCATCAGGCAGAATTCCATTTCTTTCGAAATCCTGGAAAGCAGTGTACTGCTACAGCACAGCAGGAATATAGCCAGCGAGCGGGCCCACGCAAATTCAATGCCGCGGTAAGCAAGCGCAATGCCGCCGAACAGTTCCACCCAAAGCCAGAAAGCTTGCGCCATCACCAAGTAACGCCTGCGATAGCGTGGCAACGACGTGGTCGAGAAACACAGACACAGAGCGAGCATGCGGAGCGGATAATGTTCAATCTGCGGGTCGTCCGGCGAGCCTACAAGTAAAGTAAACACACACGAAATGCAGAAGAACCCGAACAGCAACAGACCTTCTTTAAGAATGTGCATTTTTCCGCGCCACAGGAAAAACGCTTGGGCCAAGGCCATCACACACGCAAGGGAAGACATCAACGGAGTCATTCGTCACCTCCCTCGTTCCGTGCAGCATTGTCTGCTGCGGGAGTTTCCGCAAGCAGGCGCATGTAACGGACCAAGCCACGAGCCATCTGCGGGCTGATTCGCCCCGCATAGGGATTCATATTCGTTCTGCCATTTAGGATAACATTTACCAATGAATCTTCCCCGAGGGCATCCATGCGGGAAATGTCCAAGTTCTGCGGGACCGGATAGTATTCACGGACAAACTTTTCGTTCAAGCGTCCATCGGCACCATGGCAGCCGGCGCAACGCGCCTCGAACACAGCCTTCGTGCGGATTACAGCCACAGAATCCAACGTAGATGTAGAATCGGGCAAAGTTCCAACGTCGAGCATATCCCCCGTGCTGCTGACCACAGCACCCGACGGAACCGACGTTACACCCCCGTAAACCATTCCAGCTAAGACTCCCAAGAGAGCAGCCAACGCAACCATCACGATACCGCCGACTTTGCCGATGTGCATCACTAGCGGACGCAGGCAAAGTACGATTCCGGCCACGGTCGTAATGATGGGGCATGTCAGCGGGACAAGATTCGCATCCGAGAATGCGATACCATTTTCTTCCAAGCAACCGACGACCCAAACCAAGAACAATGTACATGCGATAATCCCCAGCAAGAGCGGGAACCGCAACATTCTGAATTCGGGAGTTGTCAGCGGAGCAAAATAGGAGAACCGACCCGTCGCAGGGCGTTTCGGCACGGTGTCTTCCACTTCACCCATCAAGACTTCTTCGCCCTCAATGACGCGGGAAAGCTTGAGACGCGCCACCAAGAAAATCACACCGAACAGGCCGAAGCCAAAACAAATCAACCCTAGGTCGACCCAACCGAACCCCACCACGCCCGACGGGAAGACGAGGAAAACGCGCTCCAGGAGCAACCCGACAATGATAGAAGACGAGACCAAAACACGGCCCAACGTCGACTCGCGAACGACAGAGACGAACATGAGTTGCGGGAGCAAGACCGCGAATACGAGCACCGTGACGCTCAAGTTGCCCTTCAAAGCAAAGTCCCACAACAGGAACGCACCCAAGAACCACGAGCCCACCAGCATGAGCTTTTCCAGTTGGCGCATCCGGTAGCCCTCGGCACAGAGCATGATGTTCACCATCGCAAGCCCCGAGAACACGGCCCCTACGATAAAGTAAATGGGGAAAAATGCACCGCGCCACGCCGGGACAAACGTTGCCGCGAAATCAAGGCTCACAATCGTATGCACCCAGAGGACCATGGGGAAAAGGAGCCAAGCCAAAGGGCGGTGTATCGAGGCTGCTACAGCCGACTTGTCCGCAAGCACATGGACAACTAGATAGACAACGGATAAAAGCCCATAAGCCAAGATGCAGCAGAAATCCCATACCAGCGGGGAGCACACATTGGCCATGCTCCCGCGGGATTCCATGTACGGGGCGACCATGTAAAAATTCTGGATGACGCCAAGGTGCATCAACGGGAAGATGACCGCCACGACAAGAGCGCACAGCGTCGCAAGTTCGGCGAGAATGGATGTGCGACGCTCCATCTTGACATCGAGAACGAGGAAAATCGCCGAAATCAGCGTCCCCGCGTGGGCAAGGCCAATCCAGAACACGAACAGGCTTATGGGCAGCCCCCAGAACACGCCGGAATCCACAGACCATGCCGCGGGCCCCTGCCACAACGAATATCCCATGGACGCAAGCCCCGGGGCAAGCAGGCAAAGGAACACGATGAAGAGGATGCGGACCATTACTTACCCCCCATCATGTAGACAATCGAGGGATCGAGGCCCGCGAGGTCTGCCGGAGCGTACAAGTCACGGCGGCGCGCCGCCTTCACGAGTGGAGAATCCGGGTCGAGCCAGTTGCCGAATACGATAGCTTTCTTGGGACAGGCCTCGGCACAAGCTGCATTCACGCCACGGCCACGCCAGACACCACCAGCCGTCTTGACTTCCAGGCGGTCGTCTTGCAGCCTATGCAGGCAGAGCGAGCATTTTTCCATGACACCCTTACTGCGCACGGGCACCTTGTCGTTGAACTTCAGCGAAAGCCCCTGCTGCACCGCATCGTTAAAATTGAACTTGCGAGCGTGTTCCGGGCAGTTCGCGCCGCAGTAGCGGCTCCCGGTGCAGCGCTTGTACATCATGGCACTCAGGCCGTCGGGCGTATGGTTCGCTGCCCCCGTCGGGCAAGCCCTTTCGCAAGGGGCATTCCCGCAATGGGCACACATGAACGGCACTCCGCCGCGCATCTCTATCCAGTGCATGAACCGTCCCTTCGCAGCCTCGTCTTCGGTCACTAGCGGGATGTTGTTTTCTTGGATGCAAGCCAAAATGCACTTGCCGCATCCGTCGCAGGCATCAAGGTCAATAGCCATCCCAAATCGGTTTTCTAACGACGCACCCGGAGTTTTCAGGCGGCCAGGCATCGGGACGCGCACCAGTTCCATCCTTCGCGAAGGCTTCGACATGGCGCGCCGGACCTCGGTCTCGAACATCTTGAGCGAAGGCAGGTCCTTCTTCGCGGCATCGCCCACAAAGGGCAGCTTGCGGCAACCGCCGAGCATCGAGCCCACGGCCAGCAAGGAACACCACTTGATAAATTCACGCCGATCCATTCCCATAATCCCTACCGGTGGCACGCCGCGCAATACACCGCAGCCTTGAAATTCTTATCCCTGAACGTCTTTCCGCGGTGGCAGTCCAAGCAGGTCCGCATGTCAAACTTTTCTCCCCCGTACACGTCCTTCGCGTAGCCGGTGCCGTGGCAATCCGCGCAGGCCACACCGGCGCTATGGTGGACACCGTGGTGGAACACCACGTGTTCGGGCAACGAGGACTTCCGTGACCAGGGATGTCCCGGCGCCTTCGCCAAGGCCGAATCGAGCGCCTCGATACCGGCGCCCTCGGTAAGCGGCAACCGGTGGCAGTCCATACATTCCGCCTTGGAGGGCAGGTAAGCCTTGGCAGCGGCATAAGCGCCCGTATGGCAGGCGCTGCACAGGAGCCCGATGGAATCCCCGTGCATCGCGTGCATAAAAGGTACGGCGGTACCGTCACCGCGACGCGTCGGTTCCGCGACGCGGTTCATCAGCAGATCCGCGAGGAAAAAGGCGCACAGCAGCGCAACGAGGGCAACAACAGTCCACTTCATGGCGACCCCTATTTCGGCCTCCCCGGATCGTCCGGGTTCTTGAGGATGTACAGAAGCCAGGCGGTCATCATCTTCGCCTGTTCCTCCGTTAGCGGGGTAATTTCCATCGCGGGCCATTCGTCCGGATGCTGCGGTGTCGGGTGTTTAAGGTATTCGACCATCGCGGCGGGGTCACTGGCATAATGCTGCACGTTGTCGCGCATGGGCGGGGCTGCGAACTTGCGCGCCCACCGGTGGCACCCCTTACACTCGTTGTTGAAGAACTCGGAGGCGCTGGACTTGAGTTCCGGCGTCACGTCGGGCAGCACGAACACGTCCACGGCAAAAATCCCGCAGGCGAGCAGGAGTACCAGCCAGTATGTCCTCGATACCTTTGTCAAAGAAATTCCCTTGAAAACTCAGATACTATGTAAATATATTTATATTTTCTACAAAGAAACACACAAGAGAGAGAGCTGTATGGAATGGACCGATTTTACAAGCTTGACTAGGGAGCAGATGCTCCCCATCTGGGACTTCTACTGCAAGGACCCGTTTGACGTGCTGGGCATTCACCCACTCGAGACGGATCGCGGCATCAAGACAGCCATACGCACGTACCAACCGCAAGCGAGATTCGTCCGCGGTGAATCCATCGACGGTGAAGTAGAATTTGATTTCGTCAAACTCGGCGACACAGGATTCTTCGAAGCCATCCTTGACACCGAATTCAAGCCGTTCTTCTACAACCTTGTCATCAAGCAGGACGACGGCAACGAGTACAAACTCACCGACCCGTACGCATTCCAGCCGGTTCTCTCCGAATTCGACAGGCACCTCATCGCCACCGGCACGCACTACGAGCTCTACCGCAAGCTCGGCGCAAACCTCGTAGAACACCAGGGTTTCAAAGGCGTGCAGTTCGCCGTATGGGCCCCCAACGCCAAGGCCGTTTCTGTCGTCGGCAACTTCAACAGCTGGGACGGACGCCGCCACCAGATGCGTATGCTCGGCAGTTCCGGCATCTGGGAAATCTTCATCCCGAACCTCGGTGAAGGCGAACTCTACCGTTTCGAAGTCCACGGCGCCGACGGCAACCTCCATGTGAAAGTGGACCCGCTCGCGAAACTCAGCGAAGTGCGCCCGGCAACCGCCTCCATCACCACGCACCTCGACGGCTACGAATGGGGCGACG
>CAMJHM010000107.1 GCA_946405515.1 uncultured Fibrobacter sp. | reverse complement strand
GCGGATTTGACATGAGCCAGATGGGCGGCTTCGGTGGCGACATGGGCGGCATGGGCGGATTCGACATGAGCCAGATGGGCGGCTTCGGTGGCGACATGGGCGGCATGGGCGGATTTGACATGAGCCAGATGGGCGGCTTCGGTGGCGACATGGGCGGCATGGGTGGATTCGACATGAGCCAGATGGGCGGCTTCGGTGGCGGCGACATGGGCGGCATGGGCGGATTCTAACTCTCCCCCAAATCCTTAATAAACGAGAAATCCCCCTTTCGGGGGATTTCTTTTTTTTGCTTCTTATTTTTTTATAAATCTTTATAAAGTGCCAATTTCCGCTGAGCCCCAAGCCCAATGCGGACAAGGTCATGGATTTTGTCACCCAATCGGGGAAAATCCGACGGATGAATTACTAGTCGAGCAACACCAATCGGGCATTTAAACATCATCCGTCCCCAAGCAAAGGCTAAATTTTCCAAAGCCTTGGGAATTCCAGCAAAACTGACAACCGGGGACAAATAGCGCCTGCCCCTTGCCGAAGTAAGCGACCAGCGGTCTTCGTACAACATTTTTGCGGCATGGACTTGCGACGGCAAGTAAGCATTGCTATACCAGGTCGGCGGAACAAAGGCAACTGGATTTTGCGAAGTTCCTTTTTCAGAATCACCGAACAGATTGTGCCAAGCATCGAGCCCCGCTTGCAAAAGCCTGCTGGATTCATATTCGCTGAGTCCTGCAAATTCGGCTTCGCCATGAGTGAGGTTCATACCGATGAGCCCCATGTAACTGCGGCCCTGGCTAAATTCTGCCCTGTGCTTGTAGCCGTGTAGCGCCAGCTCGAAGCCTTCGTTTTTTAGCTGGAGAAGCGTCTCGCGAAAACCCTGCACCGCCTCGGGCGAAGCCTTCTCCGTATCCGGGATGACAAGAACGCTGAAGGGCGCACCCGCCAAATCCCGGAGTTCCTCGAGAATCGGGGTCACCTTCCGGTAGTTCCAGACGCTGAAATCGTGAAAACAGAGAAGAAATTTGCTAGCCATAGTAGAGAAGATAATAAAAAATGAGTAGGAAGTAGGCAGTAGACAGTAGGCAGTAGGAAGTAGACGGTAAAAATCGCCAAATAACTTCCTACTTCCTACTTCCCACTTCCTACTAAAAACTACATTTACCCTACTATGTTCGAATCTATCATCTTGGGCCTGTTGCAGGGTCTCGCCGAATTTCTCCCCATCTCCAGCTCTGGTCACCTCGTACTCGGGCACGAACTTTTAGGCATGAACGAAGCGGGCATGTTTTTCGACATCATGCTCCACGCTGGAACATTGCTTTCCATCTTCGTCGTGTTCCACAAGAAGATTACAGACATCATCGTAGGCTGCATCCGCAAGAACCCCGAACAACTCAAAGAAGCGGGCTACATCATCCTTGCCTCCATCCCGACCGCACTCATCGGCCTCGGTTTCAAGGACTTGCTCGAAGGCCTGTTCGAAAACCCGCGCGCCGTTTGCGTCGCAGAACTCTTCACGGGCATTCTCCTGTTCACGTCGCAATGGGGCCCGACCGGAGCCAAGCACCCGGACAACGAAGGGGTCAAGATGAACTGGTGGCGTGCGCTCGTGACCGGCACCGTGCAGGGCATCGCCTGCATCCCGGGCATCAGCCGCAGCGGCTCCACCATCAGCGCCATGATGTTCATGGGCGTGAACCGCAAGTACGCCGGCGAATTCAGTTTCCTCATGAGCATCCCTGCCGTGGGTGGCGCTGCATTGCTCGATGTGCTCAAGTGGTTCAAGTGCCAGAACGTCGAGAAGGTCGCCCAGATGGCCTTGGAAAATCCCGAGAAAGCCGCCCAGTGTGCTGATGCGGGTAGCTTCACACCGGAACTCCTCGTGGGCATGGTCGTTGCCTTCATCTTCGGCATCATCGCCCTCAAGTGGCTCATGAACTTCGTGCAGAAGGGCAAGTTCCAGCACTTCGCCTGGTACGTGTGGGCCGTGGGCATCCTGGGATTGATTTTCCTGTAATCCCAATTTGCCCAGCCGATGGATTCAACATAGGCTCCAGTAATTTTCATTGATAAAAAATCATTGTTTTGTCTTATCGCATAGAGTTTGATTCGATAAAAAAAACATATATTGGGTCGCGTGATGAAATTAATTACGATACCGATAATAATGGTCCTTGTAGCAGGCTTTTCGCTATCCCATGCAATCACATCCATCCCTATTGACAATGCCAAGGCCTCCTCGACTTTGCTAGACAAAGGCAAGAACACTTACAGGCCCGAAAACATGATCATGAAAAAAAACGTGCACCCCTTCTACCAGACATGGGGTGCCACGTACCAAGACAGGCCCATCACGCTAGAATTCACCATGGGGGCCCAACAGGTTAGCGTCATCACCTTGTTCAACGGGAACCTGAGCGACTCGGCCGCTTACGAGAACAACAGCCTCGCAAAGCACATAAGGATTTACTTGAACACAAAAGACAACCTTGTCAAAAAAGTCGTACTAGCAAAGCCCAAATGGGACGGTTACAAAAAGACCCATGCCGACATCATCGTTTTTGACAAACCCCTCGAAAATGTGCGCAAGATAATCATCGAAATCGAAGACATTTACCCGGGAAGAAAATGGGAAGACGTCTTTATCACCAAAGTCAAGTTTTGGGGATTCACCAAGGTTCCGCGTAAATTCGAAATGGGGAAAATGACTGACCCACGTGATGGGAAAAAATACAACACCGTCAAGATTGGCGAACAAACCTGGATGGCACAAGACTTGCAATACAAAACTCCAGGAAGCCGGACATTTACGAACCCCCGTTGGAAAAAACAAAGGCCCTTACCTGCAGACGCAGGCCTTGAATACCCCGAAGCGGATATCAACAACGGAATTTGCCCAAGCGGTTGGCGTCTCCCCAAGGCATCCGAATTCCTTAAACTAAAATCGGAGCTCCCCCCATCCGCATCTTTCGATGACTTTTTCGCGACCTCGAACCAAAAACCATTCTACGCCATATACGAATACGGCAATCTCGGAGGAGATCAAGTTTTCCCAACGGATGTAGAAATGTTCTTCTACCCCACCAACGCCTACGGGTTGAACATTTCCACCTTGACCCGCCATTATTACGAAGGCGAATGCGCCGAAGACCATGCCGAATTCTTTGCATTTTCATCTTACTGGACACTGGATGCAAAGAACATTCCTCTTTGGCCAGACGACAACGGCAATGTCGAAGTAAAAAAGCTCAGGCACTACCGCTTTGGCGGCAGCGACTACTGCGAAGCGATGCTCTGCAGCGACGACTACCATTTCGTGCGTTGCGTCAAAGGCGATTTCATGGCCGATCCGCGTGACGGACAAACTTACAAGACCGTAAAAATCAACGACCAGACATGGATGGCAGAAAACTTGAGGTACGAGACAACCGAAAGTTGCTGCTATGACGGCATGACCGAAAACTGTGCCGAACAAGGCAGGATGTACTCCTGGAACGCCGCACAGAACGCATGCCCCGAAGGTTGGCACCTGCCCAGCGATACAGAATTCAAGGCATTGGTCGAATCGGCAGGAGGCAACAAAACCGCAGGCAGGCTGTTGAAAGCATCCACCGGATGGAAAAACGGCAACGGCACCGATGAATACGGTTTCTCGGCACTCCCTACAGGTTACTGCACCCTCCCCGCGAATGGCTACACACCCAGCGAACAAGCCGGCGAACAAGCCTACCTGTGGACAAGTTCACGTAGCGAATGCCCCACCGAAAATTGTGAATCGGCATCGGGTTTACGCTTCGATGTAAATTCTGCCGGTTTCGCTGACGAGAGCGGTTTTGACGGGACCTTGGCCCTGCCCATCCGATGTGTAAAGAACAAGGAACCCTTAGACTAGGATTCCTTCTGTTCGCGGCCTTTATATGGCCGAGCCGCCAAAAGTCCTGTTTCGAACAAAAGATACGTCGGCATTCCGAGAATCAGCTGGCTCACCACATCTGGAGGCGTGAGGAGTGCGGCCAACAACAGGATTCCCACAACCACATACGGGCGCTTGTTGCAAACCGTTTCGTAGCTCACAATTCCACCACGGATGAGCGCATAGGTCACTAACGGGAACTGGAACATACAACCGAACGCAAACGAAAGCCAAAGTGCAAGCGACACCAAGTTCGAAATCCCGAACACAGGCATCAGCGTATTACCCGCAAAACTCATCCCAAACCGAACAACAAGCGGGAAGCACACAATCAGGCAAAAAGATACACCCGCCACGAACAACAAACTGGTCAATACGGCAATCGAACGGACAAACCGTTTTTCTTTATCATAAAGCGCCGGCAACACGAACTGCCACATATTCCATGCAATATAGGGAGAAAACAGCACACAATCCAGGAGCGCCGAAATTTTCACCTGCAACAGGAACACTTCCATCGGCGAAAAATAATGGAGAGTTATCCCGCCCTGCAAGGCAATTTGTTCACAAAACCAGTCCAGAACATACGGGGATGCAAAAAAAATCGGGACAATCCCAATAGCGAGCGCCACAAGCGAACGGATTAACGCACGCCGCAGAGCCTCCAGATGCGACACAAGTGAATTTTCTTGTTCCGGCATAGAGCAACCGAGCTCAATTCTCTTTTTCTGCCGCCTTCTCTACAGTCTTCTGCAAATCCTCGGCTTCTTCCTTCAGAGCATCCTTCGCCTTCTTGTATTCGTTCTGGGCTTTCCCGAGCGAACGAGCCAGTTCAGGAATGCGCTTTGCTCCGAAAAGCAAAAGCACCACCACGACAATCAAGATGATTTCAGGGATTCCTATGGACATGATTACCTACCTTTTCCTTGAAATATAACATATTTCCCTAAAAAAGAGTTTCTATATTTCCCCCTAGTCAGTTCGAAACCCATCCTGACTTTAAACAAAACTAGGAGCCCCTATGAAAGACGCATTGCTGGTCTTGTCCGGTGGAATGGACAGTACGACCCTGCTTTACGAACGCGCCGCCGAGATTGCCCTTGCCGTCTCGTTTGATTACGGCAGCAACCACAACGACAACGAAATTCCCTTTGCACGCTTCCATTGCGAAAAACTGGGGATTCCGCACATCACCCTCTCACTCAAATTCATGCACGACTACTTTACGTCGTCTCTGTTGTCTGGTGCAGATGCCATTCCCGAAGGAGACTATTCCTCCGAGAACATGAAATCCACGGTCGTCCCGTTCCGAAACGGCATCATGCTATCCGTTGCCGCAGGCCTTGCCGAAAGCCGGAACCTCACGAAAGTGATGATGGCGAACCATTTTGGCGACCACGCAATTTACCCGGACTGCCGCGAAGAATTCGTGAAAAACATGTCCGCAGCGATTGCTGCAGGGACTTACGCAGGCATCACCATCGATGCGCCGTACACGAACATATCCAAAGCAGACATCGCCCGCAAAGGCAAAACGCTCGGCATTGACTACAGCGAAACCTGGTCGTGCTACAAGGGCGGAAAAATCCATTGCGGCAAGTGTGCAACCTGCCTGGAACGCAAAGCCGCCCTCGCCAAAGCAGGCATCAACGACACTACAGAATACGAGGCTTAGCATGTACAGAGTCATCAAGCGCATCGAAATCTCCGGGGCCCACAAGCTCTCTCTCCCGTACGAAAGTAAATGCCGTGGGCTCCACGGCCATAATTGGATCATTACGGTGTTCTGCCAATCCGAAACGCTTGACGAGAACGGCATGGTTGTCGACTTTTCTCGAATCAAGGAAATCGTCCACGGCAAGCTGGATCACCAGTTTTTGAACGACGTGGTGGATTTCAACCCCACCGCCGAAAACATGGCCCGCTGGGTTTGCGAGCAAGTGCCGCACTGCTACAAGGTGCAAATCCAAGAAAGCGAAGGCAACACCGTCGAATACGAACGCTAAGGGCAAACCCCGTCATGAAAGTCTGCGAAATATTCAAGAGCATCGAGGGCGAAGGGCTCCGTACAGGGCTTGCGGCCGTTTTCGTTCGGTTGCACGGCTGTAACTTACGTTGTTCCTATTGCGACTCCATGTACGCCGTCGAAGGCAGCGACTACACACAAATGAACGTCGAAGAGATTCTTGCCGCAGTTGAATCACACCGTCTCAAAAGTGGCGTAGACTGCGTGACACTCACTGGCGGAGAGCCCTTGATTCACGAAGGCATCGAGGATTTGCTCACGAAATTTAGCGAAGATGGCTTCAAAGTCAATGTCGAAACGAACGGGACCGTTCCCTGCAAATGGAGGCTCCCTGGACTGTTCTACACAATGGACTGGAAATGCAAAAGCAGCGGAATGTCGGGCAAAATGAAACTCCAGAACATGCAAACGCTCTGTAACGGGGACGTGTTGAAATTCGTGGTCGGGAGCACCGAAGATTTGCAAGAAGCCGAATCTGTCGTGGCACAACTGTCCGAGTCGCCCAAACACCAGCCCAACAGCATGCCGCACATCTTTATCTCCCCCGTTTACGGCACTATTCCGAACGAACAAATTGTGGAATGGATGCTGAACAGCAAGACCATGACGCAAAACAACGCCCGCTTTCAGGTGCAATTGCACAAAATCGTTTGGGACCCGGACCGCCGCGGCGTTTAAAAGATTCTTGGCCGCAATTACCGGCCAACTCCATTTTGGCACGGTTCTTGCATCTACTACAGCGAAAACAAGGCAAGGCAATCGTTTTGTTTCATTTTGAAACAAAACGAGATCCAAAGCCGCTTCAAATTTTAACATAAAGACTTCGTGAACGGAGTGCACGCTCTCTACCTCAAAGGGGCAAAGCCCCGACCTCAAAGCGTAGCGACCCCAAAGCACGAAG
>CAMJHM010000106.1 GCA_946405515.1 uncultured Fibrobacter sp. | reverse complement strand
TGAACCCGATTATCCTCTTGGACGAAATCGACAAGATGGCGAGCGATTTCCGTGGCGACCCCGCGAGCGCGATGCTCGAGGTGCTGGACCCGGAACAGAACCACGACTTTACCGACCACTTCATGGAAGTGGGGCTCGACCTCAGCCGCGTGCTGTTTATCGCGACGGCGAACAGCGAGAGCGAAATCCCCGAGGCGCTGCGCGACAGGCTTGAAATTGTGCGTTTGCCCGGCTACTATCCGCACGAAAAGTTGCAGATTGCAAGCAAGTACCTGTTGCCGCGCATCTGCGAACGCACGGGCGTGAAGCTTGGCGAACAGGTTTCTTTCGACGAGAAGATGGTGACCGAAGTGATGCGGGGCTGGACCCGCGAAGCGGGCGTGCGCGAGCTCGAGCGCACCCTCGAGAACGTCGTGCGCCACCGTGCGAAAGAAATCGTGATGGGCAAAAAGTTCAAGCCCGAAATTACGGAAAAGCAGTTGCAAGAGTATCTGGGGGCGCCGAGGTTCCTCGATAGCCAGCTCCCGGAACCGGGAAGGCCGGGCATTGTGACAGGCCTAGCCTGGACGAGCGTGGGCGGTGAAATCCTCCCCATCGAATGTATGCTCCTGAGTGGCAAGGGCCAGATTATCATGACGGGTAAGCTTGGCGACGTGATGAAGGAATCCGCCCAGATTGCGGTCAGCCTCGTCCGCGAACGCCTGCACCGTTTCGGCATCGACCCCGCCATCGTGAAAAAGACGGACATTCACATTCATGTGCCCGAAGGCGCTGTGCCAAAGGACGGCCCCTCTGCGGGTATCGCGCTCACGCTGTGCTTGCTCTCTGCGTTCACCAAGATTCCGGTGCCGCCAGACATCGCGTTTACCGGCGAAGTGAGCCTCACGGGCGCCTGCCTTGCGATTGGCGGGCTCAACGAGAAGGCTTTGGCTGCTCTCCAGGCCGGCGTGAAGACGCTTCGCCTCCCGGCCCAGAACAAGAAGGACGTGGACGAACTCCCGGCACCTGCGAAGAAGGGCCTCAAGATCTTTACGCACAAGCACATCGACGAAATCGTGAAGATTTTGTTTGTGCAGAAGAAAGCGAAGTAGCAGTGAGCTGTGAGGCTCGAGGTTCGAGGCACGAGGCTAGTGAATAAGAATCACACACTTCGTGCGTTAATATAAGACGGCGAAGCCGTGATATTTTTCCCTAGATCCTAGCCTCTGGGCCCTTATCCCTCACACCTCAAAGGTCGCGCAAGCGACCGACCTCGTTGCATAGCTGAGAGCAATGAGCCTTGAGCAATGAGCGGTGAGCTGTGCCGGGGATTTTTGTATTTTGATAGCCGATGGATAAGAATAAACGATTGTATGATTTAGATAAAAGGAAAGTTACTGTCTGCATGATTGTGGATATGGTTCTTTTACTTTTTCCTGTAATTATCTTTGCTGTGGTATGGGGTATTCTTGAAGCGCAATACTTGGCTATAGAAGATAAAAGCTCCGTCGATGTCAATCCGCACTTTTTTGGCGCGGCAATCCTGCTCCCCTTTGTGCCGATATCCTTGGGCGCGCCGTTGACGCTGTTTTACAGAAAACTCTGGAAGCAACCTATCATTTTTTGGAAGTTGTTCTTTATTGTATTGATTCCTTTCTTGCCGGGATTTATTCTCTTTTTGGCGTTGTTGGTATTTTTGCCGGTTTTTGGACTTATTCCATTGTCGGTTTTCTTTGCGTTTTTCTTGATTTCTTTATTAGCAATATTGCGGTCCGAGAAAGAGAAGTTCCTAGAATAGAAATGTTTTTCTTGCCAGATGATGGCCTGTTTCGTTTTATATATTTGAGCGTTGAAAAATAGGGGCGTAAAATGGAATTTACTCTTGACGAAATGCGCGTTCACCTTGATGCTCTCGAAGCAAGGATTGCGGAAGCCTGCAAGATTGCGGGCCGTAGCCGCGACTCGGTTAAACTTGTTTGGGTGAGCAAGTTCCACCCGGCAGAGGCCGTGGAAAATGCAATCAGCCTGGGTGCGACCGATTTCGGCGAGAACCGCGTTCAAGAGGCCGAACTCAAGTTCTCTGCGCCGCGCATGGCAAAAGACGGGAGCCGCGTGCGTTGCCACGTGATTGGCCCCGTGCAGAGCAACAAGCTCAAGAAGGCGGCAATTGTCGCCGACTGCATCCATTCCATCGCAAGCATCGAAGCTGTGGAAAAATTGGAAAAAGTCTGCGCAGCCCAAGATAAAACGCTCGATATCCTTTTCCAGATTAACGCCGGCGAAGAAGAGACCAAGAGCGGGCTCGATGTACACGAGGCGGAAAATTTCTTGAACGAACTCGCGGCAAAGGCGGGTGCAGCGTCTGCCGACGGCAAGAGCGAAAACTTCCCGCACCTGCGCTTCCGTGGGCTCATGACTATCGGCAAAAACACCGGTGTCGCCGAAGATTCCCGCGAATGTTTTGCCTTCCTCCGCAACCTTCAGCAGAAATTCCTTGCGAAGGGCGGTACGTTTGCGAAATTCGACCAGCTTTCGATGGGCATGACGGGCGACTTGGAAGTTGCAATTGAAGAAGGCTCCACGATGATTCGCGTGGGCACGGCCCTCTTCGGCGAACGTGACTACAGCAAACCTGTGAACGATCCGGTTTTATGAAGCTAGGCAAAAATACAGACCCGAACCTGTTGCTATCGATTGTTGGAGTAATTCTATTCCTCATCTTTGTTGCGGGAATCCTCATTTGGAAATATCTCGTTCCTAGGGGAGTGAATCCGTTTACGCTTTTCCCGCTCGTTTTCATGGGTGTGCTGTTTGCCGTTATCTTTTTCATCCGCAAGCTGGGCGGCCAAAAGGCAAAGCCCATGACGGACATGCTCAAAGATGCGATGCTGACCCCGATTGATGCGCCTGCCACTCCGACAAGGCCGGTGTCCCCGACGCTTCCGGCCGCGCCCGCAGCGGGGCCCGGGGCTTCCCATACGTTTTCCATGGTCACTGCGGATTCTGTCAACCCGCTGCTCAAGAAGTACATGAAGAGGCTCAAGCCGAGCGTTGACGCCATCACGAACTTCTTCATGGATTTCATCCAGTTTAACGGAGTCACCGAAAAGCTCATGAAGTATTTCGCCCCGGATTCGGGCGATACCTACAAGGCGCTCTCGACGGTGTTCCTGACAGACATCAATTACATCTCCAAAAACCTCGGGCATCCTGTGACATTGCAGACGTACGAGTCGTGCGGATTTGTCGAGCTCATGTTGCGCCTCAGGACCGATGCCCCGTCTTCCACGAATTGGGACACGCTGGTGGTGCAGACGTTCGTCGAAAACCAGGTGGACATGGAAGGGCTTATTGCGGGGCTCGAGAAGAACCATTCCCAGCTCAACCCCACCATTGGCTGCTTCCTTTTCCCGGCGATCTTTATCGGGGTTTCCCCGGACGCGGTGAGGAAGTACATGCGCCTGATGTACGACTTCTCGGCAGCGCTTGCAAACATTGATGGGCGTCTGACTCCCATGGAAGTCCAGTGGCTCCAGTTTATGGAAAGGAACATCGGTGCAGGTGGCTTTGTGGGGCTTGCGCCGGGCCGGGCGCGGTTCACCACGCGGGTCGTGGGGTTCAAGGGAACTGCCCAGTCTAATGTCGAAACGCAGGAGGAACCGCAGGCCTACCCGCAAGAGGATTCCCGCGTGGTCGCGCCCGTGCCCGCCGGGGAATCCCCGGACGCCCTGGACGCTGCGACCGAGCTCAAGTCGCTTGTGGGGCTTGCCGGCGTCAAGCGCGAAATCGTCACGTTTCGGAACTTCCTCAAGGTCCAGGGCGTGCGCAAGAGCCGCGGCTTGTCCGTGCCCCCGACATCTTACCACCTCGTGTTTTCGGGCAACCCGGGCACAGGCAAGACGACCATCGCCCGCATCATTGCGCGCATCTTCAAGGAACTCGGAATCCTTTCGAAGGGCCACCTCGTAGAGGCCTCCCGTGCCGACCTTGTCGCCGGGTACATGGGGCAGACCGCCATAAAGACGAACAAAGTAATTGACAGCGCTTTGGACGGCGTCCTCTTTATTGACGAGGCGTACACGCTCTCGCGCAGCGCAGAGAACGACTTTGGCCAAGAGGCGATAGACACACTCCTCAAGCGCATGGAAGACGACCGCGACCGCCTCGTGGTCATCATCGCCGGGTACACGGACGAAATCAAGACCTTCGTGGATTCGAACCCGGGCCTCGCTTCGCGCTTCAACCGGTACATCGACTTCCCCGACTACACACCCGCCGAACTCGTCGAAATCTTCAAGCACATGGTCGCCAAGTACGACTACACGCTGAGTGCCGATGCCGAGACCGCGCTCAAGCAGTGCATTGCTCAGGCCGTTAGCAAAAAAGACGCCCGTTTCGGGAACGGGCGCTTTGTACGTAATTTGTTCGAAAAATCAATCGAGCGTCAGGCAAACCGTCTCGCTGCCGATGTCGACCTTTCCAAGGCGAACGTCGGAGAACTGGACGCTGCCGATATCCACGGCTGATTGTGCTAGGCTAGAAACTGTTTTTCTTGCGGACAAACCTCACGCCGACCCAGAAGGAGTGCTTTATTTCGCTGTAGTAGGTGTCTTCGTAGGAGTCGTGGTAAGCCTCGGCAGAAATGTCGAGAGAATAAGCCACTCCAAAGCCGGCGTTCAATGTCTGGCTGATGCGGAAAAGCTTACCGACCTCAAATTTCATGAGAATCGTTGCCGATCCATCACGTTCCAGTTGTTTTATGTAATCGCCATCATACGATTGTATAGATACGCCGAAGGCGCCTTCTATGTAGGCGTTATACATGGGGTTGTCCCTCTTGTTGAAGGGGAATAACGTAGCGGATACACCAAGGAGGATTTGCAATAAGTCCGTGTCGGCTTCGAGTTCACAGTTATTACTCATGTTGCATCTGATGTTTGAACCCGAGAAACTGCTTTCGCCAGATTGCTCACCTATGCCAAAAAAGCCACGAAAGCCTAAGAAGTCCTTAATGAGGAAACCTATATTACCTTCTATGTTAAAGCCCTTGCCGTCAAAGTCATGCTGGGCTTCGTAGTCCGATTCATAGCTGTATTCATCGTCTTCTTCAAAAGACATGGTGGAGATATAGAAGTTCACGCCCAATCCCATGAAAAGAGATAAGCTGGATTCCTTTTTAGGGGCGGGAGGGACGACCTGCGGTTGTTGCTGCGGATTGACTACGTATGTCTGTTGGGGCTGCTGGTTTTGCGCAGGCATGACGATGTACTGGACATTCCCCGTCGGCTTCGGAACCGCGTAGTAGACTGGCAGCTGTGGGTTTTGCTGCGCTTCCTGTTGCAGGGGCTCCTGTTGGTCTTCTTGTTGCGGGAATTCTTGCACGTCTTGCTGGATAGTTTCTTGTTGCAGCGAGTCTTCTTCTTGGGCGAAGCTTGAGGTCGCGCAAATAAGAGCAACAGCGCAGAGTGCGGTGATGTTGTGGGACTTTATCGTCATGACTTTATACTCCAAAGGGGGAGAAGTAGATTGTTATTTGCTAATGTAACTTATTCTCGTTTTTCAAAAGGCTCGCAACTTATGCGGAAGGCGTTTGCGCATGGGTCTAGGACTTGTTCTTCTTGCGCACGAATCTCACCCCGGCCCAGAACGATTGCCTCCCTTCGGTTTCGTCGATAAAGGAATCGTGGTCATCGTCGTAGGAGGTCACGTCGTTGATGTCGATGGCGTAAGCTATCCCAATGCCGGCGTTCCATGTCTCAGAGATAGAGAATAGCTTGCCTATCTCTATTTTCATGAAGAAGGTTGCTGTGCTTGTGTGGTCAAATGTCTTGGCGAAATCGTCGTCGTAATTCCGCAAGTTCAAGGCGAAGTCACCTTGAATATAGGCGTTGTACAAGGCTCCATTTCCATTTGTCCGGTTGAATGGGAAGAGTGTTGCAGATATGCCAAAGATGAAGTCTGTTACGTCTGTATCGACATTGCTACAGGAATCATTGCTGCATCTCATCCTGTAATTCCAGTAGTCGCTCTCGCCAGATTGTTCGCCAATATCAAAAAATCCGCGTATGCCAATGAAATCTTTAATAAGGACACCTAGAGATAACCCCATGTTGACACCTAAACCGCTGTAAAGGTGCTCCGTTTCGTATTCGATGTCATTGTCGCTAACAATATGGTCTTCGTCCCTTTTATAAGTCATGGAAGAAGCGTAGAAGTTTATGTCGAGCCCCATGAACAGGGTGACTTTGGACTCCCTGGGGGCTAAGGGTGGGACGACGACCGGTTGCTGTGGTTGGGGAGGAGGCATGTATGCTTGTTGGTTCTGCTGCTGGTATTGTGCCTGGGGCACGACAACATACTGGACTGTGTTCGTCTGCTGCGGAACGACGTAGTAGACGGGCTGCTGCGGATTTTGCTGCGGGGCTTGCTGCTGAGGAACATCCTGCTGTTGCGGGTTGTCTTGGGCGAATCCTGTGCTGGCGCACGCAAGGGCCAGGGCGCAGAGGGCGGCGATGTTGTGGATTGTTTTCATGTCCAGGTACTCCAAAGTGGGGTGGGGCTGTATTGTTTGGCAATGTAGTTAATTTGTTTAAGCATGGGCAGCGCACCTTTATCCCTTTGATTCATAATGCATTAGGGGCCTTTTTTGGCGCGTTTTTTTGTCCGACCGGGTGCCGTTTGGGAGCCCTTCAAATGTATTCACAAGTTATTAACAATTTCTGCCATACTATGTGTACGAATTTCCTGAAAAAATTTATTTTTTTTGAAAAAATCGCGATTTTCGTTGACAAAAGCCTATAAAACTTATTAAATTTGGTGCGCTCTAGTTTTCTAAGGAAAATTGGGGTTGTGCCAAAGTAGCTCAGCTGGTAGAGCAGCTGATTTGTAATCAGCCGGTCGTAG
>CAMJHM010000105.1 GCA_946405515.1 uncultured Fibrobacter sp. | reverse complement strand
ACACACCCATTCTCGAGACCGATGCCGCGAATCAGCTTGTTTATCGTAACATTCGTTATGTTACGGGAGCCGTCCATGGTCAACTTCAAGTGAGCATGGCTTGAAATTCCTGATTTTTCCGCGAAATACCGAAGACTGAAGGCCTTGGAGGTCTTCTTCTTATATTCGTAATAATCCCGCAGATATACACGATAGTTCGTGTACTGCAAGACATCGGGTTCCTGTATTTTCTTCTCCTCGATACTCATGTATATAAAGATACTTGTCTACAAGCGGAAATACCATACCAAATGTATAAATTGCGTTTACATGCGTAACCAAGGCAGCACGGCTACAAGCCGCTTTCGGGATCGCGGGCCAACCGAGCAAACCGCCGGTGATCGACAAAAATCCCGTTTATTCGCTCAAAATCGCGACTTACACCCTCTTCGACAAACCCACACCGACGAGCCAGGGCACAGCTTTTTTCGTTGTTTACAGAGGCAGAAATTTCGAGCCGGTTGAGCCCCAGCGAAAACAGTTCACAGGAAACCAGCCGGAGCGCCTCGGTAGCGAGCCCCCTACCCGTAAAATCCTTGCCCAACCAGTAATTGAGTTCTGCCGAACGGTGGGCCCAGCGGACCCAGCCGACAACGATGCACCCGGCAACAGCCAAGCCAGCATCCGTCTTTTCAAAAATGCCCCAACAGGCGCCGTTCCCCATCTGCGCCTGCATTTCCCAGGACTCGGCTCGCGAAGCGACATCTTCTACAGAGAGGCATTCGCCCGGCCAAGGCAGGAACTGCGAGAGGTGGTCCCGGCTCGCATCGATGACCGCGTATAGCGGAGCGAAATCGCCTTCTTCCAGGGGACGCAGAACGACGCGGTCTCCCGCCAGTTCCCTTACGGGAAGTTCATCAAGGTAGATTTCATCGGACATCATTATTCCCCCGTCGGCGCGTACAATATAAAAAACCCGGTAGCGTACTACCGGGCTTTTCAGTGCGGATGAAAGGACTTGAACCTTCATGCCCTCGCAGGCACTAGAACCTGAATCTAGCGTGTCTACCAGTTCCACCACATCCGCGTGGTGCACCAAATTTTGAAAAAAAAACGCCTTTTGTCAAGGGGTGGAACCATTATTTCTTGACTTGCAAGGCATCCTTTATCCATTCAAGGCGTCGGCCCCGCCAATAACTCCAGTCGTGTTCTCCTGCCGGGTCATACTTCAAGTCGCAGTCGCCCTGGAGCGTCTTGCAAAACGAGTCAATCCACGGAACGGTCACCTCGGACGGATACAGCCGGTCCGACCCGCCCTGCAAGAACCTCCAGCGGCCCTCCTTGAATTTCTTCACTTGGGCGACCGAGCGGGCATCCCCCAAAAGGCTCCCATTCGAACTCATCAACAGTCGGTCCTTGACGCTGTGCGACCCGGCCTGCGAATAGACAAACACGCCGATAGCTCCATCCGAAATCCCTACAAGGGACACGCTTTTCACCGGAGACTTCCTTATAGCCGCTACGGAATCGAGCGCACGATCCACAACAGCCACCATGGACGCCGTGGCCCAGTGATTTTCGCGACAAGCGGAAGCGCTCACCACGATAGCCGAGGGGTACAGTTTGGAAAGGTCGTCACCAGCGACAAGTCCCTTCTCGCAATTCCCGCTAGTCATCCCGCCATGGAACCAGACAAAGACTGGCGCATCGGCAGAGGACTTCGGCCACCAGACGCCGACTGCGCTTTTAACACCGGAAACATTTATCGACAGGGTATCTTTCGCACCCCACGCCCAAGAACAAATGCAGGCGACCAAAAGGACGGAGCGACAAACCCGAAAAAGGGAATTACCCATCACCCCCTCACCGAACTTTCTTCGACGGCCCGTTGCAGACGTTTGTAACGGCGGCGAGCCTTAAACCCAAGAATAATGAAGAACAAGAAGAAGCAAAGGAACACGCACTCCACGGCCAAGTAAATCATGGCCCACTGGAACTGGTACTCCATCAACGTGTCCCACTCCAGAGCCCCGTTCGACGTCGCCATCGAGCTCACGACGAAGCGGTTTTCCCCGACACGGGCGGCAGACACCTCCAGCGAGATATCCCCAGCATTGCGGGCCCCGAACTGGAACCATTCGGACATTTCTTCCAAGATTTCCTTGGAGGCATAGAGGATGAACGTCGCGTCGTTGTCCCCGTTGAGGCGGAACAAGGTTTTGTCGAGCAGCGGAATGTCGCTGTTGCCGAAAATGCTCGGGATAGCGGCGTAACTCACCTTGCCATAAAAAAGATACTCGTCACTCAGAAAGCCCCGGAGAACCGGTTGCAAATAGAAAAACAACCAAGAGCCCAATACGGCGAAAAGGAACGCGAAATTGAAATAAGCGGAATAGCGGGTTCTGAAAATGGATAGCATATCGTCTACTGCTTAGCGCGGAAAATGAAGAAAAACGTTGTCAAAAGAAGCACAATGGAAAGGAAGTAGAACACCATGGGGATTCTCGACTTGAACGAAATCTCGTCCAAGTTCTCCATCTGGAAAAACTGGACCAGTTCTTCGCTGCAGGCCATAGTCACGTCGCTGTTCAAGCGGTTCCACGCCACCGATAGATCGGCATTGGAAGCGAGCAGGCCGTCCAAGCCCTTGGCCAAGTTTTCAGGCAAATCCATCTGGAGCGGGCGAGACACGTTCATCCCGGCAGATGCAGAATCCAACAGGGCGTATAGAGCAAAAAGCGAACTCGAAGGGAGGCCTTCCGTCTGGGCAATCAGAGAATCGCGAGACAGGAACCATGCGTTGCGATTGATAAAATACCAGGCGATGCCGGACATTTTCCTCGAGACTTCGCGTTCGAAGCGGCTGACCGAAGATGCCGGAGGAGCCTTTATCTTTATGTCCTTCAGGCCGTCCATGTCGTGAGAGAAGGTGGAAGCAATCTCCCTCAGCACCATGATCTGGGACTGGACCGCCGCAGAGTCCGTCATGCGGCCCATGCGCACGCGCTCCATCGAGCGCATCAGTCGGGTTTCGAGCAGCTGGTATTCCGAAATATTCTTGATATACTTGCTATAAAGGACAATTTCCGGTTTCTGCGACACGTAGAACAGCGCCGTCAGTCCAAGCGTCAAAACGAGGATGAGCCACACCCACGGAGCTTGCAACCTCGACTTCAGCGTCTCGGCAACCGTTTTTTTCTTCAAGTCTTCCACAACTAGAAATTACCTTTTTTCTACTTTACCGAATATGGATGCCATCAAAACAATCGCCTTTTTTAGCATTATTTCGTTCCTTTGCGGATGTACCGTGGAAAGGGCCGAAGAAAAAGTGCTAGACTACCACGTGAACGACATCAAGAAAACCTCCGTCTGGGTCTATCCGGACGGCGAGATTCTCAAGCAGGTCGAATGGTACACGAACGGCATCAAGAAGCTGGAAATCCCGTTCAAGGACAATGTCCCGCACGGCAAGTTCAAGCAGTGGAGCGACCTCGGCGACCTCATCGGTACCGGCTACTACAAAAAGGGGAAAAAAGACGGCGACTGGACATCCTTCTTTTTTGACAAGAAGGTCCAAGCCGAAAGGCATTACGAAGACGACCACCCCGTAGGCGACTGGGAAGGCTGGCACTACAACAGGAACAAGGCCTTCGAGGAACATTACAGCAAACAAGGGGACTCCATCGATGTCTGGAAAAAATGGTACCCCAACGGCGTTCTCGCCGAAGAAAATTCTTGCCACCCGGGAAGCCCCTCCGGACACGTCACCTACTACTCCTCCGACAGCATCCGCTCCAGCGAATACGACTGCGCCTACGGCAAGCACCACGGGAAATCGCGGGAATACTACCCGAGCGGAAAACTCATGATCGAGGGAAATTACGACCAAGGAATCCAGGAAGGGACATGGACCCTGTTCCGGGCCGACGGAACCATCCAGAAGCAGGAACGCTGGAAGGGCGGCAAGCGAGATTCCCTTTGGCGCTGGCTCAACAAGGACGGCAGCATCCTACAAGAAAGTTTGTTTGAAAACGGGACCGGAACGTCTTACGGCACGTGCCACCGGGGCGACGGGGAATTCGTCTGTGCGGAATCCACCTTTGTCGCAGGTGAACTTTCCGGCAAAGTCTGGTACATGAAGCGCGACAAGCGCCTGCGCTACGAAGAAATCTGGCTCGAGGGAGTCATCCAGGAATCCCGCATATTCTACCCCGACAGCGTAGGCGGAGGCCTTGCGAGCGAAGGGTTCTGGAAAGACGGCAAGCGCGAAGGGGTATGGCGCAACTGGTATACGAACGGAGTCCTGATGGACAGCCTGACTTACGTGAACGGGGAGCGCGTCGGCGAGCAGTTCAGCTACGACAGCACCGGGCACATGTACATGCACAGGACCGAAGCGGGCAAGAACCGGCCGGTGATTATGCACAAGCTGTGGGATGAGTAGGGGGAATAGACGAGATAAACGATACTAGGCACTTTAGTGCCTTAGTAGAGTTATCCTCTATGAGGAGAACGCCGCTACGCGGCTACAGACGAGAGATATAGTAGGAAGTAGACAATAGGAAGTAGACAGTAGGAAGTGGTTAGTAAACAGTGGTTGGTGGTTAGGGAAAATAGGTTCGAGGTTCGAGGCTCGAGGTACTGGCTTTAGAGAAGGGTATTCTATGAGACGCAAGGATAGAGAAGTTCTGGGCGACGAGAATATTGCAAAAATTATTCCCCGAGAAAGCGAAGTAATTCCTGTTTTGATAGATTAAATTTGAAAAAAATTTCCCTTGGGAAATATTTGGAGAACATATGAAAAAGATTCTTATCGCATTTTGTATGACCTTGTTCCTTGCCGCGTGTGGCGACGATTCTTCGTCGACCGGTGCGAATGGCAGTGAAACGCAGAAGGAAATGTCGTCTTCAAGCAGCGAAGAGCGTAACAACAACGCAATTTCAAGTAGTAGCCGGAAAAATTCTTCTTCGTCTGCAAAGCAATCGCCCGAGGAACTTCTCGGTCCCTGGAACAACCCCGTTGTATCTAGCAGCAGTGTTGAGGAGTCCTCCTGCGAGGGGTGCATTGATTGGAGTATTCCTAAAGAAGCTTATTTGAATCCAGGAATAGAATACGATTCCATAACAGACGAACGAGATGGAAAAGTCTACAAGACAGTAAAAATTGGCGAACAGGTCTGGATGGCTGAAAATCTCAACTATTCCGACAGTGTCAAAACTCCGAGTCTTCTAGGTAAAAGCTGGTGCAATGGCAATGACCCGAAAAAATGTGAAGTTGCGGGGCGCCTCTATACCTGGGCTGCAGCGATTGATTCCGTCGCGTTGTCCGCAGAAGGCTTGGATTGCGGATTGCACAAGGTTTGCGAACTTCCCGAAAAAGTTCAGGGAATTTGTCCGCAGGGGTGGCGCTTGCCTTCGTTGGAAGATTGGCTCGCTATGCTTTCTGAAATTGGAGGGGGCTCTTATGCTGGAACGTGTCTTAAGTCTCAACTGTGGGATGGCGATGAAGTGAATCCTAATTTTGATCGCTTTGGTTTTTCTGCTATACCTGCAGGGGCGTTCCACAAAACGAGAATGTTTGGCGATACAGAGCGAGACAATAGCGGAGAATTTTATGGTCCTGATGAAAGGGTCGCTTTCTTTTGGTTTGCTAGCGAGGAAACCAAGCTTTATGCCTATTTCTTACACATATTTTATAATACGTACACACTCTTTCATTCTGGCGATAAGGATAATGCCTACTCCATTCGCTGCATAAAGGATTATTGATAAGCTGGTTATTGTCATTGCGAGGCGCTTAGCGGCGAAGCAATCTCTAATAAAATATTTAGTTGATGGAACGATATGTATGCGACGCAAAGATAGAGAAGTTTTGGGCGATGAAAATATCGCGAAGATTATTGAACAATGCACGACCTGCCATATTGCGATGATGGACGATGCTGGCGTGCCCTACGTGATTCCGCTGTCGTTCGGGTACAGTCTGGAGGGCGGTGTTCTGGAACTGTATTTTCACTGCGCGCATGTCGGCAAAAAACTCGACTGCATCCGCAAGAATCCGAATGTGGCGTTCAGCATGTGCGTCGAGAACCGCATCGAGATTCACGAGGACGTTTATTGCAAGAGCGGGCGCTTCTATGCAAGCGTTGTCGGGCAGGGCAAGGCAGAAGTCGTCGAGGACGTTTCCGAGAAATGCCGCGGACTCTCGCTCCTGATGGAACGGCAGGCTGCGGGTGCGCCGCAATCTTCAGGTTCCGCGCATTCCACACAATCCGCCGCATCGCACAAATTCGAATTCACGCCCGCGCAAGCCGCTGCCGTAACCGTCCTCAAGATAACGAGCACGAACTTTACCGGGAAAGCGAAGGCTGAAAAATAGATTGCCTAAAAAGTATTTGGAGTTTTTATGAATAAGTTCTTGATTGCATTATGTATGACGGTGTTCTTTGCGGCGTGTGCGTCAACATCAAATCCAAGTGTATCGAAAGAACCATCTCAGGCTACTGAAGAAAAAACATCTGATAAAAAGTCGGAAAATTTACGTAGCTTAAAGGACCTGAAAGTCATAGTCGCAAAAAATACGCAGGAGCGATTGGTTCCGCTTTATAATAACTATCTGCACAAAAAGCCTCATTTTGCCGGTACGATAAAAATAAAGTACACCATACTTGCAAATGGCGAGGTTGAAAAGACGGAAGTTGTGAGTGCTACTACGGACTATCCCGAATTTGAAAAAGCAGTGGCGGCAGACCTTTTGCAGTGGAAATATCCCGCTGGGGATTACGAGAAGTGCACGATTACGGTCCCCTTGACATTTTCGGAATGATCTTGATTGACTGAAAATTGCTAAATTTGTGGCCACTATGAGTGAAGCTATTAACAATGTGAAGCAGGCGTTTGACGCAGAACTT
>CAMJHM010000104.1 GCA_946405515.1 uncultured Fibrobacter sp. | reverse complement strand
TGAAGATGACCGTGGTGTTCGTGACCCACGATATCGGTCTTGCAAACTACGTTTCGGACCGTATCTTCATCATGCACGACGGTAAGATCGTGAACCAGGGTACCCCTGCCGAGGTGCTCGACAACACGGATGAACCGCATACGCTCCGCCTGCTCGACGACATCCCCGAAGTCCACAAGACTGAATGGATCAAGAACAGCCATCGTAGTAAGAAGTAGACAGTAACTACTTGTGAAATTAAAAATCCCGGTTCCATGAAAGTGGAGCCGGGGTTTTTGTATGTAGATGGAAGGAAATACCCTTGCAGGGCTCTCCGTTCGTGCACTAATAATTTATATTCACTTTATGCGCAATGTAATTCTCATCCTATTTTCCGCAGCGACTCTTTTTGCACAATCCGACCAGGATTTTGTACGGGATTGTTTCAACGGCCTTCCTGCGGTTGTGCATACTACAATAAATGACCCGACTGGGATGCAATTATCAAAAAGTGCGGTGGATTCCGTCAGAAGCGCTGATGAGCCCAGCATATTGCAAACTGTCGATATTTCAGGAACAATCGCTTCCGTAACAGATTCCGCATGTGCTGAATTTATACGAGACAATGGTGATAGGGCTTGTTTTAATCGTAATTTCTATTTATACGATGAGGGGAAACGCCTTCCAGCAAAAAAAATTACCTTAAGTAATTTCAAGGCCTATTACGAAACAGAAAACCCAATGGTAAAGGCTTTGGATTCCAACTGGATTTTTATCTCTTCGGAAGAAGATGTAAAAGAAGGTGATGTTGTTCTCATAAAGAATTATTCAGCTTTATATGCCGATATATGGCATCAGGACGTATGTAACTACGACCAAACGGTTTATCTTGCTGGCGATGTCTCTATTAACCCTGAGGAATTGCCCGCTGCCATAAAAAAGCGCATCCCTGGTGGCGTTCCCGCCCCAAAGTTCTATAACCGCGATGCTACGGGCAAAACATTAAATAACTGCGACGCGCGCAAGGCGAAGTATTAAGGGCGCCTCTATTTTTCGGGCGAAAAATACATCTAAGCTATTGTTTATAACGGAACGAATGCGAATAGCATAAAAAATTATTTATATTGTAGTTTATACAAGGAGAAGATTTTTGTGAGACCAGAAACTATCAAGCAACGCGAAGATGAATTTTTTTCGAACCTGACAAATTCGTCTGGAGTCAAGTATAAATTGACTGCGACGACCGATATCGGGAATGGCGTGAAGATTTATTCTATCCGTCCAGATTTCAACAGCTACTATTACAATGTCAGGACAGTAAAGAAGAGCATTTGCCTGCACTTTACCGTCGGCTATATCAAGTCCGATACGAGTTCACTCTCTAAGGCGGACAATCATGTGTCTGTTTCTTACGTTGTCGACCGCTCGGGAAGGATTTACGAAATGTTCCCGGACACCGAATGGAGCTACCATCTCGGGAGCGGTGCTGTCGGTGGCAACGGCGCCATGTCGAAACAGTCCATCGGCATCGAGATTTCGAATTATGGCCCGCTCAAGCTTTCTGGCGAGAACCTGATTGACGCTTACAAGAACGAATACTGCAAGGTGTCCGAGACGGAATTCTATTCCAAGCACAGCTACAGGGGTTACGACTACTACGCCTCGATGACGGATGTCCAGATCGATGCTGTGGCCACTCTCGTCAAGTACTTGGGCCGCAAGCACAACATTCCGATGAACTTCAAGTCGGACGATAATCCGTTTGCAACCGATGCAGAAGCGCTGGCGTTCAAGGGTGTGTTCTACCACACGAATGTCAGGAAAGACAAGTTTGACTGGCCGTTTACGCCGTCGCTGAAGGCCGTCATTTCCAGGTGCTCCGACGAACTCCCCGAAGTTCCTGAAAGCAAGCCGGATGCCACGGCAACGGAACCGCAGCCGGCCGAACCGCCTGCAAGCGTTGAGCCTGCCGTGGAAGAACCGAAAGTCGAGGCCGCGCCTGTCACTGAACCTACGCCGGAACCTGCTCCCACTCCGGAACCAGTGAAACCGGCCGAGCCCGCGCCGGCTCCGCAGCCCGCTCCCGCGCCACAACCCACACCGTCGGCGGCTCCGAAGGCACAACCCGCAGCGCAGAAGCCCGCCCAGACTAGTGCGACAAAGCCGGCGGCAAGCAAGCCGACGTCATTGTTCGATATAATTATCTCGCTGATTCTCCAGCTGCTCGGGCTGAAGAAGTAACACTTTACATCACCGATTTTAAACTCAACCTAAGGAACAGGTAACAAAATGGCAGAACAGGTAAACAACGATTCCACCGCAACGACTGCATCCGCAGCGTTCAAGAAAGGCGACTTCAAGAACATGGAAATGTTCAAGAAGGCAAAACATCATGCGGATAGCGTCCATAACGTCATCATCCAGCTCCAGAAGGATTCGCTCGTCCTTGCAAAGGATGTCGAAATCCTGAAAAGCGAAAATGCCACGTTGCTCGCAAAAGTCGACCAGCTGGAAGCTGCCAAAGATTCTCTGACAATCCAGCTCCAACAAGCGAAAGCCAACCAGTCTCCGGTTGCAGCTCTTACCTCGCCGAGCGGCTGCGCAGTGCTGATTGTGCTTATCATTGCGATAATGGTTATCGCTCTTAAGAAAGGGTTCTCTTTCTCTAAGAACGGGACCGTTGTTGCAATCGGTGAAAATAAGAAAGAAGAACAGAAATAAGGCTTTAAAGGCTATAAACTAAAAAGAACAGTCATAACATTGTTATGACTGTTCTTTTTTTACAATTATGTGAATTTATTTGTTGCATATTAAAGAAAATAATTATAGTATTCTTACAGAATATGTACTATAATTAAGTACTTACTAATGATCTCGCCCAATAAGGGTTAAAACACCCCCAAAAAGGAACAGGTAAAAAATGGCAGAAGAGGTAAAGAACGGAATTCCTTCTCAAGAAGGAGTACTATTTAGTTCTAATAAGGAACTTGCCAATGAAAATCTCATGAAGGGTTTTCACCGAGTTAGAAAGCAGCGAGATTCCATTAAAGGTGTTGCTGATACCTTAAAAAAAGATGTATCCCTTCTTGTTGTAGAAAAAAATGGTCTAACGGAAAATGTGAAAAACTTATCAAACGAAAACGAGAACTTAAAAATAAAAATTGAAGAGCTGAATGAAAAAGTTCTTGAATTGACCGCGGAAAATGGGAACCTTCAAGGAAAACTTGAAAAAACAGAAGATAATCTTTCGAACGATTTTTGCAACGAGGTTTTACAGCAAAATCAGGATTGTCAAGAGAAGAAAGACAAATTTGAGCAACAATATAAAACAGCAGACTCATTGTACAAAGGATCAAAAGAAGCGTATAACCAATATTTGTCATTATACAATTCTTGTAAAAAAGATAGCATTATCGTGAAGACGGTAACAGCTCCCTGTGTTCTTATCCCAGTTTCGGCAATTCTCATTGCACTTATCATTGCTGTAACTATGATTGCTCTTAGAAAGGGCTTTACCTTTACGAAGGGAAACACGACTGTTTCGGTCGGACGAACAAGAACGAAAAAGAAAAAAGCAGACTAGTCTACAACGCAGCGGACACTGCCGTATTTCGTGTCGTTAATCTCGCGCTCTCCATGCGGGTACGAACTAAGGTTCCTGCTAATCCAGTCGCGCGTATATATATGCGTATAGTCGGAACCGATGTAGTAAGCATCGTAGTTCAGGTTGTCCCATTCGAGCTCATAGGTCGAATAGCTGGGCGGGTAGATTCCGGGGAATGTGATGCTTAGTCCGGTTTCGTTCGTGTTGTGGGCGTAGTTGTCGTAGAAATCGTCGAATTTATAGGTGGTTGTCAGATCGTTATAGGAGTACGCTTGGTAAACCGTGTAGTACTCGTCGTAGGTTGATACATGTGAGCCCGGCGGGCAGATGCCCTGCCAATATCCGGTGGGAATGGAATCTCCCTCGTCAAGCACCTGCTTTTGTGTGTAAAGTCTTCCGTATATATCGCAGTAGTATTGGTTGTTCTCGAAGCAGAGTGAACCTTCGAGTGCGTAGTTGAGGTTCTCGGCAAACCAGACGACTCCATCAATGTCTATGGTCTTGTAGAATTGACCATCGCGGGTGTCCAAGAATAGGCCGTATTCCTTTTTCGAGTTCAGGAGCATCCAAGAAGGCTTGTAGACGGAATCGGTGGAGCGGTCGCGGATAACCCCGTCCACGCAGTTGTACTTTTGGCCGTCGTACTGGTGTCCGTAGCAGACGTCGTAGGCAACGTCATCCTGGCAGAATTGTTGGGTGTAGTCGATGTATTTGTTGCCGCACTTGAGCACGTTGCTGAGGCAGCGTATGGAGAGTCTTGTGTCGGGTTCGCCGTTGACGAAGCATGTCCTCGTGGGCGACGTGTTTTGTTCGCCTATGCAGAATGGGATTGTGCTCCCGAATTCGGATTGGGGTGCGGACGAGTCCACTTTCGAGGTAGGGTGCGGGTCAAACTTGAAGAAGACAATCGTGCTGTAGTTGGCGAAGTCGTGCGTGGATGTCCAGAAGTTTTCGTCGGTTCCTGTACCGTTGCCGCTTTCGACGGGCTTGGCATTGAAGCCGAATTCGTCGGTGCCGTTCCAGTTGTCGTATTCAGGCATGTTCGGCCAGCCGGTAGTGCTCTTGAGTTTCTGGCCGGCGACATCTTCACCACCGACGTAGGCGACAAGCGTCTTGAATTCCTTGGAGGAGGGGAGGTGGAATCCTTCGGGGCAAACGGTTTCTGCGTCCGCAAATACATAAAGGCTGGAATCCCCGTATTTCAGGTCTTCCGCCATCCAGATTTGGGTGCCAATCTCGGTGAGCTTATAGGTTTTGCCATCGCGGGAGTCGGTGAAGGATTCTGAATTGAAGGTTTCTTCGCTGGAAGAGGATTCTGGGGAGTCGACTGCGCTTGAGGAGGAATCCTGTGAGGTCGAATCCTGTGAAGATGGAGTAGTATCTTTATCGGCGCTGGAGGAGTTCCCTTCTTTGGAGGAGGAAGAGCCTTCCGCTTCGGAATTGGACAGGGCGGCATCTTCTACGATTTCCGGATCGTCTGTCGATGTGGAATCGCCGCAAGCGGTAAACGCGAACGGCAGGGCGCAACAGGCGAGAGAAAGGGCAATTTTGTTTAGGTCTATGTTCATGGGGCATATTCCTCCTGCGTTCAAATATAAAAAAGGGCTTGCAGATGGCTTTTGTTTCCCGTTGAAAACGGAATGTGATGTGCATTATGCTCGAACTCGGCTGTTTTAAAGTATATTCTAGGCATGAATATGTCATGGAATGTTTGTTTTTGTACGGCCGCTTTTGTGGCGGTCTTCTTATCTGCCTCTTCGGCTTTTGCTGGCCCCCTCGTGAACCAGCTGGGTTATTATCCCGATGCCGAAAAGACGGTCGTTTTCCCCGGTAACGATGCGAATGGGCTCGAAGTCCGTGACCTGAAGGGAAAAACGGTCCTGAAACTCAAGGCTCCCCTGGTGTACGACTGGGATTACAGCGGCGAGGAAGTGCAGACCTTTGATATTTCTTCTGTAAAGACTCCTGGAACTTATCGGCTTTTCCGTGGTGGCGAATATGTGGGTACACCCGTTGTCGTCGGGAAAAATGTCTACGGCGATTTGGTGAAGGCGAGTCTCAAGTGGTTTTACTACCAGCGTGCGAGCATGGCGCTGGAGCCGCAGTATGCGGGCAAGTGGGCGCGCGCCGCGGGCCACAAGGATGACAAGGTAATCGTCTACGGTTCCGACAAGGTGACGGGCGGCAAGGGGGCTGGCAAGGCCATCAAGTCGCAGCGCGGCTGGTACGATGCGGGCGATTACGGCAAGTACATCGTGAACTCCGGCATCACCGTGTTTACTTTGCTCGAAATTTATGAACATTTCCCGAAATATGCGGATTCGCTTCATTGGAACATCCCGCGTGAATTCCCGAAATACCCGGAGCTCCTTGAAGAGGTGCGTTACAATTTGGACTGGATGCTGACCATGCAGGACAAGGATGGCGGCGTGTACCACAAGGTGACTACGCTGAAGTTCGGCGGAAGCGTGCTGCCCGAAAACGATATCGCTCCGCGTTACGCGATTATCAAGAACGTGACGGCCTCGCTGGACTTTGCTGCCGTGATGGCGCAGGCGAGCGTGGTGTACAGGAATATCGACAAGGCTTATGCCGACAAGATGCTCAAGGCTGCCGAGAGTGCGTATGCCTGGGCCAAGAAGAATCCGGAAGCTTTCTACAAGCAGCCCGACGACGTGCAGACGGGTAGCTATATGCCCGGCGACGAGAACGGCAAGGACGAATTCCGTTGGGCTGCGGCGGAACTTTTCCGTGCGTCTAAGAAAGCGGAATATCAGGAAGACTTAAAGATAAATGCGTTCACGCCTGATGGCGCCTGGTGGGGTAATGTGAACATGCTTTCCGCATTCCGCGTGGCGCTGGATTCTGCGGACTTTGAAAAAGAACTCGTCGATGCCGCAAAGAAGGTCGTGCTGAACGAGGCGAACAACCTCCGTGCCGTGGGCGACACGAGTGCTTACCGCTTGCCTGCATTCCCGTGGAGCTGGAACTGGGGCAGCAACAGTGCAATGGCGAACAACGGGATTGTGCTGGTGCATGCCTACTTGCTCACCGGCGACAAGAGCTACCTGGATGGGGCGCAGCAGTGCCTTGACTACTTACTCGGCAAGAACCCGCAGGACATTACCTATGTGACGGGATTCGGTTACAGGAGCCCGCGCAACCCGCACCACCGTCCGAGTGAATCCGACATGGTCGACGATCCGGTGCCGGGAATGCTCGTGGGTGGCCCGCACCTGGGCAAGCAGGATATTAACCTGGACGGCAAGGAAAATTGGAAGTGCCCGAACTATGCCGCTGCCGACAAGC